>NZ_FNGA01000003.1:0-354282 GCF_900101105.1 Maridesulfovibrio ferrireducens
AAAAGACCCGTACATGTTAATGTACGGGTCTTTTTGCGTGCGTCGATTGGGGGGGGGGCGAAGGCGCAAAATGTCGGTAATATATTTTTATGGTATGTTCTTTTATTTGTGATTGAATGTTTTTGAGTGTATAGTTTGCGTGTTTTCAATAGTACTATACAGGGGAGTTATGGCTAAAAAAATAATTGAGTGCTCTTCTCGGCCTATGAAAGTTCTTATAGTCGAAGATAGCATGACTTTTTCTGGTATTCTTAAAAGATGCATAAAATCTAGTCTGAACGTTGAAAGTTTAGTGTTTGGTGATTACGCTAGTGCTGAAGAATTTCTTAATAATAATGAATGTGAATTTTTTGCAGCCTTGCTGGATATTAACTTACCTGATGCTCCCAACGGAGAGATTGTTGATCTGGTTGTAAGCAAGAATATACCATCTATTGTGTTTACTGGGGAACTTAGTGATGATCTACGTGATATCATGTGGGCCAAACGTATTGTTGACTATGTACCCAAGGAAAATTTCGGAAACATTGAGCATGTCATAAATTTAGTGGACAGGCTTAGAAAGAATATTAATACCAAGGTTCTTGTCGTAGATGATTCCAGTACTAGCCGAAATCTTTGTCGAGCCTTACTCGATGTCTGCAATTTTCAGGTTATCGAAGCTGTGAACGGGCAAGAGGGCTTGGATTTGATTAATTCTGATAATGAGATTCGTCTCGTCATTGCTGATCATTATATGCCGATAATGGATGGCTTGACTCTTGTAAAAGAGATTCGTCGTAAATTTTCAAAGTCAGCTCTTCCTATAATTGGGTTGTCCGGGGTTGGCGGGGCTACCACTTCAGCTTATTTTTTGAAAGCCGGGGCTAATGATTATATTCATAAACCGTTTCTTGTTGAAGAATTTTACTGCCGAGTCTCTCATAATATTGAAAATTCCGAGTATATCAGCACAATAAAAGAAATGTCTGAGATCGACTATCTTACCGGAATTTGCAACAGGCGTTCATTTTTTAAATTTGGTGAAAAGCTTTTTTCTCAGCAGCAGCGCAGCGGGGCTACTATGGTGGCTGCCATGATCGATATTGACGAGTTTAAAAATTGTAATGACACTTATGGTCATATTGTCGGGGATGAAGTCATTAAAGATGTTGCTGATTTGTTGGCTAGTCGTTTTCGTAAGGGAGATGTTGTGTCTCGCTACGGTGGCGATGAATTTTGTTTGTTGTGTGCAGATATGAAGCCTGAGGAAATTAAGCATGTCTTTGACAGTGTTAAGGATGACATCGATAATAAAATCATAAAAGTGGGTGAGCATGAAATTTTTGTAACAGTAAGTATCGGTGTTTGCTCCACGATGATGCCTTCTTTAGATGAAATGGTCCTTGTTGCTGACAAGATGTTGTATGATGCCAAAGACAGTGGACGTAATCAGGTGTCTTATAGTGATTAAGAGGATTTGTTTTCAAAGAATATTTTATAGTTATTGACAGAGTGCAGCGCTTTCTATAGTTATTGCTCTCTTGCTTCAGCAAGATGCGTTCTTTAAGAAAAACACCTTCATGGTGATTACAAATATTTTTGATATTTGTCCTTGTGACCATTGAGGAGGGGCCACACCCGATCCCTTTCCGAACTCGGAAGTTAAGACCTCCATCGCCGATGATACTGCCAGGTAGCTGGTGGGAAACTAGGTCGTCGCAAGGACTTTTTTTTTAGAAAAACCCGGTACATATTTTATGTACCGGGTTTTTTGTTGTAAAGTTTTTTCGATTAAGCATTAAAAAAGGGTTTCTCATTTGAAGTGAGAAACCCTTTTGTTTTTATTCTAAGCGGTTAATGAACCGTGCTGCTGGTTTTTGTCTTTAATACATAGCTTCCGGCAAAAACAAAATAATTTGCGGGAAGATAGCGAACAGAATAAGTCCAACTATTATAGCTAGTAGGAATGGAATGGTTCCCTTAAATATTTCTTCAAGAGTAATTGATGGTTCAAACTTTTGCGCCATTCCGTAAACTACATAGACATTAATTCCAACTGGCGGAGTGATAACTCCTATCTGTGTTACCAGAACGATGATTATTCCGAACCAGATCGGGTCAAATCCAAGTGCCATTACTACAGGATAAAAAACAGGGATTGTGAGCATTATCAGGGCGAGAGCATCCATGAAACATCCGCCTATGAAATATATGCTAAGGATCATGGTCATGATGATAAGTGGATGCAGGTCAAACGACGCTGTCCATTCTGCCACATTGAAAGGGATTCTTGAAACAGCTAAAAACTTACCAAATATAACAGCTCCGGCTACTAGCAGAAGAACCATGCAGGATGTTCGTAGTGTTTCGTGAAGAGAATTCACAAAAGCCTGCCATGTCAGCTGTCGTTTGATGATTCCAAGAGCGAGGATACCAAGAACACCGACTGCGGCAGATTCGTTCGGAGTGAAAAATCCATAAAACATGCCGCCGATTACCAACCCGAATATTGCGAAAGTGTCAGCAAGTCCGACAAGTGAGCGCATCTTCTCAACAAAAGTGAATGTTTCACCTTTAGGGCCGAGATCAGGATTTTTGTGACACTGAATAGCTATTGCGATAATAAAAAGTACGGTAAGAACAAATGATGGAATTATTCCTGCCATGAACAGCGCGCCGATAGATTGCTCGGTCAGAACACCGTAAACGATAAGAACTACACTAGGCGGCATTATCATTCCAAGTCCTCCGCCTGATGCTACTGAGCCAGCTGCGAGGGAATTTGCATATCCATATCGTTTCATTTCAGGGATACCAACAGTCGCCATTGTAGCCGCTGTGGCCGGACTTGAGCCGCAGACAGCTCCGAAGGCAGTACATGCGGCCACTGTTGCCATTGCTAATCCGCCCTGAATATTTCCGAGGAAATGGTAAGCTGCCCGGTAGAGCTTGCGGCTTATGCCGCTATTGAAAGCAAGCTGCCCCATTAAAATAAAAAGAGGAATTGTAGCTAGACTGTATGAAGAAAATGAGTCGTAAAAGCTTCTGGATAATAAATTCAATCCTCCTTTCATAGATATGAGGATTGAAAATCCGCTAAAACCCACGAGTGTCATTACATAGGCAACTGGCATGCGGGTTAGAAAAAGTGCCAGCATTACTAGAACTCCGATGATTCCGGCAGTACTCGGTTCCATATTACTTTTCCCCCAGAAGATGTTCGGCTACTTCTTTAAGTAGAGTCAGAGTGAAGCAGGCAAATCCGAACGAGAGCGCGTAGATTATCATATAGGTGGGCAATTCCAGAGTCATGGTAACTTCACCCGCGGCTTTTAGGCTTTGAGCGTAAAGAACCAGTCTCCACGTAACCACTCCGAAAAGTATAGCGCTTGTAATATTGGTTCCACAGCGAATATTATGGCGGAGTTTTTTATTAAATTTGCTGACTAAGAATTCCACACCGATATTACTTTTCTGCGAATGGGTGTATCCCAGAGCAAGGCCGATGGTTAACACCGCTAACACCGCAACGATTTCTTCAACCCCGAAAATAGGAGAGCCAAATGCTCCACGGGATATAATGTCTGCCCCCGTCAGCAGTGCCATGCTGATAAGGCAAAAGGCTGCAATATTTTTCAGTACGCCCTCAAGCTTGTTAACAAAGGTTGAAATTTTTAATTCGCTCACAGGTTTCTCCGTTATAAACGTGGAAGGCTTTATGTTCTTTATTCTGTAAAAAAGTTCAAGACCTCACATTAATGGTGTGCGGTCTTGAACTTTTATTTCTTTAAAATAATATAACTTTCTTATATGAGAATGCTTTATTTGCTATTGCATTTTGCGAGTGAACTTACTGTGAAATCGAGGATTTCTTTTCCCTTCAGTCCCTTGCTGTCAGTCTTTTTGATGTATTCTGTCATCATTGGGGAAGCTTTTTCTTTCCAAATATTGCCTTCAGATTCGCTCATAGTGATGAACTTTCCGCCTTTAGAAACAAAGAATTCTTTACCGGCTGCATCACTTTCATCCCAAGCCTGACCATGTTTAACAGCCCATTCTTTGTTGATCTCAGTGATAATTTGCTGAAGGTCAGTTGGGATTGAGTTCCATTTGCTTTTGTTCATAACAACAAAAAAGGTTGTAGTGTATGCAACAGGGAAATCAAGTGTGCAATAATCAACGACTTCTGCCATTTTCCACCCTTTATTGCTTTCCATCGGATACATCCCGCCGCTTACAACGCCTTTACGAATGGCCTGATAAGAGTCCGGCATGGACATCGCGACAGGTGCGCCGCCGAGAGTTTTGATTAATTTTCCAGAGTTGCCTGTGCCGCGTAATTTTAATCCATTTATATCTTCTAAAGTCTTTACTTGGTTTTTTGCAGTGAAAAGCAGTCCGGGGCCATGTGCATGGAAGTACATGGGGGCAACATCGTCAAATTCTTTTGGTGTAAATTTTTCGAATACTTCGTTGGCGACTTTTGTTGCTGCCGCGCCGGATTTATAACCTAATGGAAGATCAACGGCAGCCATTGCGGGGAAACGTCCGCGTGAATATGCGAGAGCTGAAAGCCCGATGTCGGAGATGCCTTCAACAACACCATCATAACACTGCTTCGCTTTGGTGAGAGTTCCACCCGGGAAGTAAGAGACTCGAACTTGGCCGTCTGTACGTTTTTCAACTTCATCACACCATGCCTGAGCAAGTTTCGACTGAACGTGGGTAGGCGGGAAAAAATTCGAGTAGGTGAGGGTGATGGTTTCTGCATTCGCTGATAGCGGCAGTGCGGAAAAGCCGATGACTAAGGCTATGATCGAAAAGAGTATTTTTTTCATGATTTCTCCATGAAGAGCGGTTGTCTTTAAATTTAAGCTGCTAATTTTTTTTAAGTCCATTTGCTAAAGCAAGAGTAACAGCTGCCTCGCGAACATCTTTCAAATTTACAATTCCGGTTTCAAGAGCATTCTGAACCATGAAGCCCTCAAAAAGAACGGTGTTGAATGCACCTAATTTTTCAGGCGGGTAGTCTGTTTCAATGAATTTTCCGACCAAGTTCGCAAAAACTGTTTCAGATAATCGATATTGACTGAGGCCTAAATCATCACGTAATTCCGGGATGCGTGAGGCATAGACTGTAAATTCGAGAAAAACTTTTGCCCAATTATAATCGCGTACAATTATTTCCAAAAAATCCCAGATAATGTGCATGACTTCTTCAAGACTTTGAGCTTCATCCAGCCGGTTATCTCTTGAGCTTCGATATGCTGCGAGTTTGTTTTCAACTATTTCTAAGAACAGTTTATCCTTGCTCACCCAGTGCCGGTAAAAGCTTCCTTTTGAATAGCCTGCATGAGTTGTAATTTCGGCTACAGTTGTTGCTATGAATCCTTTTAATCCGAAAAGTTCTTCGGCAGAATCCATTAATTCTTTTTTGGTTTGTTTAGATTTTTCTTGTTGTTTTCTAGCCATTTGGCTTTCTCCACAAACATTGTTGCGGCCGATGGTCACAAAATGACCGTTGGTCATGTTTTACGAGGTATAGCTTTGAGGTACAAAGCTGTCAAGGGTATTCGTCAGAGTTCTCTGGTGTACTATTGTGGTTGATAATGAGTTACTTATCTATTGACTTGTCAGTTAAACGCAGTTCGTTTCTTTTTAATTATTCTGTTATGTTTGATTTCATATATTAGCGATAAAAATGAGGTTCAAATTAAATGAGATTTGTTTGGTTGAGTGTTGTGCTATTTGTTATGTGTCTGGCTCCTTTTTCGCTTTCAGCGCATCCGCTTGGCGAGGTTGTGCAAGAGACTACTATTCAGAATGAAGGGACACGTATTTTAATCATTTATAGAACGGCTATTGGACCATCCATAACAGCAACGCTTGTTCCTGATTCTGATCGTGATGGTAAAGTTACTTCTTCGGAAGAAGCTGAGCTGGCGCGGGCAATTCATAAAATTCTGTATCCGAATATAGAAGTTATTTTAGACGGTAAGCCTGTTGTTATGGATCTTTATTATGACTCCGTAGCACCAGCGACCGGAGGATATAATAATGGTTTGCGAGCAAATATGATTTATTCCGTTGCGATTGAGGATAATTCAGAGAGTCATGAACTAAAAGTTTCAGATAATAATTTTAAGGCCGGAGAGCTTAAATGGCTGAAGTGGTTTGTTCAGGCAGATCCGAGTGTCAGCAAAGTTGCTACCTCCGCTAATTCTAGAACTTTGAACTTTATTTTTACAAGTGTTGCAACAGGCGATGAGAGATCTAAATCTATTCTGAATTCCGGCAATAATCCTGGTTCAGATAAGGGGCTTGCGCCGGAACCGAAGGAAGATTCAAGTCAGGCTGCTTTGCGGGAATATCTTTCAAGAGAAAATTTAGGAACCGGAGCGGCTTTGTTTGCTCTCGGACTGGCATTCGTTTTAGGAATGGGTCACGCTTTAAGTCCCGGACATGGTAAGGCTATGGTTGCGGCCTATTTGATCGGTCGTAGTGGCAAAATTAAAGATGCTTTTACTCTGGGCATAATTGTTACCATTACCCATGTCGCCAGTGTTATCGTGCTAGGATTGATAGCTTTATTACTATCAAGGTATTTTTTGCCGGGTGATCTGTATCCTTGGCTAGGAGCTTTTTCAGGAGGTCTGGTTTTTTTGGTGGGTTATCTGATGCTTGCGAAACGAGCTTTGCATGGACATCATCACCATCATGATCATGAGTCGAAAGAGGGAAGTGAATCGTTATCGTGGTGGTCCATGTTAAGCCTTGGAATTGCGGGAGGTATGGTTCCTTGTCCTACTGCTCTTGTTGTATTGCTTGCGGCGGTTGCATTGGGGCGTATTGCCTTCGGGCTTATGTTGATCTCGGCATTTAGTCTCGGTCTTGCTGCCGTACTTATTTTTATCGGAATTTTAACGGTTAAGGCTTCAAAATTATCTGAGAAGTTCGCAGGTTCACGCCGATGGATTGAAAATTTGCCAGTTGTAAGTGCAGGGCTCGTTATGGTTGCAGGAATAGCAATTGCTCTGAATGCTCTACACGCCGGCGGAATTTTGAAATTTTTCCCATAATATTTATTGTGTAATTTCGCATAAAATAAACCGGGCTGTCTTTTTAAAAGCAAGCCCGGTTTATAATCATAAATATCAGAATCAGCTATTTTTTCTTAGCGTTGCGTTCCCAGTGTTTCAGCACTGTATCGATTGTTCTGAGTCTGGAAATTTTTCTGGAGATGTCGATCAGGGCAAGTTTTATGAGCCGATCCTTATCAGGATGCATGTATTCACCTGTAAGATTCATTGCATATGAAACCGGGGGATCATTTTCAACTCCGAGAAAATCTCCATTGATATCGACAAGAGCTGTGTACTGCTCGTAATCTTCATCAAAGGTGATAGAAATTTCTGAAAGCCCGATAACTACGTAATCAACCGCGTTATCCCGTGCAATGGCGATAATTTCATCTTCTGTTACGGTTTGTTGTTGCGTGGCGTAGGATCTTTTGCATGAATCTAAAAGAAATCCCGTGATCATTCTGTCCCTGTGGGTTTCAAATCCAGCTTCATTAAATTCTTGTTGCAGGGATTTATTCAGGTTTCGAATGAGATTATCGCATTCTTGGAGTGAAAGATTTTCATTTTTTATTCTAGGCACCAAGGAAAAAACAATAGTCGGTTTGCCGGATTTTTCATAAACCTTGAAGCCGTCCTGTCCGCTAAAAGCGCATGATGCAGTGAATAGCAGCAGTATGAAAGTAATGTTGAATATGACAAAGCGTGTTTTTTTCATAAAAGATGTTCCTTAGCGTGTGCATGAATCAATGTCTGACAAAGCATTGATCAGGCTGTTGTAGAAATGTACGTCCGAGACTTTGGTGTGTCTTTTGGAAACGGGTATTTGTATCCCTTTTATACATTTAATTTTATCTCCTCCGCCTTCGAGGTAACAAGCTGTGGTGTAATTGCGCTCAGTGTATGGACCTAGATCCACGTCTTTCACTCCGGTTTTGATGGTCAGCGTATACTTAATTTCCGGTTTAGGCATACGCATTTTTGTCTGATAGACATTGTCGCGTTCAGAGAAACCTTTTTCGGTCCCTTGTTGAAATGATACTCCGAACATAGACACTGCGGCATGAAGACCTCTGCGTATAGCCGGAAATCTTGATTTCGCGGGTAGTACAAGATGTTCTTCGGAGAGAGCCTGTGCTGTAAGCATCTCCGCGAGAGCAGAATATTTTTTTGAATTTTCAATTCTTTTGAGAGTTCCTTGCGAAATGTTTATGCCGGAAACGGAACATGTTTTTGTTGTAAAAAGATACTCCATGTCTGCAAGGCAGTTCACCAGTGATTCATGTGCATTCGGTTTAAGTGTTTTGCGGTCAGTAAAGAAGGTCACTATTGCTGAGCGTATCTGCCCGGCAAGAGGTTCAAGACTGAAACTTTTTGTCTTGTTTAAATAGGGAACAGACACGATCAACGGGACAGAGTATACAAGGGATTCGGATTCAGCTTGAAAAATTAGAAAATTTATGCCGATATAAACAGTTCCCTTATAGAGATTTTGTTCCGCAGAACCAAATTCATCAACAAATGAGATAACATTATCTACAAATAATAATGGAATCAGGATGGCCCCGGCATCGAATTTAGTATCGAAACCCGCTCGTTTGATGTTGATGCCATCGTTTTTGATGGCGGCTCTTTTCAGAAATCCTAAAATGCCTTTTCTAAGTTCTTTTTTGAAATCTTTATTACTAAGAATCTTGTTCAGCTCATCTTTATGCCTGTCCTTTTCTTTGTTTTTAACTTTGCCGATGGCTGGAGCCATTAAATAGAGATCTTTTGCCTGAACCTGCGAGGAGGGTAGCAAAATACAAAGCAGAGCAAGGACATAGCATAGTTTACGAGTCATACTCTTACCACTTGTGCTCTTCTATTGAATCACTTTTTTCCTTTTCTTTCAGTTCTTCGGTACACTGCTGTGATGATTCCGTTTCATTTTTTAGTTCACCTGCGGAACTGTTCACATCACGCATCGAGTTTCGGGCTGTGTCAGCGTTTTTGAATCCACAGCTGACGAGAAGTAACATTGTAGCCATACATAGAATAATAAGTGTAATTTTTTTCATGTTAACCTCTTTGGTCTTTTTTAGTTAATCAAGAAGATCTTCTGCCAATGCTACAGAGTCAGCTTTCTTTTCCACCATCTTAAATCCTTCCTGAGTCTGGCGCGAATAAGAATCTTTTAATCTTTTGCTGAGTGCTAATTTTTTTTCGTAATAAGACTCAAGTGTTGTTGTTATCTGAGTGTTTTTGCGACGGGCTGTCATAATAATTCTACTTATGTCGGCCCCTTGTTTAGCAATAAGAGCTGAATTTTTTTCAATGTAATCGTAATCATTTTTGAAGTCAGAAAGCAGGGTGGTCAAATCAGATAACTCTTCTTGTATTTCCATCATGCGTGGCAGAACAGTGAGCGCTTGTACTGGATTAGATTGAGCGTTACTGATTTGCGCTACTAGTTGAGTTCCAGAAATAGTAAGAATTCCAATCTGTTTGGTAGCTTCCACAGTCAGTGGGCCGGATTTTTCTTCGTAAGCGTTAACGGCTCTGTCTATCCCGAGAATAACGTTGCCGGATTTATCAATACTGAAATCATACATTGCATTTGACGCATGAAGGTTATTTGAAAATGATTTAATTATTGAGTCCATATTTTGAATCTGACTCGCATTAAGTTTAGAGAAGGAATCAGCTTCAACCTTAATCTGTCTTTCCAAGCTGCTGAGCATTTTAGCATTTTCAGCTATTTTTACGGAAGCGCCTTCAATTGAATTTGTCGGCTCGTAAGATAAGTCATTAATAAATGCCTTGATAGAAATTTTTTCCATCCCTGTTGAGCATACACCTTGAGCTGTATCTATTGCTGTTTTATAATTTTGATTCATGGTGGAAACTGTAGCACCGACAAGTGACTGAAGAGCTCTGGTCTCATTTAGTGCACGAAGCATCTGTTCTCTGATTTCTACAGTTTTTTTAGCAAGTTCTTTTGAAGTACTCACGGATTTAAGAATTTCTTTTAAAGCATCATCCTCACTTTTTACCTGAGTCGAAGTTCTTCGGTCGGGGGCTGTTCCGGTCAGAGCCGCCGCAAAAGCTCCGAAAAGATTCAGGGCATTGTTTGAACTTTGTGTTGTTCTTTTAGTTGTTTTTTTGGGGTGGGGAGAAGAATTGTAGGTTGTCGTGGGTTTTTTTTGAGTCGTTGAAGTTGTGCTGTATATCGTTTTGGATTTAGTGCCGGTTGAAGAGCTGCGACTGATTGTTTCAGTTTTTGCGATTGGGTTTTCGGGGTCGGCAACGCATAGTTCTGCAATTACAAACCCTTCAAAATAATCGCCTCTAATTTTGTAAAAATTATTTTCGACACCCAAGATGTCAAATTCAGTATTCGGTGCTAATTCCAAAGCTGTTTTTGAGTGTGTTGACGGGGAGTTGTGGATTGATACAGCTTCTTTGTTTCTCCCTCTTGTTCCTAGGTAGTTTTCAAAATCAAGATTAATGAGCTTGTGGAAGACGTAGCCAGGAGATTTAGAATTATCTGTGCGTTTAACTCGATACCAGTTTTTTTGTTTACCGATGAGTTCAACTTGAGTTCCTTTCGGCAAAATATCCACTACAGGCGATTCTGAAGCCGCTTTTTCTCGTACATTACTTTTTAAAACAGCGGTACCTGTTACTATAGGTGTAATTATTACAGTCTGCGTTGCTGTTTGGCTCTGAATTGAGTTTTGAGGTGAAGGTTTTTGCTGGGGAATGCAACCGGAACAAATTAGGCTGAAAGAAATTATCATGCTGGTCAATATTTTTAAACACATAAAAAAATCTCCCCGAAAAGATCTGTTTTATAGTTACGGTAGGCTTTATAAAGAAAATCTAAATGTAAAAAAATCTTCCTAGATTGGCTTTTAATTTCGCATATTTTATGAATAAAATAAAGAGGTGTAGTTTTTTTTTAAGTCTTGAGGATAGTTTTTATAAAAGAAAAAGCCCCTCATAGTTTTTAAACTGTGAGGGGCTATAAACCTTATATTTAAGGTATATATTTACACTTGTTCGCCGGTTTTACCAAATCTACGCTGTCTTTTAGTGAATTCTGCCAGGGCCTTATCCAGTTCCTCTGAATTAAAGTCCGGCCAGTAAATATCAGTAAAATACAGTTCGGAGTATGCGGCCTGAAACAATAGATAGTTAGAAAGCCGTTTTTCTCCGCTGGTGCGGATAATTAAATCAGGGTCCGGTTGCCCGGCTGTATATAAATTATCAGAAAGGGTTTCAACGGTTACCTGATCTTCTCTCAGTCCCGAAGATATCATTTTTCTACAAGCCCGCACTAATTCATCCCTGCCTGAATAATTCAATGCAAGGTTTAATGTCATCGAGCTACAATGCTGAGTCTTTTTTATGGTATGGGCAACAACCTGCTTTACGCCGAAGGGAAACTCTGAAAGTTCACCTAAAATTTTAAGGCGTATATCCTGTTCACACAGGTTAACCAGTTCAGTTTTCAAAAAAACTGTCAGCAGGTTGAAGAGTTGAGCTATTTCATCCTTAGGTCTGGCCCAGTTTTCCTTGGAGAAGGTGTAAAGAGTCAGATGCTTAATGCCGAGTCTGCGACATTGGGTGACAATAGCTTTCGCTGCTTCAGTGCCGGCTTTATGACCTTCGCTGCGCGACAGATCACGAGCCTTTGCCCATCTACCGTTACCATCCATTATGATGGCTAAATGTCGGGGCATCATTATGTTATATTTCCAGAATTTCCTTTTCTTTTGCTAAAAAGAGTTCATCACATTTTTTGATGAATTCATCTGTAAGTTTTTGCACATCATCCTGAGATTTATGCAAATCGTCTTCACTGATGTCTTTATCTTTTTCCAATTTTTTAAAGCTGTCGTTCAAGTCGCGGCGGACATTGCGGATGGCTATTTTGGAATCTTCAGTGAATTTTTTAGCGACCTTGACGAGTTCTTTACGGCGTTCTTCTGTCAAAGGCGGAATGCAGATACGAATAACTTTTCCGTCGTTAACAGGGTTCAAGCCCAAGTCTGATTTAAGCAGAGCTTTATCAATCAGAGCAAAAGCTCCTTTATCCCACGGCTGAATAGTAATGGTACGGGAGTCCGGTACAGCTACTGAAGCCACTTGGTTGATTGGAGTAGGAGTTCCATAATAATCGACCATAATATGATCAATCAGTCCGGTTGAAGCTCTTCCTGTGCGGAGTCTAACAAAGTCTCCACTGAGACTGGTTAGAGCGCCTTCCATTCTTTTAATGCCATCTGACATAACTTCTTTAATCATTATTTCCTCCATGGACTATTGTTCCGATCTTTTCACCTTTAACTACCCTTGTGATGTTTCCTTCTTCAAAAAGGTTAAAGACAATGATGGGCAGGTTGTTATCCATAGCTAATGAAATAGCTGTGGAATCCATAACCCCGAGTCTTTTCTCAAGAGTTTCAATATAGGTGATAGATTCAAATTTTACTGCATCTGAATGTTTCATAGGGTCTTTATCGTAGACACCGTCAACTTTGGTAGCTTTGATAATAGCTTCAGCTTTTAATTCCATTGCTCTAAGAGCCGCGGCTGTATCCGTTGTGAAAAAGGGGTTTCCGGTTCCGGCAGCACAAATAACTACGCGTCCTTTTTCAAGATGGCGAATCGCTCTGCGGCGGACATATGGTTCGGCAACAGCCTGCATTGGAATTGCGGATAATACTCGTGTGTCACAGTCGAGTTTTTCCAGTGCGTCTTGAACAGCAAGGGCATTCATGACAGTTGCAAGCATTCCCATGTAATCGGCTGAAGATCTATCCATTCCTTTAGCGGAAGCGGATAAACCTCTAAAAATATTACCTCCGCCGATAACCAAAGCGACCTGTACTCCGGTTTTGGCTACAGCTGCAATTTCTCCACAGAATTTGCTGATTGCTGCTGGCTCAATACCGAATTGCTGATCTCCGGCGAGAGCTTCACCGCTGAGTTTGATCATTACTCGTGAATAGTGCAATTTGTCCATAGTTTACCCCGTTTTTCCGCGGACTTTGTCCGGTTATGAGTAGAAGCAGATCCGGATAAGCCTAATTCTGAGCAGAGGGAAAGAGTTCCCCGCTAATGCTTCCGGTTAGCATTAACTATTGCTTTAAAAAATCTGTATGAGTTTTATGATAACAGAGAATCTGCTTCAATAAACTCGGCATGGTAAAATTGTTCCCTAAAAAAACTCAAATTCTTACGGGTTGTTAGTTCGTATTGAATTTGAGCTGAAATATTTTCCATCGCTGATATCTCCATAAATCCGGATTGTGCTGGCTTCCGGTTCGGGTGTTTCCTGCGTGGTTTTAAGGCAATATAGGGAAGTAGTTTTCTACCAATCTCGTCCTTCGGCAAGAGCTCTGCCGAGTTTTTAAAAATCGGGCAAAAAAAACGGGCCTTGCGGCCCGTTTTATATTCCGTCTTATTCTTCTTCGGCTTCTTCTGCTGCACCATCTGCTGTTTCAGCAAGGTTGATGCGGGCAAATCGTCCAATTTGCATATTCTCACCGAGAATAGCGATTGTTTCGTTCAGGATGTCTTTGATTGTCTTCTTGTCATCCTTAATAAAAGGCTGCTCAAGGAGACAGACTTCCTTGTAGTATTTCTGAATACGTCCAACGACGATCTTTTCAGCGATATTAGCAGGTTTGCCTTCAGCAATTGCTTGCTGCAGGTAAATTGCTTTTTCTTTTTCAAGAATATCCTGAGGAAGTTCATCGGGGCTGACACAAAGAGGGCTGGTTGCAGCAACCTGCATAGCAACGTCTTTGGTCAACTGAATGAACTGGTCGGATTTAGCAACAAAGTCTGTTTCACATCTAACTTCAACGATAGCGGAGAGTTTGCCGTTGCTGTGCATGTAAGAACCGATAAGTCCTTCACTTGTAGCACGGCCAGCTTTTTTAGCTGCCTTTGAAAGTCCTTTTTCGCGAAGGTATGTGATAGCTTTTTCTTCATTTCCATCACATTCAGCAAGAGCTTTTTTGCAATCCATCATGCCTACGCCAGTTTTTTCGCGCAGGGATTTTACCATCTGAGCAGTAACAGCAGCCATGACTAAACAGCCTCCGGAGTAGTTGCTTCAGCTTTAGCTTCAGGAGCGGCAGCTTTAGTTGCTTCAGCTTTAGCTTCTTCAACTTTAGTTTCAGGAGCAACAGCTTTTTCAGTTGCTTTAACTTTTTCTTCTGCAATTTCGTTGTCTTCTTTACGACGAGCAGCGCCTTCGAGACAAGCATCAGCCATGTGAGCTGCGAAAAGCTTAATGGCACGGATAGCGTCATCGTTACCGGGGATGATATAATCAACCATGTCCGGGTCGCAGTTTGAGTCAACAACAGCAACTACAGGGATACCGAGTTTGCGGCATTCGAGAATAGCAATATGTTCACGCTTGGGGTCAATGACGAATGCGACAGCAGGAGCACCGTTAAGGTCTTTAATGCCGCCGAGTGCGAGGGTAAGTTTTTTAACCTCGCGGCCCATCATTACGATTTCCTTTTTTGGGAAACGTTTGATGGAACCGTCTTCGAACATTTCTTCAAGGTTTTTAAGGCGATCAATGCGGCGTTTGATTGTCTGGAAGTTGGTAAGAGTTCCACCCATCCAGCGATGTGTTACATGAAACATACCTGCACGGGTAGCTTCAGTTGCAACTGCTTCCTGAGCCTGACGCTTAGTACCGATGAAAAGAACTTTTCCACCTTTTGCGACAGAGTCAGCAATGAAATCGTGAGCTTTACGGAAAAGCTTAACAGTCTGCTGGAGGTCCATGATGTGGATTCCGTTACGTGCGCCGAAGATGTAAGGACGCATTTTTGGATTCCATCTACGGGTCTGGTGACCGAAATGAACGCCTGTTTCCAGCATCTGTTTCATAGTTACATATGCCATAATAATTCTCCTGGGTTTTTCTTCCATCCCGGCATCAACAGACTTCACAACAATTGTGAAGCACCCTTATTCGACCGGAATGTGCGAATTTAGCTACGCACAACTACGGGAAAATTGATTTGAAATCAACCCTTGGTGCGAGCAAAAAAAAAATAGTTTGAAACTGTCGGGTTTAACCCTTTTACCCAAGCCCTCGTATTATTGAACAGGAGTCCGGATCGACTCATCTTTTACCACTGTATTGGTTAAGATTCCTATTCCTTCAATTTCGACTTCGACCGAGTCTCCAGCTGATAAAGTTCCGATTCCCGGCGGGGTGCCTGTTAAAATAACATCGCCCGGGGTGAGAGTCATGACATGCGAAATAAAACTGATAAGTTCCGAAGGGCTATATATCATATCTGATGTATTTCCTTCCTGCCTGACTTTACCGTTAACACTGGTTCTCAGTGTTAAAGAGTTAGGATCGGCAACTGCTGTTTCGATACAGGGGCCTATCGGGGCAAAAGTGTCAAATCCTTTAGCCCGTGCGAAAAGTTTATCTTTCTTCTGTAGATCTCGAGCCGTTACGTCGTTGGCGCAAGTATATCCGAATACATGCTTTGCTGCATTTTCAGGCAGTATGTTTTTCCCGGCCTGACCTATTACAATTGCCAGTTCGCCTTCATAGTCAACCTGTTCGGACATGGCCGGAATGATGATTTTACCGCCGTTACCTATTACTGAGGATGGTGGCTTAAGGAATATCAGGGGTTCTTCCGGGAGGTCCATATTCAGTTCACGTGCATGTTCTTTATAGTTAAGACCTGCACATATTATTTTTGAAGGGACAGCAATCGGAAGTATTGTGCATTCAGATATCGGAAATGCGTTTTGGTTACCATTTTTTGACAGGAGCGGCTTGAAAACATCTCCCTCTTCAAATGTTGCGTAAAAGATAGCCCCGTTATGTTTAATTCTGAATACTTTCATTTTAACCCTTTAAGCTGTTTTTTAATTATAATTGTGACAACGTAGCACAATTTGTTATAAAATTCATATAAGTCTTTTGGGGTAAATACTACTTATTTACACATCGCATCGGGAGTCTATTTCCTGAGCTTCATTTCCGGTCAGCGTGATAATGAGCGGGATAACTACCGGGTCACGGCCTAGTACTTTGCGGAAAAATCTTCGTAATGCGGAACGAATTCTTTCTTTTAATTTAATAGTCTGTCCCGGAGGTATATTTTCAAAAACATCCAGAATAATGCATTTCGCGTCTTCGAGAAGATGTGAGTATTGTTGTTCAAAAACAAACCCTTTGGATGTTACTTCCGGTCCTCGGAGAATTTCTCCGGTGTTAACGTCAATCACGATGGTTACGATGACGAGCCCTTCTCCGGCTAAAAGCTGACGTTCTTTAATGACAGTCTGTCCGACATCTCCAACCCCTTTGCCGTCCACGAGTGTGCATTGAACTGGGATAACCTTTTCAACACGTATTCCATGAGTCAGAAAAGTGATAGGCTCGCCGTCTTCTATAACTAAAGCTTTTTCAGGATCAACTCCTGTTTCCACAGCAAGTCTGGAATGCTTGACCAGATGTCTGTATTCACCATGAACAGGGATGAAATATTTCGGCTTAACGGTTTCAAGCATGGTCCGCAGTTCTTCTTTGTACGCGTGGCCTGATGCATGAATGCCGTGTTTTTGCTCATGAAGAACTTCAGCTCCGAGCTTGTAGAGTCTATTGATGACCCGTGTAATGGCTTTTGTATTGCCGGGAATGGAGCGGGAAGACATCAGGACGAGATCACCTTTTTTTATCCTGAGCTGGCGATGTTCCCCGGTCGACAGTCTTGAAAGTGCAGCAAGAGGTTCCCCTTGCGAGCCTGTGACAAGCAGAACGACTTCATGGTCGTCGTAATACGGCAGGTCTTCTATCTCGATAATTGTAGAAGATGAAACATGTAGTTGCCCCAGATCGCGCGCCAGATCGATATTCCTTGCAAGGCTTCGTCCGCTGATTCCGACTTTTCTGTCAGTTTCAACTGCAAGGTCGAATATTTCCTGCATGCGCTGGATGTGGCTTGAAAAAAGAGTAACTAAAATTCGTCCTTCAGCTTCTTCAAAAATTCCTCTCATGGACCCTTTGATGTCTCTTTCAGTCAGGGCATGCCCATCCTGTTCGACATTTGTTGAGTCTGAGAGAAGCAGGGTGACTCCTTGCTCGGAAAATTTGCTGATGCCATCAAGGTCTGTTTTATGTCCGTCAAGAGGAGTGCGGTCGATCTTAAAGTCACCTGTGTGGATTATTCGTCCGACAGGAGTTTCAATCCCGAGTGCAAAACCATCTACTATAGAATGGCAGACGGGAAAAAAGTTAAAAAACAAATCACCGAACTGAACTCTATCATGAGCTTTAACTTCATGCAGATCTATATAATCAATGAGATTGTGTTCTTTCAGTTTGTTTTCAACAAGTCCAAGAGTAAATTTTGAACCATAGACAGGTACATTAATATAAGGAAGAAGCCACGGCAGAGCTCCGATATGATCTTCGTGTCCGTGCGTTAAAACAATCGCTTTGAGGCGATGTTTCAGAGCAAGAATATGGTCAAAGCGCGGGATGGCAATATCTACACCGAAAAGAGCGTTGTCGGGAAAGATTAATCCGCAATCAACAACAACGACAGTTTCCTCAGTGCTGAGCATCATGCAGTTAAGACCGATTTCTCCAAGTCCTCCGAGTGGGCATACCGTTAACTGGTGCTCACTCATGCCTCATCTCCGCATAAGCTTTGTTCATAATTTCCTGTAAATCTTCTTTTATTTTCTCTCTGTCCTTCAAAGTATATTTGGTAGTATCTATGGGGGGGAGAGCTTTAATTCTAATTTTCTGGCAGGGACTCATGATAAGTTTGCCTTTGTACAGAACTTTTTCCGGTCCGACCATTAAAATAGGAGCTATGGGCTTTTGACATTTTAAAGCCAGAATCATGCCGCCAATTTTAAAAGGCAGAAGTTTATTAGGATCAGGATTACGTGTTCCTTCAGGAAAAATTAACGGAGAGTGTCCGCTGTTTGCTACTTCAACAGCATGCTGGATGTCTTTCATTCCTTGTCTGCTGTTGTCTCTGTCTATTGAAATATGTTTTGCTGCTGCCATTGCATGTCCGAATATGGGGAAATTAAATAAAGATTTTTTGGCAACGAATTTGAACTGCCAAGGGCTCAAAAAATGGAACAACAGAGGAATGTCGAAAAAACTCTGATGGTTGACCATAAAAACGTAAGTTTGATTTTTATCAAGAGCGCTAAGGTCAACATCAAATTCGCAACCACTGGCATCCAGTACGGCCTTTCCCCAGGATCGTTCGCTCCAGTGGAAATTTTTTTGTGTTTTTGAAAAAATGATTACGAGGGAGTAAAAAATAGTAAGCGGTAATAATAATATGTAGAAATATATGAGTCTTAACATGTTTTAGTCGTTAGCTTTTTGGGGGTTAGAAGTTTATAGAAATTATAGTTTTTACAAAGCGAAGATGTTTTTTAATTTTTAATTATGCGGTCAGGAGTTCTGCTCTCTTCGATAATTAACTTGATAGTGTAATTTGGCACGGGAAACAAGAGCAGATCCTAAAAAGTAAAAAGTTAAATGTGTAACGATGTTGCCTCATGAAACTATAAAGGCCACTCATAAAAATGAGCGGCCTTTATAATTTTAAAGTATATTCAGACTAATTTTAAGCATCAGCCGGACTTTCGCGGTCTGATATAATTTTTTCTGCTATCTGAGACGGGCATTCTTCGTAGTGGGAAAGTTCCATTGTGAAGGTTCCCTGCCCTCCGGTCATTGACCGCAGATCCGGTGCGTATTGCAGTATCTCTGACATGGGAACATGTGCTTTAACTTCAGTGACTCCCGATGTTGAGCCGGAACCGAGGACTTTTCCTCTGCGGCTGGAAAGGTCGCCTATAATGTCTCCCATGAATTCATCAGGAACTTCAACAAGTATATTCATAAGAGGTTCAAGCAGAGATATTCCCGCAGTCTCGCATGCTTTTTTGAAAGCCATTGAACCTGCAACTTTGAAAGCCATTTCAGATGAATCCACAGCGTGATATGTTCCATCATAAAGGGTGACCTTAAAATCAATGATAGGAGCACCTGCAAGGATTCCTTTTGCCGCACTCTCCTGAACTCCTTTGTCCACGGCAGGAATATATTGTTTCGGGATTACTCCACCGACGATTGCATTAACAAATTCATAGCCTGCACCTTTTTCCAGAGGTTCAAGTTTGATCCAGCAATCTCCGAACTGCCCGCGTCCGCCGGATTGTTTCTTATAACGCCCCTGAACTTCGGCTGACCCTTTAATTGTTTCGCGGTAAGGCACTTTAGGTGTTTTAAGAATGATATCGGTCTTGTAGCGACGCCTAGCTTTTTCTACTGAAATTTCAATATGATTCTGTCCCATGCCGGAAAGAAGAATGTCTCCGGATTCTTCGTCGCGGGAAAGTGTCAAATTAATATCTTCAACAAGCAGTTTCATAATAGCTTGGAAAACTTTATCTTCCTCGCCTTTTTCTGCCGGAGCTAAAGCAAATGTTATCAGTTGGGGGGCGACGTTCGGTTTTATCATTTCAAAAGGAGATTTTTCATCGCATAGAGTGTCGCCGGTGAATGTTTCCTTGAGTTTGGCAAGGGTTATGATTGCACCGGGGCCGACGGGGTCTTTCACGGGCCGCTGGTCTTTACCGTTAAGTAACTGAATGGTGCCGAGTCTTTCTTTGGATTCTCTGCCGGGATTGATAAGGGTAAGGTCACCGGATACTGTTCCTGACAGAACGCGACAGAGGGTGAGCTGTCCGGCAAATGGATCTGCCAGAGTTTTGAAAACAAAACATGCAACAGGTGCATCCGGGTCAGAAGCTCTGGTTGAGCCGTCTTCACTTTTCCAGTCCGGGTGTTCCAGCGGAGAAGGAAGGTAGGTCTGAACCATATCAAGTAAGAAAGATCCCCCTTTATTTTCAATCGCTGAACCTAGGCAGACAGGGAAAATAGTACGGTTTTTTACACCTAAGGAGAGTCCCTGAGTAATTTCGTCAGGGGTCAGTTCGCCTACTTCGAGGTATTTTTCCATGAGTTCTTCATCACTTTCAGCGATGTTTTCAATCATGGTTTCGCGCAGAATTTCTATTTCTTCTGCGATATCGTCAGGGATTTCGCCCTTGGACATCTTACCGTTTTCTTCAAACATGTAGGCTGTGCCGGAAAGCATATCCACAATGCCTTTAAAATTTTCCTTGCTTCCTATTGGATACTGGAGCAGTACGGGGCTGATCCCGAGCGCTGAATTCAGGCTGTTAAAAGAGAAGTCAAAGTCCGCTCGATCACGATCCATTTTATTGATAAAAATTACGGTAGGAAGTTCGGCTTTTTCGACTGCCGCCCATACTTTGCGGGAAAGAGGCTTGACGCCGTCTACTGCGTCAATGGTAAAGATAACACCGTCTGACGCTGTTAAAGAGTATGGAAGGTCTCCGCAAAAATTAGGATCACCCGGAGTATCAATAAGGTAATGATTATTCTTCTTCCATTTGTAACCGGCAAATCCTGGTTGAATTGATCCGCGGCGTTTTATTTCTTCCGGTTCGTTGTCGAGGGCTGTTGTTCCTTCTTCAATTTTGCCGAGACGATCAATGACGCCTGTGTTAAAAAGTAGCATTTCTGCGGTCGATGTTTTACCACAACCGCTATGTCCTACAAGTGCATAAGTCCGTTGGTTTTTTAAGGCTTCAGACATTCACAACTCCGTTTCTCTGAATGTTCAACTAGCCGGAACAAAAAGTCCCTGCTTCCAGTACGATTGTGCAACTTATACTTCTACATGGTTGACACATATTGGGACACCAGCGCCAACATGTCAAGCATAGAGAACTGATGAATGTTGCTATGCAGGTATCCGTTAAACAAGATAAAAATAATGAATTGATTCGGAGGTAATTAAGGTGACTGATGCTCAAATATACAGTTTTGACCCTGCTGAAATAGACTGTTCAGGCGAATGGTTGCTTTATCCTTCTTTATTTGATGAAGGGTTTATCAGTTCTATAAAAACAGTGGGACAGCTTGTGCCTGTTCTTTTTGCAAAGGACGGGAATAAAATTATTCTGGTTGCCGGACGGTCGCGTGTTTTGGCTGCTGAAAAACTCGGCGTGAAAGTGTCGGGTATTTTTGTGGATGCCGAGGATGAGGTTTCACGGGCATTTATTCATATGGAAGAAAACCGGGCGCGGGTTGCAGATGATGCGCTTAAGCTGAATGTTTTCAGGTTCTTCCATACGCGTATAGCTGAAAAAGATCTTTCGCAGCGAGTCGCACCGCTTCTCGGTATGAAGCCTAAGGCTAGAGATTTGAAACTCTGGCTCGAATGGTTGACTTTACCGCAGGATTTTGACGGAGTTCTTCAGTGCGGCAATTTCCCCCTTGCGGCTGTTTCGGTTTTTTCTAAATTTTCTGATGAGGATAAAAAAGCGATACTGCCTTATTTTGAAAAATTAGGCTGGTCCCGTTCCAATGCTGTAAATTTTCTTACTTGGCTTTATGAGACCTCCAGACGGGACATGAAGTCTGTGTCTGCTCTTATTTCGGAGCATGGGCTTTCTCCTGCAAAGGAAAATGAATCTCCCAAAGATGGAGTGGCTCGGCTTTGCAAGGCTGCTAAAATGCTTCGTTTTCCGGTATTCAGCGATCTTCTTAAAACTAAGGAAAATATAGTCGGTGAAATCTGCGTCGGTACAAAGTGGCGGGTTGAATCGGTAGGTAACTTTGAAACAGGTGAAGTTGTGCTCCAGACGCGTTTTAAGTCGCGGGATGTTATGCAGAAGGCTATTGAAGATTTGGATTCTATCCAGAAATCTGACGGCTGGGATAAGCTTTTTGAGATTGGCAGGGAAAAATAATGGAAAATAAGATTCAGGTTCCATCACACCTTGCAGGGATAGAAAAAATTTATGTGGACCGGAGCATGGTCGAAGCTCCTTTAACGGAAAGAGTTACTGGTCGTATTCCTCACATTCCGGTTGAAGTTGTCGATCCTGAAAATTTCCCTCACGAAGCTTTGGGGGAAGGGCAGTCGCTTTACCTTAAAGAGTATAAAGGTAAATTTTTAAAGTTTTGCCCCGGCACTCGTTATTATCATTGTTGCGGATATCGCATTATTCATATCGGCGAAAATTGTCCTATGGCCTGTTCATATTGTATATTGCAGGCATATTTTCATGACAAGGTTCTAAAAGTCTGGGCTAATCAGGAAGATCTGTTTGATGAACTCGGCAAATCTTTTTCTGTTGATCGGGATGCGCGTTTCCGCGTTGGAACCGGAGAATATACGGATTCGCTGGCCCTTGAAGCTGTCACAGGATACAGCCGCGACCTTGTTAAGTTTTTAGGAGATTATCCTAATGTCTGCCTTGAACTTAAATCCAAGGTGATAGATCTTTCATGGATGGATGTAGTAAAAAGAACCGATAGAATTTTACCGGCATGGTCACTGAATGCTCCGTTTGTGAACGAACACGAAGAATTTGGTGTGTCGACTTTGAAGGAAAGACTGGAAGCTGCAAAAATTTGCGCTGATGCAGGATTTAAAGTGTGTCTCCATTTTGATCCGATGATTCGTTTTGATGGTTGGCGTGAAGGTTATGCTGAAATTGTTGATATGATATTTGATTATCTGAAACCCGAGAATATAGCTTATCTGAGCATAGGATCTTTCAGGCACATGCCTCATTTAAAGCCTATTATAGAGCGTAATTTCCCTGAAACAACTTATATTTATGATGAGTTCATCATCGGAAATGATAATAAGATGCGTTTGCTCCGTCCATTGCGTGTGCGTCAGTTTAAATTTATAGTTGATAGATTACGCAAGCATGGAATGGATAAGCAGATGTATTTCTGTATGGAATCAACAGAAAATTGGCAGGATGTGTTCGGTTACACTCCGAAGGATCTTGGCGGACTTGGAAAGCATCTGATGAAACAGGCTTTTGGAGACTAAAATACTTTGAAATACTGGTAAAGTTGATGTATTAAGATTTTCAAAGGGGGATTATATGTCCTTACAAGATTATCAGACTCGCATAGATCGGTTGCAAAAAGGGCTTGGTAAGGCTTTTGCCGAGAATCCTTTCATATTTAATATTCCGGGCAAGTCTATAGCGCTGAAGGTAGACCCCTATTATTATGTGGCTTTCGAGCCTTCATTTACAGAAAATTTAAGTAAGTTCAGTGTAATGCTTAAACAAAATGTGCGGGATACTCTGGTTAGAACTGGGAATATAGTTTCTGCCGCAGAGACCCGTAATCCGCTGATAAAAATAAAACTTAAATGGGACGGGCGCACCTATGCTTTGAGCGCTTGTTTTGTAGAAGCGGAATTTATTGATCAGGCGCTTAAGATGTATGGCGGGGTAATCGGCGATATCGGGCTTTCGGATATGCAGATACTTTCTTCGGAACGTGAAAAGCTTGATAATTTTTTTGGCGAGCGAACTCTTTTGCAGTCAGTAGCTTTCACAGACTAGCAAGTTATATATAGTAAAAAAAGACACCCCGCCGAAACAATTGTTTCGGCGGGGTGTTGCTTATTTACGTAACTTACTTTTAGGGCAATTTTCTTCAAGATAACAGACTTCACATCCTCCGGAATAAGGATAAGGGGTGAATACTGCGTATTGTCTGCTTACAGTTCCTTCCTGATTCCATTCGAGTCCCAGTGATTTGAAAGCTGCAAGGGCTGCTTCGCCCGGTTTAGGCAGCGGAGCACATTTACCTTCTTCCAGTTCTGGAAGCAGGCTCTGCGCAGCGGACATGATCAGTGTGATTGCAAGGTTGTGATGTGCAAGGCCTTCTGTAGGTGTTTCCTGCCAAATTTCCTCAACAGCATCTTCAACGTCTTTATCGAGAAACAAGAGCAGAAAATCAGTTCCTTTTCCGTTCTTAGGTTTTTCGAGTCTGTATGCTTTTAGAAATGGAAGCCATTTGTTCCAATGTTCTTCAAGGCTTTCCATCAGGGATTGTTCGACCCGGGTGGAACCGTTCAATTCAGCAAAATAAAATATGTTGAATTCCGGTGTGGCTTTAATTTCTGATATTTTAAGAGTGTTCATATATTATCTCCTTGCTTGTTTTCAATTTGTAAGGAGTCCTTTACATGGTTCGAGCCAGACCCTCAAGTGTAAAAAAAATCCCCGGAAACCAATAATGGTCTCCGGGGATTTTTATAACAAAGTAAATTCAGATTACTGCTAGATTTTGCAGGCAGTTCTGAGGTCCGCGACTGCATCAGTCTGTTCCCAAGTAAAGTTGGGGTTGTTGCGGCCGAAGTGACCGTAACAAGCGGAATCTTTGTAGATAGGACGTCTGAGATCAAGTCTCTGAGAGATGTACCATGGGCGTAGGTCGAATACGTCTTTGACTGCTTTAGTCAAAACTTCATCGTCAACCTCACCGGTTCCGTGAGAAGTTGCCAGAACAGAAACAGGCTCAGCCACGCCGATAGCGTAAGCAACCTGAACTTCAGCGCGTTCTGCAAGGCCTGCAGCTACGATGTTTTTGGCAATGTAGCGAGCCATGTATGCACCGGAACGGTCAACTTTGGATGGGTCTTTTCCGGAGAAAGCGCCACCGCCGTGATTACCCATTCCACCGTAGGTGTCATTGATGATCTTACGTCCGGTAAGGCCGCAGTCACCCATGGGGCCGCCGATTACGAAGCGTCCAGTGGTGTTGATGTATATTTTGGTTTTTTCGTCAATCATATCAGCAGGAAGAGTTGCGAGAACTACTTCTCTTTTGATATCTTCATAAATCTGCTGCTGTTCGATTCCGTCATCGTGCTGGGCAGCGATAACAACGTCTGCAATACGGACAGGTTTGCCGTTGAAGTATTCAAAGGATATTTCTGTTTTTCCGTCAGGGCGAAGGTAGTCTAGGACTTTTTCTTTGCGGACACCTGCAAGTTTACGGGACAGCTTGTGTGCCCAGTAAATAGGAGCAGGCATGAGTGTGTCAGTTTCCTTACATGCGAAACCGAACATCATACCCTGATCGCCGGCACCCTGATTTTCAGGGGAGTTGCGGTCAACACCCTGAGCAATATCTACAGACTGTTTGTCGATAGAAGAGATAACCGCGCAAGTGTCGGCGTCAAAACCCATGTCTGAGTTGACGTAGCCGATTTCCCGGATAGTGTTACGGACGATTGCCTGAAAGTCGGCATATCCGCTTGTAGTAATTTCGCCGGCGATGAAAGCCATACCGGTGGTTACCAGAGTTTCACATGCTACTCTGGCATTGGGGTCCTGCGTGAGCAGGGCATCAAGGATTGAGTCTGAAATCTGGTCGGCCACTTTATCTGGGTGACCTTCTGTTACGGATTCAGAGGTAAAAAAGTACTTGCCTTTGCTGCAGATCATTAAAGTTCCTCCTGAAGTGAAATGAAACTGAGTTTAACAGAAACGTTTTCCGTTAATACTCTTTAATAAATTATAAAGCTTACGTTCTGTTTTTATTAACAGGACCAAATAGCCCATGCACGCTACCGTTTAATGAGCAAATTGTCCAATAATCTTGCCTTTCCGAAACGGACAGCCACAGCGCACAATGCCGGGCCGCTTACTTTTTCAATTACCGTGATATTCTCGGGGTGTACGATCTGTATATAATCAATCTCACTGCCGGGTATCATCTTTTTATAAAACTCAGTGAGTTTATTAATGAGTATTTCGGCATCATGTTCACCCTTATCGACACGGTCTTTCATTGTCCTTAGTCCCTTCTGGAGCAGAGGAGCAAGTTTTTTTTCATCGTCGGTCAAATATACATTGCGGGAGCTTAAAGCTAATCCGTCAGAGTTACGGACGATAGGATGTCCTACGACTTCAACCGGAATATTTAAATCTCTTACCATTCGCTTGATTATAGCAAGTTGCTGCCAGTCTTTTTCTCCGAAAACGGCAATATCCGGAAGTGCGGTCATAAAAAGTTTGGTCACAATTGTGGTTACTCCCCGAAAGTGCACAGGGCGTGATTTTCCGCATAGATTTGTGGCTAGACCGGGAACTTCGACCCATGTGGAATGATCGGGATAGTACATTTCACTCTTTTCCGGTGCAAAAAGGATATCAACACCTCTTTCGCGAGCAAGGTCGGAATCTTTTTGCAGGTCGTGCGGATAGTTGTCTAAGTCTTCATTTGGACCGAACTGTGTAGGGTTGACGAAAAGAGATACAATAACTTTGTCAGCTCTTTTTTTAGCAGCGTCCATCAGACTTAGGTGTCCTTCATGAAAATAGCCCATTGTTGGGACCAGAGCGATGGTTTTTCCCTGACGGCGCAGATCAATGCTCATTTGCTGCAGTTCTTTTGGATCTTTAATTATGATCATATTCGGTTACCTTTTGCAGGTTGCTTATACTTAAAATTAATTTTGTAGACAATGATAGGCAGGAATTTTGAGTTACTCTTATCAGTTTAGGCTGTCCATAGTTTGAGGGTGATTTTGGTGACTAAAAGACAATATTTCGAAAATATTCTGCCACACGGTTTAAATAGCTGCTTGTATTGAAGCCCGTTGCGGGGTATTGCCTTTTTTATGAACAAGGACAGCCTTTTTAAAGATGGAATATGTCTGACTCCGCAAGATCTGATCCGGTATGAGCATACATTAAAGGATTTGATTTATGATTTTCTGCCTTTTGACTCCTACAGCCTTTATTTTCCTAAGCCTGTAGCCGGAAAAGCGCAGCAACCTCTTGTCACGCGCTATAATCTGGAAGAGAAGCATTTAATGCTTCCTTTGAAGCTTCAAGGGCGCGATCTCTGCTATTTTATAGCCAGAGGCGTTAACATCAAAGCGCCGAAGACTGCGCCTCAATATCTTGAGGCATTAGCAACAAGCGCTCTTGAAAAAATCTTACTTTATAAAACCTCAATTACAGACAGCCTCACCGGAATGGCTACCCGTGAACATTTCATGGTCAAGCTGGTCAAAGAGCTGGATCTGATTCAAAATTGCATGATGCCGGCACCGGGTGGGTGTAAAGATCCTGGAATTCCTACTTTCAGCGGTTCTGTCGGAGTTGTTGTTCTTGATCTTGATAATTTTCAGCGCATTAATGACCGCTACGGATATACTTTAGGTGATTCTATTGTGGCAGAAGTCGGTAAAGCTGTCAGCGAAGCTGCCTTCGAGTCCGTTGTTTGTGCCCGCCTTTTCGAAGATAAATTCGCGTTTCTTATTCCTGACGGAAGACCCAAAGTCTGTGCACAGCTTGCTGAGAAGATGCGCTTGATTGTCGAGCGTATTCCTGTCGAGGACCCTGTGACAGGTGATATTTTAAAGATCAGTACAAGCGCCGGATTTGCAAACTATCCTCAAAGTCTTTCAGGGCCTCATTTTAAGCGGAGTGCAACTGAGCAGGGCAGAATTCTTATGCGTAAGGCTGCGAAAGCCGTTGCGACTGCGAAAGATTCTGGTCGAAATTGTGTTTTTGCGTATTCCGATATTTTACAGAAGGGCGGTAAAGTTCTTGAGGTGCTCCCGTTGCAACGTCTTGCTCTTAGCATCGGGCAGAGCGTTGATACCCGTGAGGGCGGAAGATTTCTCGTGTGGTCTCCTGATTTTCAGTCTGGAGCTCAGGCTAAACTTACTGAAGATGAAAGAATATCCGGCACTTATCCTACTATGTATAAGGCTGAAGTTGTTGTCATTGAAGTACAGGAAGAGATTGCATTCGCTGAAATTCTCCATTTGAGTGATACTGCATGGCCTGTAACTGCCGGTGACAGGCTTACTTTGCTTGATGAGAAGGATAGCTTTTTTGATGCACAGGCCGGACCTGAGTCCTCGGCGACTCCCCAGCGGGATATTGTGACCGGGCTTTTTCGCTATAAAGAATTTATCGGACGTTACAGCCGGTTGCGGCAGAATATGGATAACTTTTCTGTTGCAGTGCTTAGGCTTGCAGCCGGACCAGCTGATCAGGGCGGCAATTTTCAGAAACTTACCGATGCCGAAGTTCAGAAGGTTGCATCAAGAGCTGAGAACGTTTTTGAAGTTTCTCATACAGGTGGCCGGTATAGCCTGAACAGTCTGATTTACTTTTTTCCGAAACAGGATTCTGATTTTGTTATGGAAATGATTCTGAAACTTGTCAGAGAGTGTGAAACTGATTTCGATATAGGTTTATCCGCCGGGCTGGCGTCATTTCCGTTCCTGAATTACAGACGCAGCGAAATTCTTGATAACTGCCGTAAGGGACTTGACCATGCAATGATGATGGAAAAGCCCATGGTCGCACAGTTTGATTCTGTTTCGCTTAATATTGCTGCTGACAGGCTTTATGTCGATGGTGATATCTATGGCGCAGTAGAAGAGTTCAGACTGGCTCTTCTGGCTGATCCTGATAATATTTTAGCTCGGAATTCACTCGGTATATGCTATGCCCAGCTCGGTAAGCCGGAACAGGCGCGCAAGCAGTTTGAGCAGGTTCTCGAAATAACACCCAGCAATATTATGGCGCTCTATAATCTTGGTTGGGCATGTCAGATGCTTGGGAATCGCGAAACAGCAAGAGATGCCTACGAACGCTGCCTCGAGCTGGAACCGGGTAATGTTTTCAGCCTTGTAAGGCTCGGAGTGCTGGCAGAGCAGGATCTCGGACTTGATGAGGCGGAGCAGTTCTATCTGAAAGCTTCGGAACTTAAAGGCGGAGATTCTCTCACCATGAGACATCTCGCGAGAATTGCCTATGCACGTCAAGATATGGAAAAAGCTCGCGAATATCTTCATCTGGCTCTGAACGCCAATCATAACGATGCCTATGCCATGAATCTTTTGGCCCGGCTCTATCTGGAAAGTGGAGAAGATCCTCAGATTGCCGAGGTTCTTGCCCGTCAGAGTGCTGCTCTTAAACCCGGAAAAGAAGAATTCTGGGAAACTCTTGCTATGGCACTTGAAGTTCAAGGTAAAAATACAGAGGCTGAGCAGGTTCGCTCAAGACTTTAAGACTGTGCCAAGATTTTTAATCGCATTATACCTTATTGTATGCGGTACTATTGCGTTCCTTATGTTTATTCCGATCAATGAAGAAAGAGAATTCTCGCAGACATTCAGACACGATGTTCAGCAACGTGTAAAATTAGGAAGTGGAGAACGCATTTCGGTGGCTCCTCTTTTTAATCAGGTAGCGCAGGAATTTGCTCTGCAACCGGAAATTTTACGTGCTATTGCCGATCATGAAAGCGGCTACAATCCATGGGCTTTGAATATCGAAGGGCGGAGCATTTATCCTGATTCAAAGGATGAGGCTTTGGCTGTACTGAAAAAAAATAAGATTAAAAGTTATGATGTCGGTTTGATGCAGGTTAATTCTTATTGGCTTAGGAAATTTAATCTCAGTGCTGCTAAGGCTCTTGATCCTGAAGAAAATGTCAGACTCGGAGCATGGATATTGCGTTATTGTCTTGATCGCTATGGGTATAACTGGCGGGCAATAGGTGCATATCATACAGGCTCTCCGGATAATCTTCCGGTACGTTCAAAAAAATACGCTGTCAGGGTTATGGAAAAGTATAAAAAATTATTGGATAAATCTCAGTCAAACAAGAAGTAATTCGTTGTTATCATTGCGGAGGAGTTGTCTATGAATGAACATGATTATGTTGTCTTTAAAGTTGACTCCTGTAAGTTTGCTGTGTCTTCTTCTCTTGTCGATAAGGTCGAGCTGGCGGTTTCGCTTTCGCCTGTACCAGATGCTCCGTATCCTGTTTTAGGAGTTGTAAGTGACGGTGGAACAATTGTTCCGGTTGTCGGAGTGCGCAGAAAGATCGGCAATGAAGAGCGGGATGTTATTCTTTCCGACCGCTTACTTTTCAGCAGATTAGGGAACAGGAAGATTGCCATTCTTGCAGACGAAGTGAATGATGTAATTGAGATACCTCCCGGCATGTCTCAGCAATCAAACCAGATTTGGCCCGGAGTTTTTTATTTGAAATCTTTCGCCGGTATGGGGGAAGATATAATATTGGTGCAGGATCTCAATTCTATTTTGAATTCAGAACAGGAAAAGACTTTGTCTGAAGCTCTTGAAGCATTTGTAAAGCAGGGAGAGATTGATACGGATGATTGATTTTATTTCCGATGAAAAAATTGATCTTCTGTCACAAATGGTCAGAGATATTTATGGATTAAAATTTTCTCCTGACAGGTGGAATGATTTAAAAGCTGCTGTTGTAAAAGCCGGACGTGAGCTCGGTAAATTTAAATCAGCTGACGAGTGCCTTGATTATCTTCTGTCGCCTCAAGTCGGTGAAAAAGATCTCGAACTTTTTATTAATCAGCTTACTATCGGCGAAACATATTTTTTCCGCGATCCCGGAACGCTGGGAGTTTTAGAGCGGGATATTCTGCTGAAAATAAGTGGCACTGGAAGCGGTAGATATGGCGCAGTCCGAGTCTGGTCCATGGCCTGTGCCACAGGGGAAGAACCATACACTGTTGCCATGATGTGCCGTAGATCGAATGTGCGTTCAGAGATATTCGGGACAGATATTGATAGTGAAGCTCTGCTTAAAGCGGCTGAAGGGAGTTATCGCAAATGGTCTTTTCGCATCGAATCCAATAATTTTAAAGATGTATATTTCAAGTCGGACACCCCCAATTTTTTTCAGTTGGACCAATCAATTAAAGACATGGTTCGCTTTTCAAGGCTGAACCTTATCGGCGATGCGCTTCCTACATATTTATGGGGTATGGATGTTGTTCTGTGCCGGAATGTGCTGATATATTTTTCAGAAGACGGAGTCAGGCTTGTTCTGGATAAGATATGGGAAAGCCTTAATTCCGACGGATGGTTAGTCGTTACACCCAGTGAGTCTGCATTAGTTACTGCTCATGGTAAATTTGAACCTGTAAGTATCGGTTCTGTTTTAGTTTTTAGAAAGAACAAAGAATATTTATCAAAAAATTTCAATGAAGTTCTGAATAATTTTTATGAAAAGGAATTTAATGAATTGTCAGATGGGGATGACCTTGATGATGCGTTAAATTTTGACAGCGATAATTATATATTTTGCGATCCTGAACCTGATCCGCTCGCTCATGACCGCATTGAACCATATGCTGCTTCTGATCCTGTTAGCGGTCCTGCTGAGAATTTTGTATCCCTCGAAAATTTAAACCCGATTGAAGAGGCTTGTGTTCTTAGAGAAAAAGGAGACTACGCCGCGGCCCTGTCTCTGTTAAAAAGATCGCTTGATAACAATTTACCGCGTAGTACTGCGGCTGAAGTCCTTCTCGCTATTGCTGAGATAAAGGCTGACTCCGGTTTGTTGGATGAAGCTGCTCATTGGTGCAATAAGTCGATTGAGGCAGACAGGGTTGCCTCATATCCTCATTTCCTTTTGGGGCAAATCCGAATGGCTGAGGGTGATTTTGATGCAGCTCTATGTGAAATTCGTAAAGCAGTTTTTCTTGATGGCAGTTTTATCATGGCTCATTTTGTTCTCGGAAATATTTATTTATCTCAAAAGGATAATTCTGCTGCTGCGCGTCATTTTCGTATTTCTTTGCAAGAGCTTGAAAAGATTGACAAGGATATGCCTGTTCCTCATTCTGATAGAGCCACAGCAGGAAGGCTTATTGAAATGATAAAGCTGGTAAAAAATAATATTGTTTGAATAACGGCAAAATTATGAAAAAAAATAAAAATGCTCTGGAATTGCTCAACGAAAGAGCAATAAAACTTGCCCGCAAAATAACTTTAGCTGAATTAGAAACGGATACTAATCGAAGCGGAAGCTTTCGGGATTATGTTCAATTCAACTTGGGGAGTGATGCCTATGCTTTTGATACTTCCATAGTAAAGGAAGTTCTTGAGCCTGAAGAAATTGTAGCTGTTCCATGCACTCCCGACTTTATTAAGGGTGTTGTAAGCGTGCGCGGGCATATATGTCCGGTAATTGATCTATGCTCTTTTTTAGGACTCCCCGGCAGGGATAATCGGGTGGATGAAGCGTCAGGAAATAAGGTGCTTTTTTTGTCCTCATCTGAGATGGGATTCGGTGTTTTAATCGATGAAATAACGGATGTTTTTTCTGTTTTGGATGAAGATATTAAGCCTCTTTCTGTCAGCAATGCGGCTTCTGATAGATTTTCGGTAGGGATAATTAACGAAAGAATTGTTGTATTGGATGGTTCGAAGATTTTGGTCGATCCCGCTTTGATCGTAAACGAGGTCGTCGGCGGGTCGATACGTAATACGTAACATGTCGTTTCTTTTTAGTAGAGTGCTTCATTAATCAGATCATCAGTAAGATCTACAAACTATTCGGATAAGATAAATGTCCAAGATCGACGGAGATTTACGCGAAAGGCTTCTCGGAGCTTTCAGAGGGGAGTGCAGAGAACGGCTGCAGGTTCTTTCTTCTGATTTTATGAAGTTGGAAAAAGGAGGAGATCCAAAGGGATTAGCCCTTTTGATCGAATCTTCATATCGTGAAGTTCATAGCTTGAAAGGGGCTGCAAGAGCTGTCGGACTTGGCGCTGTTGAGCGTTTCTGCCAGACGTTGGAATCTTTTTTTTCTGTTCTTAAGAAAAGTGGTTTTATTCCGTCAAAGGACGTTGCCGGTTCAATGATCGGTTGGCTCGATATCCTTGAAGATCTTATTCATAAAGAAGATAGCTCCGAAGCTAGCCTTTCTTCTGCTCCTGTAGTTGTCGCTCTTGCAAAAATGAAAGAATTTACTGAATCTCCCGCTCTTATTTCCTGCTTAGTAAATTCTCACAATTCTGAATCTAAATCTGAAGTTGTAACTAAGCGTGATCCTGATTCAAGCTGTGACTTAGCTGAAATTACGGCTACTCCGGCCCGGATGTCCATGACTGAGACTGTCAGGATTAGTTCTTCATTTCTTACAGGTTTGTTGTTGCAGACAGAAGATCTGCTTTCTTCTCGAAATTCTCAAAAATTACGAGCTCAGGAAACGGATGATTTAAATAGTAAATTTTCAGAGTTTTCAAAATTTTTTAAAGAGATTATTGCAGAAAAGAAAAGCTCTTCGGATGAAAATGAAGCTTCTTTTTATTTAAAGATGGAGAAAAATGTTGAGTCGTTTTCAAAAAGACTCGGTCAGCTTGCTTCTGTCTCCCACAAAGCCCATTGGGAATTATCCTCTAAAGTGGATACGCTTTTAAGTGAATTCAAGAGCTCTATGCTGCTACCTTTTTCTTCTTTGTTGGATGATTTCCCCCGGATAGTCAGAACGCTTAGTGCGGAGACGGGTAAGCAATGCGAATTTAAAGTCAGTGGTGATAATGTTAGGATTGATCGCAGAGTCCTTGATATGTTCCATGATCCTCTTATGCACATGGTGCGTAATTCGATTGGTCATGGTATTGAAACTCCCAAAGACAGACTGGCAAAAGGAAAGCCTTCTGCCGGGAAAATGTTTATTGATATTACGCAGACTGAGCGGGATGTCGTCAAAATTGTAATCGGAGATGACGGGCGGGGAATTGACTCAGAAAAAATAAAGGGACTTGCATTGAAGCAGGGGCTGTTCAGTAAAGAAGAAGCTTCTGAGTTGGACCGTCGATCTGTATTGGAGTTGATCTTTCTTTCCGGTATGTCCACCAGTGATATTATTACAGATATTTCAGGAAGAGGCCTTGGGATGGCCATCGTCCGCGACGCAGTCGAGTCTCTTGGTGGAAGTGTCGCGGTTACGAGTGTTTTGGGACAAGGGGTAAGGTTTGTTTTGAATATCCCCGTTGCGTTGACTTCGTTCAGAGGGATTGTTGTTGAATCGTGCGGGCAAAAATTTGTTGTTCCGAAATCCGGGGTGAGAAAGGTTGTGCTGGTCCGGCAGGAAGATATTCAATCAGTCAGCAGCAGAGAATCAATTATTTATTCCGACCGGCCAATTCCTATCATTAGTCTTTCCGATGTGCTGGAACTTGATTCCGGAAAAGTTGAAAAAAATACATTTCCAGCCTTTATAATGGGGGAAGGAGTAAAGACTGTAGCTGTAAGTATGGATGAGCTTTATGGCGAACAAGATGTTATGGCCAAAGCTATGGGGCCGCTTTTGAAAAGAGTGCGTAATGTTTCTGGGTTCAGCGTGCTTGGATCGGGAAGACTTGTGCCCATTTTACATGCTCCGGATATGATTCGCACTGCTCTTGGTGTAAGTTCCGGCGCTAAGGCGCAAACCTTTTCACATCAAAAAGGTGAAAAAAAGGTCAAAACAATTCTTGTTGCAGAGGATTCCATTACTTCGCGTACGCTTCTTAAAAATGTTCTTGAAGCCGCAGGGTATAGAGTCCTTACAGCTGTAGACGGTCTTGATGCACTTAATAAAATCAAGGCTGAGTTGCCGGATCTTCTTGTTACTGATGTTGAAATGCCGCATATGGACGGTTTTACTCTCACATCTGAAGTTAGAAAAATGTCCAGCAGTGCTAATCTGCCGATAGTTCTGGTAACGTCATTAGGATCACAGGAGCACCGCGAAAAAGGGGTTGAGGCTGGTGCAGATGCTTATATAATCAAGTCTAGTTTTGATCAGGGTAATTTGCTTGAGGTTATTCAACGCTTAGCTTAATTTGCGTTGAGTCTTTTTTGATATGTTATTTCCTTTCTATGTCTTTTGATTGTGACTTCAATGCATTCATATAATGCAATATATATTATTTAGTACGTTGATTTGCTTAAATTTAAAGTGGAGTTGCAGTGATTAAAATCTTAATTGTGGACGATTCGATTTCTGTCCGTCAGTTTTTTACTGAATTTTTCTCGCGTGAGCCTGATTTTGAGGTTGTGGGGTGTGCTGAGGACGGAGAATCGGCTCTCCGGATGGTTCGTAAATTGAAGCCTGATGTTGTTACAATGGATGTTAATCTGCCAGACTATGACGGTTTTGTGGTTACTCGTCTTATTATGGAACAGAATCCTGTACCTATCGTTATTATCAGTGCCGTCTACAGTGCTTCCGATGCGGAACTCGGTTTTAAAATGCTTGATACCGGAGCGCTTGCTTTTCATAATAAGCCGGCCATAAATGATACATTTTTTAACGAGAAGATGGCTGAAATTATTATGTCAGTTCGTCTGATGTCTGAAGTAAAAGTTGTTCGTCGTCGGATTAAATTGAAAAAAAAGGATGCTCTCAGTTTGCCTGAGGTTCCCGATGTTGTTGAGTATAAGGGAAAAAATACGGCGGCGAAGATTGTCTGTATCGGAGCATCAACCGGAGGTCCGCAGGCTGTCAAACAGGTCCTTTTGTCTCTGCCGAATAATTTTAATGTACCTGTTTTGATTGTGCAGCACATATCTACCGGATTCTTAGAGGGAATGGTTAATTGGCTGCGTGAGAATACTGGGCATAATGTAAAAGTTGTTGCTCAAAATGAAATATTACAAGCTGGCGTGATTTATTTTGCTCCAGAAGACCACCACATTCAGATATCATCTAAAAGAAGAGTTAGCCTTTCAGAAGGACCTGCCGTCAACGGGATTTGTCCAACAATAGCTGAGCTGTTCAGTTCTGCTGCCGAAAATCTTGGAGACCGAGTTGTCGGAGTGTTGCTTACCGGAATGGGACGTGACGGGGCTGACGGTTTACTGGATATTCGGCGTAAGGGGGGATATACCATTGCGCAGGATAAAGAAACTTCAATTATTTTCGGTATGCCCGGTGAAGCTGTTAAATTAGGAGCAGCAGTGTCGGTTTTGCCTCTCGAAAAGATAGGTGAAGATATCAGTCGCTATGTTCTTGAAAGTTACGGAGAAGAGCGTTGAGTAACTACCATATTCTTGTAGTCGAAGACAGTCTTACTCAGGCTGTTAAACTTGAATACTTTCTTTGCGTGAAAGGTTTTAGCGTTTCACTTGCTTCTGATGGTGAAAAGGCTCTCAATATTCTTGCCGATAAAAAAATTGATTTGGTAATCAGTGACGTTGTTATGCCGGGGATGGATGGATATGAGCTGTGTGAGCATATTCGCAGCAATCCTGTGTATAAAACTGTTCCTGTCATATTGCTGACAAGTCTTTCCGAGCCCGGAGACATTGTCAGAGGTCTTAAAAGCGGGGCTACAAATTTTGTTACCAAGCCTTATGATGAAGATTTTTTGCTTTCCAGAATAGAATCTGTTTTTAAGCATGGTCCATTTGATTCCGATCAAGGGATGATGCAGGAAGTTGATTTTGAATTTCACGGTGAAAAACATTCACTGAAGGCTGACTTCGGGCAGGTTTTTCATTTACTTCTTGCCACTTACGAAAACACGCTGTTGCAATCGCGTCAACTTGACATTGCTAACCAGAAGTTAATTGCCCGAGAGGAACAGCTAAGTTCCGTTTTGGCTTCAATGTCAGCTAAAATTGCTGTTCTTGATACTGACGTAAAATTGATTGCTGCTAATGAATCGTGGCGTGATTTGTTTGCGCCCGGACGTTCGGAGGTGGATCTCGGGGGACTGGATTTCAGGGAAGCTGTTGCGTCATCAGGATGTCTTATTAAAGACATTGATTTATTGCTTGAAGGGGTTGGTTCGGTTGTAAGCGGCGAGACAAATCGATATTCGCTTGAGTTTTCTATTGAAGGTAAACAAAAAGGGGAAAGTTTTTGGCATATGCTGGAGGTTACTCCTATGCGAGGCCGGTCCGGCGGAGCTGTTGCCTCCTTTATTGAGATTACCGGTCGTAAAGAAATGGAGCGCGAACTTATTAAGGCGCGTGATACGGCTGAAAAAGCTAATGGTTTAAAATCTCGTTTTCTCGCTTCCATGAGTCATGAGATTCGGACTCCGTTAAACGGGGTAATCGGAATGACTGATTTGACTTTGCGGTCTGATTTAACGGATGAGCAGACTGAAAATTTAGAAATTGTTCGTCTTTCAGCAGATCAGCTGCTTACGTTAATAAATGATATTCTTGATCTTTCAAAGGTTGAGGCCCGTATGCTCACGTTGGAAAAGAAAGATTTTCGCCTCAGTGAATCCCTTCGTGCTGTTATTAAAAGTATGGAACCTCAAGCTTTGAGTCGTGGCTTGGTTCTTAATATTGATATTGATGAAGAAGTTCCTGATGTTGTTTGCGGGGATGAAGCAAGACTTAAGCAAATTTTATATAATCTTGTAGGTAACTCTGTGAAGTTTACTGAGCAGGGTGGTGTGTTTGTTCAGATTTCAGCTTTGGAGAGCATAGATGATGATGAATGTATTGTTCTTCAAGTTTCAGTAAGAGATACCGGGATAGGTATTCCCGAAGACAAGCAGTCTCTTATCTTTCAAAGCTTTAGGCAAGCTGATGACTCCACTACAAGAAAGTTCGGCGGTTCCGGTTTGGGGCTGGCTATATCCCGTGAGCTTGTAGAAATGATGGGTGGTTCAATAGGAGTAAGAAGTTCTGAAGGATACGGTAGTATTTTTACTTTTGATGTCATTTTACAACATGGCGACCCTGCGAAGCTTACTTCAGAGAATATAGATGGAAACAGTAATTTGGCTGGAAGTTTAGAAATAGCATGTCGAATTTTAGTTGTTGAGGATAATCCTATCAACGTTAGGGTTGCGAGCAGTCTTTTGCAGAAAATGGGGCATAGTGTTTATGTTGCTTCGAACGGAGTTGAGGCTCTAAGCAAACTAGCCGTGTTAGACGTTGATCTTGTCCTGATGGATCTTGAGATGCCGGAAATGGATGGTTTTGAAGCTGCCAGGCGTATCCGTAGCGGCGAGGCTGGTGAATCTCATAAAAAAATTCCCATTATTGCAATGTCTGCCCATGCGATGGCTGGAGTGAAGGAAAAATGTGAATTGGTTGGAATGAATTATTATATTGCTAAACCTGTTCAGTATTCAGATTTACAAGATGCTATTTTAAAAGTTGTAAATGTTGATAATTCATCGATTCAAATGCAGGTAGGTGTTGAGAGTAGTGTAAGTTTAGTTCTTGATAGAGAAAAAGCTATTGAAATGTATAATGGTGATGAGGCTCTTTATCGTGAACTTTGCGATATGTTTATAGTTGAAGTTCCACAAGAAATCAAAAAATTTAATGATGCTGTTCTCAGCAATGATCATGAAACAGCTAAGAGAATTGTTCATACATTTAAAAGCAGTTGTGCTGCGATTTGTGCAACCCGTGCATGTGAAATCTCTATGCAATTGGAAAAAGCGGTGCTTTGTCAAGATTCAGAGGCTGTATACAGTTTTGTTGAGAAATTTTCAGTTGAGTCGGAAAAGGTGGGGGCTGAACTGAGGAATTAACTATAGTTAAAAAAGTTAAAAAAATGAGCAACCCTAATGTGATGGGTTGCTCATTTTTTTTTTTTTGAATTTTTTTTTGATGACTTTTATTTAAGAGCCTGTTCAAAGGCTTCATTAACAATTTTTCCGGCTTCTTCCTGAATAGCTACAAGGTGAGCCAGTCCTTTGAATGATTCGGCGTAAATTTTATATATTGATTCTGTACCTGAGGGGCGGGCTGCAAACCAGCCGTTCTCGGTTACAACTTTCAGTCCGCCGATAGCTTCTCCGTTACCGGGGGCTGCGGTTAGTCGTGCTTCGATAGTTTCTCCGGCAAGGGTCTTTGCCTTAACCATATCAGGCGTCAGTATGCTGAAAGCTTTTTTCTGCTCCATGGTCGCGGGGGCATCAACCCGTTTATAAACCGGGTGTCCGAACTGTTTTTCAAGGTCGGTATAGTGTTCGCCGGGATCTTTATTTGTTTTCGCAGTGATTTCAGCTGCGAGAAGATTCATAATGATACCGTCTTTATCAGTGGTCCAGACTGTTCCGTCTTTTCTAAGGAAGGATGCACCTGCACTTTCCTCTCCTCCAAATCCGCAGGTTCCAGCAAGAAGTGGTTCCACGAACCATTTGAATCCTACCGGAACTTCCATGAGTTTGCGATCAATGGATTTTGCAACACGATCTATCATTGAGCTTGAAACAAGAGTTTTTCCGACAACCAGATCTTTTTTCCATAGAGGTCTGTTTGTATATAGGTACTCGATTGCGACAGCGAGATAATGATTCGGATTCATCAGGCCGCGGCTTTTGGTAACAATGCCATGTCTGTCTGTATCCGGATCGTTGGCAAAGGAAATGTCGTATTTATCCTTGAGTTCAATCAGCCCTGCCATTGCGTAGGGGGAAGAGCAGTCCATACGAATTTTGCCGTCTTTATCTACGTGCATAAAAGAGTAGGCCGGATCTATTTTCTTATTTACTACGCTGATATTTAGGCCGTATTTTTCAGCAATGGGTTCCCAGAAATCAATTGCAGCTCCACCGAGCGGGTCAACACCTATGCTAAGTCCTGCTGCTGCAATAGCTTCCATATCCACGATATTACCGAGGTCGTTTATATATGGAGTCGCAAAATCAAATTCATGGGTTGTGTCAGCGGAAAATGCACGATTCAAAGGAATGCGTTTAATATCCTTAAGACCGTTTTTTAGAATTTCGTTAGCCCTGTTCTGAATAGTGCTGGTGGAAGTTGTGCCGGCCGGGCCGCCGTTGGGCGGATTATATTTAAATCCACCATCGCGGGGTGGGTTATGAGACGGTGTGATTACTACTCCATCTGCAAATCCGTCTTTTCTTCCTTTGTTGTAAGAAAGAATAGCGTGTGAAATTGCCGGGGTAGGGGTGTAGCCTTTGTCATTTACAAAGACGGTAATACCGTTGGCAGCAAAAACTTCTAGTGCGGAACTTTGTGCCGGCTCGGAAAGAGCGTGCGGATCTTTTCCTATGAACAAGGGGCCGGTGTAGCCCATTGAAGTTCTGTATTCGCATATGGCTTGCGCTATGGCCCAGATATGTTCTTGATTAAAGGAACCGTCAAAGGATGATCCCCTGTGACCTGATGTTCCGAAAGCCACCAACTGCGAATGCACGGACGGGTCCGGTTTTATAGTGTAATAGGCCGATACCAGTTTAGGAATATTTTCAAGTATTTCAGGTGGAGCGGGCTTTCCTGCAAGATGACTGAGTGACATTTTGTCCTCCAAGTTTGTGTCTGTAACTGAAGAATATCAAAGAAATATAAAAATACAACCGTTAAGAAATTTTTTTCAAGATCTTTGTTTTATGGATAGCGGGGTCTTTCTGCCAACCCTTTGATAAAATTTTCGATCCCTATATTTTTCATTAAGTTATTGTTTGTTTTCCAGCGTTCTAAAAGAGACTCGGGCAGTCCGGTTTTTTCGCAGTCAGGATAATCGATGCACTCGAAACAGAATTCGATGTTTTGTTCACTTACACAATTGGAAATATTACAAGAAGGGAGACAAGTTCTGTTTTCGGAACGGCATCCTCCGCAGGTCGGGCTTGCAAGAGAGTCTAACAGAGTACGGAAAGATGAATATTCATTCATAGCAGGATTGAATGTTTTCAAGCGGTCAGCATAGGTCTGAAAATTATTTCCCATTGTTTCTGCTATTGCAAGCGCATGTTCTGCCACACTGCCTTCAGCACAGCCGACGCAGCGGGAACAATCAAGCCCGCAGGGAGCGACTAAGTGACGCGGAGCAATCTCCACTATAGATTTTTTATTTATTTCAGGTTTGTCTGTTTTTTTAGATGGCATTTGATATATTTTTTATGTGGTTGCAGTGAGAAAAAGTGGTGGTGTTACTTTTCTTGTTGAGAATAATAGCACAGATAATTGTGCTTTTCGAGATCGACTTTACTTCTAAAAAAAATGATCTGCAAATAAAAAAACCTTCCGTCCAATTAAGGGCGGAAGGTTTTTTAATGAATATTTTTATATGAACGGATTAGCGGTGTGCTTCAATTTCCTTGAGGAAGTCAGCAGGAACTTCGAATCCGGTTGCAATCGCTTTGTCTATGCATTCAACAGCTCTAGCGTAGTCTCCCTTGTCGGAGTAACATAGAGCCAAATTGTTCCATGCGGGACCGAAAGTGTCTGCGAGTTTTACAGCTTTTTCGCAAACTTCAATACAGTCTTCGACTTCACCCTGATGGTAGTAAGCACTTCCAAGTGTAGAAAGAGCCTGAACGAAATTGTGATCGTACTTGATTGCGCGTTTTAGAGCTTGGATGGCTTTTTCTACGTCACCCTGCTGCATGTATACGAATCCAATGTTTCCCCAGGGAACAGCAAAGAAAGGACGCTGCTGTGTAGCCGCGATGTTGTAGCTGAGACAGCCTTTGAGGTCGTCGCGCTGGAAAGCAATTCCGCCAAGCTGAACATATGCTTCAGCCATCTTTGGGGACTCATCAATAGCAGCTAAAAATTCACGCTCAGCTTCCATGAAGTCTCTTTTGGAAAGATATGCAACTCCGAGGTTGTAGCGTGTGTTACTGCAATTCGGGCTTTTTGCTTTTTTATCTTCAAGATCAGTAATGTAATCATCAATATTATCAAATTTCTGCACAGGAGTATCCTCTTAGTTTCGAAAAAGGTTTGAAGTTGATAAGATCAGGCCTTTTTTCCTTCTCTTTCAAGATGCTCGTTATACCAAACACAAAAGTCAAAAATAGGTCTGACTCGTTCAAAGTTCATTACTAGAGTCACGCCGAACTCCGAGGCAGCCTGAGCATATTCGGAGTTTCTATTTGCTTGAACATTTTGCAGGAACTCTTCGCAAAGCTGCTGAGAAGTTCTGCCGGTAATGTCTTTACGCAAGTCAATGGGATCCATCGGGAGCTGGAAGGGGTCCCATTCATCGTATCCAATTTTATCGACAAACTTGCGCCTGCGCGGCGAAAGCTTGGCGTACATCATCTTCTTCTGTTCTTCTATTTCTTCAAACGTTATCTTGCTCACTATATAGCCTCCTCGGAATCTTGACTGATTTATTCAGCTTCTGGAGCGTCACCGAGTGAAACTGTATAATTACAGTTGGCACAGGCACTTTTGTCTTCAGAGCAGGTGCTGCATGCTTCGGAAGGAGCTGCTACCGGAATTTCAACTTCTTCTTTGGCATTGCCTGTGTTTTCTCCTAAATATTCAGGAGTGTAGTCTGTGACAAGAGCCATTGATACAGGAACAATCATTTCAGGCAGAGATTTGAGTTTGGAATTGATACTTTCAGTCAGTTCGGTACTAAGTGCAACGAGTTTAGTCTGAAGAATATCCATGTTGATTGTCGGATAGGACTTGCCGGATGAAAAACCGGACTTGGTGCACGAGTGAGCCTCACCACCAATGTTCATGGGAACACCGTATATGCGGCAGGTGAGAGGTCTGAAATCATATAGTTCACAAAGGTCGTCGTCACCCAGAAGCGGGCATCTGACGCGGGCAAGTGAAATTTCTTTAATGATTTCCTGTGCAGATGTGCCTGTCTGACTGGCTTTGAAGGCTCTTCTTTTAATTTTATGAATGCTTCTGTCGGCAACGTCAGAACGCTGCATCACAGTTGACCGTTTCATTCCGCGGAAAGTTTCATTAAATTTGCGATTCAGGTAAATAGCTTCAACCAAAGTTAGGTCAAAAAGAGCGTGACAGCAGTCGCTGCAACCTTTTCCGCATTTGATGCCGTCATCTGTCTGTTCGGATACTGTTTTGAAAGCCTTGTCCACTTCTGCAACAAGGGCTTCATATTTTTCGAAAATATTGGTGAAGTCCAAAGCTAAACCTCCGTAGAATATATTAATCAAAGAGTTGCGAATTGATTCCGCTTAAACTCATATTAACTAAGTCTTTAATTTCAGCAGTCAATCTTCTGGCTGAAAAAAGTGCATTTTAATGGTAATTGGCAGAGATTTAAAATCTGTAGAGAGAGTCCATCTGCGCGGTGAGATCAAAAGGAAGCAAAAAAGAAATTTAAGTTCCATCGGGTAATTTATACTGAGTGTACTGTGATCTCAAAATTTTTTAAAGAGCAGGCGGAAATCCGGGTAAACCCTGATTCCCGCCTTTAAAACTTGTCAAGACAAAGAACGGTCTATTGTTCTTCGATAGTGATAGCGCCCTGTTCGCAAACTTCGATGCAGGATTCGCAACCAAGACATTCTTCTGCATTTACTGCAACGGCTTTGTTGTCCTGAAGTTCGTAAACTTCGGTAGGACAAACATCAACACATTCACCGTCGCCATTACATTTGTCTGTATCAATAGTGATAGTATAGCCCATGGTGTTACCCTCCAAAAGATTGAATTTTTAGCCACTGATAGTCTGCACTAAAATATGCCATAATGGCTGCGCAGTCTTTTACATAATGGTCGAGCTGAATTTAGTAATTCAACTTACACCCCGATACAGGGCTTTTGAAATTTGGATAGCCACAAGCTTCTCCCGTGTCAAGGAGCCATTGATGAAAAACGCAAGAAACCTTGTGGAGCGAGGATATTCTTTTAGTTCGTTTGGATAAAAAATTAAATGTTATTGCTTTTTTATTTAATGTAATTACCATCTCAAATGTTCGCCAAAATGCACGTAAACGCAGGGATCAGTTCCTCTGTCCCGAAAATTAATAGAGTAAAGTAATCAGGAGATATTATGTTGACTGAAAAGCAACTTGAAAAATATGTTGAAGCCTTATGGTGGGGCCTTACTACCGCCAGAACTAAGCCCTACGAGAAGGGCGACGTTATTATGATCCGTTACGAAGCCGAAGCCTTGCCTCTTGCTGAGGTCGTGTTTAAGAGGCTTATAGACGAAGGCTTGAATCCTGTATCGAGACTAAGTCTTACTCCTTCTATGGAAAAAAGTTTTTACGGTTCGGGAAATGATGATCAGGTTACTTTCATTGCGCCCGGAGATGAAGAATTAACTAAAAAGCTTAACGGGCTTATCGTGCTTCTTGCACCTTCTTCTCTAACTCATCTGGCAGATGTTGACCCGTCACGTATCGGAAAGTCTGCAGTGGCAAGAAAGTTTATTCGGGATATTATGGATATCCGTGAGCAGGAAGGAGAACTCGGCTGGACGCTTTGTTCTTATCCGACCAAAGCTATGGCGGAATCAGCCGGGCTTTCAATCGAAGATTTTACAGCTCAGATTGTAAAAGCTTGTTATCTGGATGATGAAGATCCCGCTGCCAGTTGGAAGGGCGTTTTTAATAAGGCTACTGAAGTTAAAGACTGGCTTAACGGGCTGGATATTGAGTCTTACCGTATTGTTTCCGAAGGAATGGACCTGACAGTCCTGCATGGAGAAATGAGGCAGTGGATAGGTGTTTCCGGTCATAATATCCCCAGCTTTGAATTATTCATATCACCGGACTGGCGTGGCACTTCGGGTGTTTTTTATGCTGACCAGCCTTCATTCAGATCCGGCAACTATGTTGAAGGGGTTAAGCTGACCTTTGAAAACGGTGTTGTTACTAATGTTTCTGCGAAAGAGGGCGAGGATTTTGTTAAAAAGCAGATTGCTATGGACCCGGGAGCTTCACGTCTCGGAGAATTTTCTTTGACGGATCGTCGCTTCTCCAGAATTGATAAATTTATGGCTAACACTCTCTATGATGAAAACTATGGCGGAGAGTTTGGAAACAGCCATGTCGCTGTCGGCGCGTCATATGCCGACACTTATGCAGGAGATCAGACTAAACTTGATGCTGAGTTGAAAGAAAAGCTGGGTTACAATAGCTCCGCGCTACATTGGGACTTAGTAAATACTCTTGATAAAACAGTATATGCCAAGCTTAAAGACGGGCGCGAAGTTGTAATCTATGCTAAAGGTGAATTCCAGCTTTAACAATATATTACAGTGTTTTGTTAAAAATAAATCCCTTGCAGAGTTTTATACTTTGCAAGGGATTTTTTAATTAAGATCAAATTTTGTAAATAGATCTTGAAAAGTCAGGTTTAGAATTTAAACTAAAACTTTAAGTAAACTCTGAGTCCTGACATATAGAATTTATTTTTAGGTTCAACAACTTCTGCCATTGATCCTCCGTACTGAACAGTGTCAGATTTTGATTTGGCAAATTGCCAGTAGCGGAAATATGGTTCAACTCCGACGGAATAAGAATCAAGGTCGTATTCCATGAACATGGAAACCCTTCCTCCACCGCCTTTCATAAATTCTTGAGTATTTTTGGCATCTGAGTATCCAGAACCGGCTTGAGACAGTTTGCTTTTAACTTCTCCACCGAGAAAGAGATCTCCTTCGAGTGTTCCGCCGACAGACCAGTCATCATCCATTTTTGCTATGATGTTTACACCAACAGGCACGTAGAGCTGTTTAATTTCTCTTTCGTATCCGCCGGTGGTTTTTATCTTGTCGTACCAATATCTTCCGCCAATCCCTGTATAAGGAGTCAGGCCGATATCTCCGAAGTCGAATCCTTTACCTACGGTAGCTCTGGCACTGATGAAATAGTCATCAGTATCGCATTTAAGCTTGCTTCCGTCACTGCGCTGTCCGTCATATTTAAGCGAACCTACAACCCCTTCAGCTTCCACGTTCACCATAATCAGGTGCTCCGTGAAATAGCCGGTCCATGATCCGAATCCGCCATTCATAATGCCTTTTTCGTGCATTATATCTGGTTCATCATAATACATGTACATTCCCTGATAACCAAGTTTGAACTCGTTTGTCGGGAATAATGGTTTTTCTTCGCAACTTGCTGAGCTTGCCAGCAATAGAATGAAAAGTGCGAAAAATGTAATTATTTTTTGCATAGGCATGAGTGTAAAAACATGTTTATAAACATGTCAATTTCTTTGTTGATATCAAGTTCTTCTTCAAAAAAAAGAGAATATTGCGCGAGCCCGAAAAGGCTGGAGTAATAAAATGCTGAGGCTACCGCCGGTTTTAAATCCTTACGGAAAACGCCTTCATTAATTCCCCGTTCAAAAATCAATTCAACTTGTTTGATAAACTTAAACTCTTCATTTTTATACTTGAGTTTGAAGGGCATAAGTTCATCTGACCATTCGGTTTTATTGAAAATTATTTCAAATGCTGTGCGAAAATTTTTGTCAGAAGTGGCATGGTTAAGCCATATTTTCATAAGGGTGACAAGAATTTCTTCTGGGGAGGATTTGTCATCAAATTTAGAAAAAATAATGCTTTGAACGGGAAGAAAAGCATGATCAAGCAGTTTTTCGAACAGGTCGGTTTTATTTTTAAAATGCCAGTAGACTGCGCCCCGGGTGACTCCGGAATCCTCAGCAATATCTTGCAGTGTTGTTTTAGCATAGCCTTTAGTGCTGAATACTTTAAAAGCAGACGAGAGCAAGGCTTGTCTGGTCTTTTCTGCTTCTTCTTTGGTCTTACGCGCCATAATTCATCCCGTTTATATGTATATAAAAATTAGTCACTGACATAATAATTATCTTTTATTACAGACTCGGAGGGATTTGTCATCCTGCTGAATTTTGTCAGTATCTTAAATTGATAATAGTTCAATTTGATTTTTTTTTGAAAGCTTTTTTATTTTTATATGAAAATTAAAATACCCGCGTGGATAAATCCACACGGGTATTAAGTTTCTATTAATGGTGTCGTATTAGAAACGAACAGGAAGCGCTTTTTCCAGAGCGGAAAGCACTTTTGCATGTTCCTTATCTACTTCTTTATCCTTCAGAGTTTTTTTGGCGTGACGGTAAGTCAGGCGGAAGGATATATTGCGTTCTTTGTCCTGTCCTTCCGGGGTGAAGACAGTAACCAGTTCGACTGATTCAAGCAGTGGCAGTTTCAGTCCGAGAATTGCCTTTTGGATTGCCTCAGCATGAAGGGAGACAGGGGCTATTGCGGTTACGTCTCTTCTTGAAGGAGGGAAAACCGGGAGCAGAGCAAATTGGATATCATGATTCATGACTTTTTCACGCAGGAGCTCGGCATTGAGGTCTGCCATCCAAATTTCCTTTTTAGCATGATATTTGTCAGCGATATCAGGTTTGATCATACCCATGAATCCAACTTCGTCGTTGCCGCATTCAATTTTGATGCAAGGTTCAAGATATGAGTGGTCTTCAACGAGAGAAACTTCAGGAGTTTCCAGTTTAAGGTCACAAATAAGATGTTCAATAAGCCCTTTAACATCGAGGTAGTCGGCGTCGCCGTGTTCATGCGGCCATTCAGCAGCATTTCTCTGTCCTGTGAGCATGACGCCTATTCTGGTCTGCTCACGGGTGTTTGTGTCGGACGTAGTATCTTCCACAAAGTTTTTAGCGATTTCAAAAATTCTGATATGAGTATTGCCCTGTGCCAGATTATGGCGGACAGTATTCAGCATTCCCGGAGCAAGCTCGGTACGCAGTACATTCTGATCTTCACTTAGCGGGTTTGCTATGTGAACTCGTCCTTCGGTGGGAAGTCCAAGCAGATCCAGATCTTCATCACCTACAAAGCTGTAGTTGATAGCCTCATGCAGGCCTACACCGCGTCCCCATTGCTTAACTCTGCGGAAGAAGCCGTAAGGTGTATCGGCTAGTACTGCTGAATCAAAAGTTTTGGAAATGCGTGGAAGAACGGAAGGGATTTTATCCATACCGAAGAAACGCGCAACTTCTTCGTAAAGGTCAGCCTCACGTTCGAGGTCAAGTCTGAATGAAGGAGTGGTTACTTTCCAGCGGTCTGCGTCGGAGTCATTTACTTCGAGTCCCATGAGGGTGAACGCATTCTTGCTGAATTCCGGATCAAGTGAAAGTCCGAGCCATGAATTACAGCGGGCATGGCGATAATCATGAGTGCGGGTCTGCCAAGGTGTCGGTTCGTTCTTGGCAACTCCTGAAATAACATTTGCACCGGAGAGTTCACTCATAAGCTGAGCTGCTCTGTTCATTGCAAAAGTATTAAGCTGCTGATCTACGCCGCGTTCGAATCTGTAAGAAGCCTCAGAAGGCAGAGATAGTCTGCGGGCTGTTTTACGGATTAATCCGGGTCTGAAAACTGCGCTTTCAAGGACTACATTTTTTGACTCATTGCTGATCTCAGAATTCATGCCGCCCATAACTCCGGCAAGAGCTACCGGGCGTTCAGAGTCCCAGATAAGAAGATCGGCATCTTTAAGAGTCCGTTCCTGCTCATCAAGAGTGGAGAACTTAAGTCCTTCGGAAGCAAGTCCGACTCTGATGGAATTGCCTTTCAGCAGATCGCGGTCAAACGCGTGCAGAGGCTGTCCAAGTTCAAAAAGAATATAGTTAGTAACGTCAACGATATTGCTGATGGGTCTAACTCCGACTGAAAGAAGGCGGAAACGCATCCAGTCAGGGGAGGGTTTGATAACAGCGCCTTCAAGAATTCTGGCCTGATAAAGAGGGCAGAGTTCTGGATCGTCGATATTAATTTTCAACATATCTGCTGCGTTGCCGCCGGACTCAATAAGATTGAGCTTGGGCATGGTAAGCGGCAGGTTGAAGCCGAGAGCTGTTTCTCTGGCGATACCCAAAATAGAAAGACAGTCAGCTCTGTTAGGAGTGACTCCAAGGTCGAGAATTGTTGTCTCGAGGTTCATCGCCTCAACAAAATTCTGTCCAGCTTTCAATGTTTCGGGAAGAACCATGATGCCTTCATGGGCATCAGAAAGTTCGAGCTCTCTTTCGGAACAGATCATGCCGTGAGACTTAATACCGCGAAGCTTAGCCTTTTTAATTTTAAGGCCGCCGGGAATAATTGTCCCGACTTTTGCTACGGGGACATTTTGTCCTTTGGCAACGTTGGATGCGCCGCAGACGATATCCAGAAGTTCAGCTTCTCCGACATCAACTTTACAAACTGAAAGTTTATCAGCTTCAGGGTGCGCGCCACATTCAACAATGTGTCCGACAACTATGGGAGAGATAGCTTCAAAAGGATTGTAAATTTCTTCCAGCTCAAGGCCGAGCATAGTCAGTCTGTCGCCAAGCTCCTGAATTTCGCCTTCGTAAGGAACGAAATCGCGTAGCCATTGCATGCTTAAAAGCATTGGGGGCCTCCGGCGGTCCGGTTTTACCTCGTAAGGTGCACGGACCAGAAAATTTTTATGAATATGTTCGTGAAAGGGGAACAGTCTTTAAAATAATATTGCAGGACAGGATAAAAAAATCCTGTCCTGCAAGCCCTTAGCAAGGGTTAGGAAAACTGTTCTAGAAACCGGATATCGTTTTCAAAAAACATACGCAGATCGCCGATGCCGTATTTCAGCATAGCAACGCGTTCGATACCTAGTCCGAATGCGAAACCGGAATATTTTTCGGTGTCGTAGTCGACCGCTTCCATGACGTTGGGGTCCATCATTCCGCAACCAAGAATTTCAACCCAGCCTGTCTGTTTGCAGACTCGGCAAGGTTTACCGTCGATATGTCCTTTTCCGCCGCACATAACGCAGGAAATATCAACTTCCGCGCTAGGTTCGGTAAATGGAAAGAAACTTGGACGGAAACGAACTTCTGTTTTCGGTCCGAAAAGCTGATGAACGAATGCGGTAAGCGTGCCTCTGAGATCCGCCATACTGACATTTTGATCTACCAGAAAGCCTTCGATCTGGTGGAACATAGGGGTATGGGTAAGATCTGAATCCCGGCGGTATACTTTACCCGGAGCGATAGCAGCCAAAGGAGGATTTCTATCCTTCATGGTGCGAATCTGCAAAGGTGAAGTATGCGTGCGCAGCAGAATAGAGTCTGAAATATACAGAGTATCCTGCATGTCCCTTGCGGGGTGCTCAGGCGGAATGTTCAGGGCTTCAAAATTGTACCAGTCGTTTTCGACTTCCGGTCCGGTTACGACTTCAAAACCAAGTCCGACGAACACATCACAAATTTCATCCATCACCAAAGTGACAGGATGGAGTGATCCTTTGTGAGGAGTGCGACCGGGCATAGTCGGGTCGAAACGGGATAAGCTCTCTGTTATGGCAGCTCTTTCAAGCTGGGACTGCCTTCCCTCTATCAGTTCTGTGAGAGCTGTTTTGACTTCGTTGGCTTTTTTACCTGCGACGGGTTTATCTTCACTGGAGAGGGAGGGAAGACCGGACATAATCTTGGCAAGGCGACCCTTGCGGCCAAGGTTTTCAATCCTGAGTTCTTCCAGATCTGATAAAGAAGAAGCCTGGTCCAGACGAGCTTTACACTCCGGGACCAGGCTTTCCAGTTCCTGTAGCAGGGACTTTGCGTCCGACATCTTTAGCTTACCTGTGCTCTAGCTAGCTCAGCGATCTTGGCGAAAGCAACAGTGTCGCTTACGGCCAGGTCAGCCAGAATCTTACGGTTGAGTTCAATACCGGCCTTGGAAAGGCCATTGATGAAACGACTGTAAGACATATCATTCAAGCGAGCGGCGGCATTAATACGCTGAATCCAAAGTTTCCGCATTTCACGTTTACGAACTTTACGTCCGACGTAAGCCATGCAAAGCGAACGTTCTACACGTTCTCTAGCGGTACGGTACAGAGTGCTACCGGAACCACGAAAACCTTTGGCCATCTTTAAATATTTTTTGTGCCGCTTCTTAGCAGCCATACCACGTTTAATTCTCATTCCGAATCCTCCGAAAGGCCACCCGTATGCATCTAAGCACGGGTAGGAATACTATTAATTTAAAAAAGAGCTTTATGCGTAGGGGAGCATGCGTTTGACTTGACCAATATTGGCGCTGTCAACGAGTGTGCTCTGACCTAATCTGCTCTTACGCTTTGCATTTTTCTTTGTCAGGATATGACGAAGACCCTGTCTGCGGCGCTTGAATTTTCCAGTACCAGTTTTAGTGAAACGCTTTGCAGCGCCTCTTCTAGTTTTCATTTTTGGCATTTTCTATCCTCCTTGGGATATAACCGACAACTTAGAGCGTCGGACAAAACCTTATTTTTTTATAGGAGCCAACATCATGTTCATGGTGCGGCCTTCAGATCTAGGCGCCTGGTCCATTTTGGCGATATCCTTAGTATCTTCTCTGACGCGTTCCAAGACAATCAACCCTCTGTCCTTGTGGACGATTTCCCGTCCTCGGAAAAATATGGTGACCTTGCATCTATCACCGTCATCAAGGAAACGGCGAATATGCTTGAGCTTTGTCTGGTAATCGTGCTCATCGGTTTTTGGTCGAAACTTTACTTCCTTGATCTGGATGACAGTTTGCTTCTTTTTGGCTTCCTGCTTGCGCTTCTGCTGCTGATACTTGAACTTACCATAGTCCATAATCTTGCATACAGGTGGATCTTCCTTTTCTGCAACTTCTACCAAATCAAGTCCTCGGCTCATAGCTAGTTCAAGCGCATCAGCTGTTGAAATTACTCCCAACTGCTCGCCTTGATCATCAATAACTCTAACCTGAGGAACTCGAATACGTTCGTTTCGTCGGGCTCCGTCTTCCCTGCGATAGGGGCGCCTGCCGTCTTTATGAAAAGCTATAGCTCATGCCTCCGCGTTTGAATGGTTCGTTGATGGCGGTCGAAATAAGCTCTGCCGCTTCATCAAGAGGCTTGAGTCCCGGGTCTTCCCCGTCGCGGGCCCTTACATTGACCGATTCCGCTGCGACCTCGTTGTCGCCGATTATCAACATGTACGGGATCTTTTCTAATTGAGCTTCCCGTACTTTGTAGCCCAATTTCTCATTGCGTATATCAACCTCAGCACGAATGCCCTTTTCTTGCAGAAATCGCAAGACTTTTTCGGCGAATTCGTTCTGAGTGTCAGTAACAGTAAGTATTTTTGCCTGAACAGGAGATAACCAAGCGGGCATTGCTCCACCTGTGTGTTCGAGCAGGACTCCGATGAATCTTTCAATGGAGCCGAGGATGACGCGATGTAGCATTACTGGTCTGTGTTTCGCACCGTCTTCGCCCACATATACTAAGTCGAACCTGTCTGGCAAGGTAAAATCACACTGAATAGTAGCACACTGCCAACGACGGTCAAGCGCATCTTTGATAATTATGTCGATTTTGGGGCCGTAAAAAGCACCATCACCTTCATTAATTGAATACTCCATGCCCATTGTATCGAGTGCATCTTTCAGTGCAAAAGTAGCTTTATCCCAATCTTCTTCGGAACCGATAGCCTTTTCAGGCTTGGTGCTGATTTCAGCTTCATAGTCAAATCCGAAAAGTTTCATTATATCACCGACGAATTTTGCTACGCCGATAATTTCATCTCTGAGTTGATCCTGACGGCAGAGAATGTGTGCATCATCCTGAGTAAAGGAGCGCACTCTCAACAATCCGTGCAGAACACCTGATTTTTCGTGGCGATGTACGACTCCCAGCTCAAAATAGCGCTGTGGAAGGTCGCGATAGCTGCGAATTCTGGATTTAAAAACCAGCATGTGAGAAAGACAGTTCATAGGTTTGATGCCGTATGCCTGATCGTCAATCTCAGTAAAATACATATTTTCACGATAGTTGTCGTAATGTCCGGAGCGTTCCCATAGTTCTCTTTTGAGAATAAGCGGACCCTGAACAAAACTATAACCGCGTTTCAGATGTTCTTTGCGTTCGAAGTCTTCAAGGACAGCTCTGATGAGAGCTCCTTTCGGATGCCAGATGATCATTCCTGCGCCGACTTCGTTGTTCACTGAAAAAAGATCCAGCTGAGTTCCGAGTTTGCGGTGATCGCGTTTTTTGGCTTCTTCGAGGTGGTGAAGGTGTTTTTTCAGCGTTTTAGCATCCGCAAAAGCGGTTCCGTATATACGCTGAAGCTGGGCGCGATTTTCATCGCCGCGCCAGTAGGCTCCTGCAACAGATAGGAGCTTGAAAGCTTTGAGCATACCTGTGCGGGCAACGTGAGGTCCACGACAAAGATCGCAGAAATCGCCGTTTGTATAGATAGAAACAGTTTCAGCGCCGAGGTCGTCAATAAGTTCTACCTTGTAGGCTTCACCCATTTTGTCGAATTTTTCTCTGGCATCTGCGCTGGAAAGCTCTTCTCTTGAAAATTCTTCGTTAGCACCTACACGGCGAAGCATTTCGGCTTCAATAGTCTCAAGGTCTTCAGGTGTAAAAGGGCGTTCGTATTCGAAGTCGTAGTAAAAACCTTTGGCAATTGAAGGGCCGATGGTCACTTTTGCTGTGGGGAAAAGTTTTTTAACAGCTTCAGCCATAAGGTGAGCTGTGGAGTGACGGATTATTTCAATTCCTTCATCAGACGTATCCATGACGGGTTCAAGCGTTGTGCAGTCCGCAGGAACGGGGGATGAAAGGTCAATAAATGAGTCGCAGCATTTTGCCGCAACAGCACTCTTGAACTGTTTTTTAGACAGGGCTTCTTTGAGCACTTCGCCGATTGTGGCGCCTTGCTCTACTTCAATTTCATTTCCTGCAACTAGCATAACAACTCTCTCTCTGCGGAAGACGTTTTATATTGATCCCGTTTGGCGGGGATAAAATCTTAACTTTAAATTCATTAAATATACTGCATCTTGCAACATATTGTTTTGATCTAGCTTGTCATAAGAAAAAAAAGAAAAAGATCAGCGTTGAACTGAAATATTTCATTTTTTATATGACATGGAAGGCGGTATTTTTATCTAATAAGATTTGATAAGTCAAGCTGTATGCGGCGCATCTACTGCTTTTCATTGCACTTGAAGAGCAAAGGCCGTTTTATTTTCGGTTTCGTTAAAGCCCACTAATTCAAATCCTTGCTGATTTTTTTCACAGTTCAGGATTTTAAGAGTGTTACCTTCAAAAACTTCGGAAAGAAAAGCTATACGAATCGAGTTAATGTTTTTCGGGGCAGCGCCGTAGGTCCGAAGGGCATCCATACCCCACCTTAGATATTCGGTGTTGTTAACGTGACCGCTTGCGTCAAGTGAACTGTAGGGGATGCGGAAGTTATTAAGTTCATTTTCAGGTTTGCCGGGGCGGATTCTTTTTAGTTCATCTTTAAATATGGATTTAGTTTTCGGGAGAAGGTCTAAGCCTAATAAATCTATATTCAAGGGTTTTCCTGTTTCGGAATCTAATATCATCCATTCCGAGCTTGCGCGGACAATTTCATTTCCGCTTTCATCGCATCCTGAAAACTCACGAAATGCTCTGAGCCTTTTCGCGCCCTTTGACCATGTTGTGAGAGAAAAGTTTTTTTCCCGACGCGGGAGTTTTTTTATCTCAATACGCATGGATGTCAGCACCCAGAAGCAGTTTTTATCACCTAACTGCGCTACTCCGAACCCTTCACGGTCGGCGTGCATGGTCGCTGCTTCCTGTAATCGGCACATCAGCCAATGGTAATGCATTCTGTCGTCCGGCCCTGTTTCATATGCCGGGACGACAGAGCTTATAATCATGGTATCATTCATCGCCGTTTCTACCACTTTTTGCCGAGATCCAAGGGGGATGAGAGACGCATCAGTATTTGCTGAGTATCTTCTCCGGCCGAGAATCGTTCGTATACACCTAATGCCCACATGGGGAAGTACTGGCTGTATCCGTGGTAACGCAGGTAAAATACTTTAGGAAAGCCGGTACCTGTGAAATATTTTTCATCCCAGCTACCGTCGTCTTTCTGGGTGTCGAGCAGGTAGCGGATACCTTTACTTACGGCTTTGCTATTTACTTTATGTGCAGCCATCAGCCCAAGCAGGGCCCATGATGTCTGCGATGGTGTTGATTCGCCCATCCCTGCATAGCGGGGATCATTGTAGCTTAGGCAGGTTTCACCCCATCCACCATCTTTATTCTGGTGATTTTCAAACCATTCAACAGCCTTGCAGACATATGAAGAGTTCATATCTTCACCGACCTGACGCAGTCCGCAAAGGACAGACCAAGTTCCGTATATGTAGTTAACTCCCCAGCGTCCGAACCATGAACCGTCGTCTTCCTGTTCTTTTTTTAGAAACTCAATTCCTTCTTTAATCGGACGGAAGCTTTTATCGTATCCGATAACTCCGAGCAGTTCGAGTACGCGAGCTGTCAGGTCGGATGTAGGCGGATCAAGCAGTGCTCCGTGATCGGCAAATGGAATGTCATTCAGGTAAAGAGCGTCGTTATCAATATCAAACGCCGCGTAACCGCCGCCTGTGCACTGCATTCCGATGAGCCAGTTTACAGATTTAATGAAATTTTCGCGATGTTCTTCCATTTCCAGAACTCCGGCACGAGCCATCGCCATCAGGACCATAGCTGTGTCGTCCAGATCCGGGTAGAAAGTATTTTCGAACTGGAAAGCCCATCCGCCGCCTTCAAGGCTTGGAGCTTTAGAAATCCAGTCACCTTTGAAGAATATCTGCTGGTCGAACAACCATTTAATTGTGCTCTGAACCAGTTTGCTGTCTATGTCTTCTCCGGCCTCGACTATGGCGGAAAGAGTCAAGCAAGTGTCCCATATAGGTGAGTTGCAAGGCTGGCACATGCACTGCTCCAGATTCTCGGCAGTCCCTTTGTTCGGAGAAATGTCAAGTTCGGGCGCTGCGGAAAGTTCACGGCCTCCTGTTACGACTGTGAATTCCCAAGGGGATTCTTCACTTACATTAAATCTGTCTACCATGAGGTCATCAACGGCTTGCAGGCCGCGTGCGTAATCCGGGTCTGACTCATCATAACCGAGCAGGCTCATAGCTGTTACGGCATTTGCCATTGCTGGGAAAATTGCACCTATACCACCGCGTCCGGCCATGTGATCACGGGTCCAGTTCTCAGCGTATTTAAGGGCTTTGTTGTGAATGGATTCCGGTATTAAATGTATTGTCCTTTTCATCACTCTATCAAGCAGGATAAAGAGATTCTTCCGCAGTGCCTTATCTCTATATCTGTCGATATAAATTAATTCTTCCTGTGGCTTGCAGAAAAGTTCAGGGACTGATTCTTCCGGGCGCAGATTGCATACAGGTTTTTTTGCGTAAATAATAAGCAATGGATAAATAACCGATCTTGACCAGTAGGAAACTTTGGTCAAATGGAAGAAGAACCATTTTGGCAACAGCACAATTTCAATGGGCATAGCCGGAGGGCAGTGCCATGGAAGCTGTCCGAAGGTTGCAAGGCAGATGCGTGTGAAAACATTTGCGGTTTCCGCGCCGCCTTTAGCAAGGATTATCTGACGGGCACGCACCATGTGCTCAGCTTCTTTGTCATCGCCAAGTACCTTAAGAGCCATATAGGCTTTTACGGAGGCACTGATGTTAACAGGGCCGTCGTGATCATGAAGGGGCCAGCCGCCGTCAGGCATCTGTTTGGAACGGATGTAGTTACCGAGTCGTTCAGCAACTTTCGGGTCCATTTTGCGGTTCAAAAATCTCTGGAACATTATATATTCTGATGGAATAGTTACATCTGCTTCAAGAGCGAAGACCCAATATCCGTCAGGACTTTGCAGCGAGCGGAAGCGGCTGACAACTCGTTTAAGAGCTTCTTTGGGTTGCAATAGCGCTACAACCTGATTACGGCTTCTGTTGCTTTTTTTGCTCACATTATTTTTTGGTGTCTTTCTATTTTTGTTCATTTGATAAATCCTTTTATTCTATTAGACGATTGCGTCTACTGCAGAGTCGATGACTTGTCTTTTTAATTTTTCAACCGGACCCCATTCGAAGTTCGGGTATGTTACCAGCAGGGCGGTAAGTCCGTGTGCTGCTGCTATAACTGAGTTTGATGTCACAAGAATATCTTCTTCTGACGAACCTGGCGGCATACATTTTTTCACGCACGAGTTGATGCGGTCGTACATGGTTTTGCCCAGAGGATTATGCTCAAAGTGTGAGTTTTTGGCATTCCATAGATCAGTTTCCATCATAAATCCGACTCTGTAAGCGTTAGGATTTTGAAGTCCCATTGTTACGAAAGTGTGCAAAATATTTTTCAGTGCAGCTTTCGGAGATTTCGAAACGGAAAGAATCTCGTTTATTGCCTGCAAAAATTCCCGATATGTTTCTTCAGTCAGACACAGGAATAATTCCTTTTTGTCTTTGAAGTGATGATATATAGTAGTAGGCGAATAGCCGATAGTTGTCGCCAGCTTGCGCATGGATACCTGCGCGTAGCCGTGCTCAGCAAAGAGTTTTCGCGCCGCATCAAGTATCAGCATTTTAAGCGGAAGCTGAGGGCTTTCTAATGTCGTTGCATGTATTGTCATCTAGTAAATCTCCATTACTTAACACTGTTAAGCTGCTGCTTCATTTGCATGAAAAAATACCGCTGTCAACAAAATGTAACAATGGATAATCACTTTTTTATATGAGAATTATGTCGGTATTTTGAACTATTTAAAAGATGTGGCGCAGTTTGAGGCTTGTTGAAAATAATATAAGAAAAATCTTGCAATAGAAAACCGACTTGTATATATCTTCTCAGCTCAGGCGGGTAATAACCTTATCCGGCCTGTTTTCATATAAAGTGGCCCCGTAGCTCAGTCGGATAGAGCGCAAGATTCCTAATCTTGGTGCCGTAGGTTCGATTCCTACCGGGGTCACCATATGAATAAAAAAGGTTTATACTCTTTTGAGTGTAAACCTTTTTTTGTGTTGTGTGGGGTTGTCAATCGGGGATGTTAAGCTAGGAAAATCTTGGAATTTTAATTATAAGAGCATTGCTTATCTATTAATTCTTGAAGAGGTTAATTGGATTATAATATCTTTAAAAGCTTCAGTTGTTGAGGTTAGATAAACTTTACTCGTTTAATGTTTTAAATATATCATCTATGTTTTTGCCTCTTAATGTGTTAATTTGTATATAAATTGGCATGAAGCTAGAAATAAAAATATTTTGGATCGATATTGTACATGCTGATATTAACGTAATAAATATAATTGAAGAGAGAATGTCAATTTTGTCAGTTAATGACCCAAATATTAGTATTGCCATGAGTAGACCAAATGAAATGCATGAAGTAAATGAGTAAAATCTAATTTTAGAAGTGATTTTTTCTAACGATTGAACATATTCCTCAGAAAGAATGAGTTTGGTCTTGTTATCTAAATTTTGTGTCGTTAAGGATATACTAGAAAGCTTTTTTTTGTAGTCATCAAGATCAATTCTGCTGAGTATTATTTTGTATATGCCATTTTTGATAATTCTATGTAGATAATATGCAAATAATGATTGTAGTATGGCCATCAATATATGGTATGTTTGTAAATTTCCGACAGCTCCATTTTCATATGAAATTAGGTCTCTAATCTTTATATATAGTATTTTTTCTGTGAAGCCTAAGCTGATATTTATAGGTGTCGATATGTACGTTTCTGATGAATTTGATTTATTATCTAAGAGGATCTCTGTATTGTATTTGTTGGCAACTGTATAGCTAGATATAAAAATTATCATTAGGGCTAGTACAGCATATGTGGAACACCTACTTTCATCCTTAAATAGGTCGTAAATTTTTTTATTAATCAATTTTATAGTTCTCTCAAGAATTTAATAAAATAAATATCTCCTGCTATCCTGTCAATAGTCCCGTATTCTATAACTGGAGCACCAATGAATTGTATTGTTTGTCCTTTTGTATAGGGATGAATTTCCATAAAATCTTCATTTGATGTAACTCTTAGACTTGATGTTCTATGAGTTATGGTGTTGTAAAAATCTCCGCTATGTCTATTTGCATGGATGAATTGAATGTTGCCTTGGAATATAACGGGATTACCTATGTCTCTACTCGATATTAATGTATGAAAATTTTTACTTATTCTTCCATCGAATTCTAGTGTATGAGTTTTATTTCCATGCATTGTTAATTCAAGTTTGTTGTCAAGTGGTAAGTTTATCATAGGTGAAACCATTTTCGATTGATACTTGGCTATTGATTTTTGTCCAAAATTGTTTGAAGTATCGCCGTCTTGTAAGAAATTTTCAAATGGTTGCGCTGTTAGAGATTCATTGTATATATTTTCCTTAACAGTGTGTGCTTGTCGTGCAAGACTAATGCTTCTTTCTAAGCCTCTTTCTTTTGCCTTTTCATATGGAGGCAAAATCGAACTCATAAATCGCTCTACAGTTTTTTCTGCATTTAAAGTTCCCGCTCTAATAGATTGAAACCAACTTTGCCCAAGAGGTAATTCTGCAGTGAATATAAAATTTTCTCTTTCAAACTTATTCATTTGGGCATTTTTAATAACTCCACCATGTCTATGAACGTCAAGATATGCTCTGCTTAGTGCCCTATTTAGACTATCGAGAGTCGTTGTCAGTATGTCTAGGCTAACTGTATGATTCTCAAATACGGGACCTGTAAAGTGATAGTCAATTCCCTTCATGCGAGGACTCCAATTTTTAATGGCAGTTTGATGGCTAATAGTCGCGCTGTTATTTCCAAGTTTATTCTTTAGTTGTTATATGTTTGTGCGTCAATATTTAGGTTTGTTTTTCATGGTGTGTGATCTATTTTGAAGTTAACTCGCATAGTCACTAACACGTCATCACCAATTTCGGCTAACCGAAGAATCACCCCTAACAAAATACTAAATTAAAAAAAGATTCGGATGGCTAATAATAGCGATCCAATATTTAATCTTATCTACGCATATACACGGAAACAAGCTGTCGAAGACGGGAATATCATTGATGTTACAGCGTAAGCTAATGAATCATAATTTAACGTACCTGTGTGTATTTCACTAAATCTACACGCGAAATATAGCACACCACCCAGCGACTTCGAAGGTGAAGTGTAGAGCCTCGAAGGTCGGTTGCAGGATCTGTAGGTGTACTCTTACAAAAGGGTAAGTGTTATGCCTTAAAATTGATTTTAGACCCTTCGGAAATAAATTCTTCGTCAAATATGATGTTAATTTTTTCTGGCTCTATACGGTAAAAGTTTATGAGCATTACAGTGCAATTATTTACTGTGAAATTTTTCATAGATATTGATTTAATGTTGTCTTTTATCAAAGTGTAAGTCTCGTTATCAGATGAATATACCGTTGCCATTCGTCCATTTTCTTGAGCTATAGCCATTAGGGTTTTCAATGTTTCTTTTTCATCATTATTCATAAATTTTCTTTCCTGATAGGTATTATCAAATTTAAGCGGTGATCATCCCTTTTTTATTGCTCTTGTTGATCCTTCTGCTTGGCTAACAGCATATTATACAACCTTTCCGCGGATTCAAGGTTCCCGGTGTCATTTGTTTTTCTGAAAATTTCCACAGCCTTTTCGGAGATGGTAATTGCTTTTTTAAGGTAGCCCATTTTATCGAGATTCATAGCCAGATTAAACGTAAAGGCCGCCATTAAAATGGGATTTCCAGAATTCTTTGCAAATTCAACTGCTTTTTCTCCATAGTTGATTGAATTTTCATGATCCTGCTTTCTCTGGTAGAGGGCTCCGAGATTGTTTGCGTTCAGCGCCGCAAATCCCATCAGGTTCAGCTCCGTGCACAGTTCCATGGATTTAATAATATTCTGTTCAGCTTCTTCGAGCTTTTCCTGTTTCAGTTGTTCTGTCCCGGCGAGATTGAGAATTTCCGCCAGACAATGTTTGCAGTTATGTTCTTCATAAATGTCAGCAGCCTTAAGAAAATTTTCGATGGCTTCGTCTGAATTTTTCCCACAAATTTGTCGAGCCGAGGATTCAAGGGCCTTGGCGTCCTGAATTTTTAGCATTTTTCGATACGATTTTTGGGACGCGCTGACGTGTTCAGTTTCCATTTGCATATGGCCAAGCTGCAGCCAGCCGTATATGTCGTCGGGGCCGAACTGTACGCATTTTTCATACGTTTCACGGGCCAGATCGAGGTCTTTGATGAAAACAATGGAGCCAAGCCAGCGGTAAATTTGTGAAGTCTCGGGGTTTTGTCCCTTGTGTGTGGTTTCTTTCTCTTTTGCAATACCGGTGAGCAGGTCGATCATGCTGTCCGGTTTTCCGGTTCCGAGCAGTTCTTCTGCTTTGGTCAACTGGGAAACGATTTCCGGATTTTTTTTCAGACTTTGGATTCCCTTTAAGGCATCTGTGAATCCGTGAATAATTTCATCTTTTTGTAGGAAAACGAACTTTTCCGGGATGGTTTGGGCGTTGGAGTATGTTTTTTCGGCCAGTTCTTTGATCTCTTCAGGGGATAGGGCAAAGGATGATGTGGGCATAAGGACTCCTACATTTTGAAATGCATAATGTGATGTTATGACAAGAGTTATCATCGATTTGTGGAGGTCGCAATCCCTACAGAAAAGGTAGCGCAAAACTTACATAATTTTTTGATAAGTCAGACACAAAGAAAGGCCAGCCCCTCTGTGGAAGGGCTGGCCTATTATTTATTGAAAAGTCGTCAGTTTTTCTTAGAGGCGTATAATACCAGCCGACCTTTCCTACCCTTGTTTTGCGGTTGAACTTAAACTTTGGATTCCTACCGGGGTCACCATATGAATAAAAAGGTTTATACTCATTTGAGTGTAAACTTTTTTTTGTCTTTCCGTCTTTATTTCGTCTTATTTGTTGAGCCTAACCATGAATTAAGTATATGAATTTTGCTGTTATAGAATTTAACCAGATAGCCTACTAACAGGGCGGCAATGACTGTTCCTTCACGTATTCCTTCCAGCCTGTTCATTAAAATAAAGGAACTTATTATCCCGATGATGACCATTGAGCTATCAAGACCTATTTTGATTTTGCCGAATTCTTTTTTGAAAGTATCAGTAACTACAAGTGCTAATCCTTCACCGGGAAGGTATGTAAGGTTTGTTTTTACCAATAGAAAAATCCCAAACGCAATGACAACGCAACTAAGCAAGCTACATAGAATCTGCCACACGTAGGTTGAAGCATTGAGTCCTGATATAAGATATAAGGCAAAATCAATACAAAACCCGAAGATGGTTACTGCTATCAGTTGTGAAAAATGCAGAAGAGTGAATTTTTTTTGTAAAATTAAAAACTGCGCGATAACGAAAAGAGTATTCATGAGAATGGTCAGTTCGCCCAGAGTATAGTTGGATTGTAGACTATATACATATGGAATGCATGATATAGGAGAAACTCCTAAGTTGGCTTTGACTGATAAAGCCACGCCTAGCGCCATTATAAAAATCCCTAAGATTGCTATGAAAAATCTTTTGACGATATTAATTTTTGACATGTATTTATCTCAAAAAAACAAAAGATTAAGTGTCTTTGTGTTCGTTGGCAGATATATGAGAATATAAATTGTCTACCATTTTATTAAGCATCCCCATAAACAATAGCCGCTCTTTTTCATCAAAGTCTTTAAAAAGAACTTCGTTATGGTTTTTGAGGATACCTATAATGTTAGCCTGTAAAGATTTGGCTTTGTTTGTAGGATAAACTAGCTTTCGCCGACGATCTTCTCGGTCTTCTTTGCGGTAGACCAGTCCTTCTTTTTCAAGATTTTGCAGTGCTCTGGCTGTTGCAGCCCTATCAATTTGTAGATAATTTGTTAAATCTTCCTGAACAATCCCTTCGTTGCATAGTATTTTCATTAAGAAAGGGATTTTACCTCGTCCTATATCTATTTGAGACAACGGCCCTGATAGATAGGTCATACTAAGGCGATGTATTATGGATAATCTTCGTCCTGGTGAATTTTGGTCAAACTTTTTTATTTGTTCTAAAGCCATGGGTACCCCGATTAGTTGACAGGTCAATTGTTGACTGGTCAATAAATTTTGCTGCCTTAGTTGTCAAGGAGCTTGATTGTTTTTGGGGGAAGAAGAGGGGAGATAACGTTTTGTCTTTTATCGATAGAGATGAAACTGGAATGATGTGGTAATAGTTTGAAAGAAAAAGGTTTATACTCAAATGAGTGTAAACCTTATTATTTGTGGTTTCAGTTATTTATGCAGTCTCAACAAGAATAGCTTCGGCTTGATCAGAACGTAAGTGTAGGCGCAAACCTTCATTGCTGAGAATAATTATATGCTCGTTGTGGCTCATGCGGAAATCTTTTGCCGGTTCAACGTTTTCAAGTCTGATATTTATTCCGGGTTTGATTCCGAAGAATGATAATTTTTCCGCAACTCTGGGGCTGCCGAGGATAGATTTTGTTTCAAAGATCTCTCTTTTTCCACAGGTTGCAAGCTGACATTCTTCCTTGCCGCATACTCCCCATACTTTAGCAGCCATGCCTTCAGTTATATGAGTACTTTTTCCATCCACTACTATGTGGTAATCCATAGAAGGAAGACAGCGGATAAATTCAATATTATCCCCTTCACTTAATCCTAAAGTTTTAAGGCTGTTTTCCAGACAGGATGCAGCTGTAAGTCCTTCAATGTGGCCTTTTTCGCCTTTTCTCATTTCAAATACCGGAGTTTTATGTCCGTCATCGTGATGAATAATTATTTTTGAAGCCATTCCGGCAGCAAGCAGGACTTCACCTTTCGGGCCTTTGACTCTTACCGGGCAAAGTATAGAATCTTCAGACATGATTTTCAGTTCACAGCCTGTGCGCAGCCCCATGCGTTCGAGTCGGTTTTTAAGATTTTCTCTAGTGATAGTTTTCAGAATCAACGGTGTTTCAATGGGGGCTTCAGTGAGTGGGGTGGACATTATAGCGCCTCGTTTAATGGTTCTTTGGGTTTGGATTCGCAAGGTGAAGATGATGTTTTCAGGGCTGCATATCCTAGAATTCCCACTGTGCTTAAATTATGAGCCATTGCCGCTGTCAGTGTCGATATTTTACCGGTTCCGGCCAGAAGAAGTGTGGCGGAATTGATAGCAACAGTCGACCACAGGCAGGAGGTGAGAGTGTCGCGGTTATTGATCGCAATAAGTCGGGCTTTTAAAAGAGTTCTCATGTCCTCATCCATCATGACGACTTGTGCGGATTCGCGCGCAAGGTCGGCCCCTGAGGGCATACATATTCCTACATCCGCACATATTAATGCAGGAGTATCGTTGACTCCGTCTCCTGCGAATCCTACTTTTGCACCGCGGTCTTTGAGTCTTTTTACAATGGCGGCTTTGTCTTCGGGCTTAAGTTCCCAGTGGACAGAATCAACGGCGGGAAGTTGTGCTGCAAGTGCCAATGCTGTCGACCGATGGTCTCCGGTAAGAATTTCGATATGTTTGATTCCAGCGGCTTTGAATCCTGCAAGGGTTTCCGCTGCTTCGGGGCGGAGTTCATCGCGCATGGCGATGATTCCGATAAGTTTTTCATTCATTGCTACAAATAGAAGGTTTTTACCCTCATCACGTAACTGATGTGCTGTTTCTTTCATGGATGCGCAGTCTATGAGTTCATCTTCTTCTATAAAGTGCTGGCTTCCGACAAGTATTCTTTTTCCGTCTACATATGCGGAAACACCGTGGGCAACAATAAAGTCGACTCCGCTTACTTCCGGTAGTGATATGTCGCGGTCCTTCGCTTCTTTAACGACCGCTTTGGCAACGGGGTGGGCATAATGTTCTTCAGCTCCGGCAGCAATCGAAAGGAGTTCTTTTTCAGAAAAAGCAGGTATAGGCACAATATCGGTAATTTTAAGAATTCCTTGGGTCAGGGTTCCGGTTTTGTCGAAGACAAGGGTGTCAATGGCTGCTAGATTTTCTAAAGCCTGACCTCCTTTTAGCAGAACTCCTGCCTGACTAGCTGTATACATGCTTGTTCTGGTGGCAATTGGAGTGGAAAGTTTGATAGCGCACGAGTAGTCAACTGTGAGAACTGCCGCGGCCCGGGCTGCATCGTGTGTGAAAGCATATACTCCCAGACCTAGAGCGAAGGTGAGCGGAACAAGCCTGTCCGCGAGTTCTGAGGATTTAAGCTGTGTTTTGGATTGCGAACGTAATGATGTTTCCAGAAAACGGTTGATCCGTGCCATACCCGTTTCGGAGCCGACCTTGTCCGCTCTGATTTTTAGAGTACCTTCTTCAACCACTGTGCCGGAAAGGGTGGCATCACCGGGTTGCAGGTGTATAGGAACAGATTCTCCCGTGATGGAGCTTTGATTAACTGATCCGTCACCTTCTACAATGGTTCCTTCCACGGGGATCATTTCTCCGGGACCGCAGACTACAATTTCACCGACTTGCAGTTCTGTAAAATTAATTTCAATTTCCCGTCCGTCCCGTTCAATCCATATTTTTTCTATTTGTGGCTTGAGGAGCGTTTTTAATAGATCGGTTGATTTTTGCTCAGACTGGTCTTCAAGGTATTCACCTAAACTAAGCAAAGCTCCTATAGAGTTGGATGTGAAATATTCTCCGCGAAGTAGTGAGAGAGTCTTTACTGTTCCATCCAGAACTTCAATTTTGACACCGCGGGTGAACAGGGTTTGGATTGCGGTAACAATTCCCGGAATTGCAAGACCCCAGCTTGTAGCCATCTGTACGGGGCCGGGAAGTATAGGGATAGCCGCTGCGACCGCTGTTTTAGCTCCAATGTCGAAGAGATCAACGCTGTGACCTTTTTCGTTGCGATTTAAGAAAGCTTCATTCGGTATTTGTTTAAGTGCCGCAATAATTGATGTTCTGGTAGAATCGGTTCCGTTGTAATCAACGACTATGCAAAATGCGGGACCGTTGACTCTTACGGCTGTAACTCCGGAAAGAGATTCCACTCCGGCTTGCAGGTAGTTAAGGTCCAGATCGGGGGCAAGCATCATGATTGAACGCAGTCTTATTCTATAGGGAAGTTCGTGGACAATTTCAAAACGGCTGGTCCTGAGCGGCATGCGAGTCATTTTGTAATCCTTTTGGGAGTTTTATAGGCCGCGCAATGCATTATTGTGAATCCCACAAAAGCAACAGAGGCCCAGATGTGCAAGGGCTTGGCTCCTTTGAATTTTAGAATGCCGGATGTGAAGGTTACTCCCAGTGAAGCAACCATTCCGACTTTAGCGGCCGTTTTGGATAGATTCGGTTCCAGAGGACAGCTATCTCCGCATGGGCGCTTTTTGATTTTCTTAATTTTTGCAGGTGTTGTGTTCATGATTTCCATTGTTCTTTCGGGTTCCGCTTTAAGCGGAACCCGAAAGTTTATAATATATTTATACTATTTAGATTGGCTGACTTCAGCTTTAATGTCCTGAATTTTTTCCTTTGCTTCTTCAATTCCACCTTGGATAGCAGTCCATATCCGCACTGATCCTGAAACTACTGCTTTCTGTACCTTGGGATTTGAGGCAACAAGAGCGACTCCTGCTCCGATCGCAATCCCTTTAAGGTAGCGGGAATCCGTGACGTTTACCCAGCTTTTCAGGCGGGAGGGTGCATTTTCAGCCTGAATTGGTTGAACGGGCTGAATCTGCTGAACTGGCTGCTGAGCAGGCTGAACAGGAACAACCTGATTGGGGTAAGCTGTCAGAGGCGGGGCTTGATAATAGTATGTGTAATCGCTGTTGTAATCTTGACTCATTAGACTGTTCCTTTATCTTCTTTGGTTTTAGCTGTTTGTGCTGCTTTGTATTCTTGTTCTGCTTTGAGATCTTCTTGTTTTTCCAGTTCTTCAGCGGACATTTCTTCGGATTTTCCGAAGATACTGCCTACGCCTGAAGTGAAGACGGATCTGACTGTTTCGCTTGTGCATACAAAGGTAATTCCCGCTCCAACAAGCAGCCCTTTCCAAAAACTGTCATCAATGCCGTTGAAAAAGTTGAGAAAGCTTGAAGGGTCAGCGTTGCCGTCAGCGGTATCTTTAACCAGATTTACAAATTGTTTGATTTGCTCGTCTGCTGCGGGAGGGGTGGAAAGTGGAACCTGTTGCTGAATAGGTTGCTGGTAGGGCTGTTGAATAGGCTGAGCATACATTGGCTGCTGGTATACGGGCTGTCCATAAACAGGCTGCTGAATAGGTTGTCCGTAGACAGGTTGCTGGATCGGCTGTGTGTAAACAGGCTGCTGGATTGGTTGTCCATAGACTGGCTGTGCGTAGACAGGGTTATAAATTGGTTGTCCCTGAATATCTGTCTGAGCATATCCGGTTGATACAGGAGCTCCCTGATAAGGATCACCGGGCATAGTGTAGGAATAATGAGGCTGTCCCATGTCCGGTCCCATTACCGGCTGTGCGGTGTAGGGCTGCTGTGGAATGGTTGTTTCTTCATGTGAATGCTGATCCGGTGCCGGCTGAATAGTCTGTTCTGTAGTCATTGTTTTCTCCTGTTTTATTCTTTTAATTATTTTTAATATGAGGCTTAGTTCATCAGTTTTCCGTAAAGACCGGTGATAATCTCAACCTTTTTACTTTTGTCTTTTCCCTGAATCAGTTCTTCAATGATTTCAGGAGATATTTCTTCTGTATCGTATTCGATGACCACAGACCTCGCGGTCATATTCACTCTTGCGGCAAGAATTGCTTTTGGTAGTTCCCGATGTTCTTTCATGGCTGCTAATGCCGCAGGTTTGGTAAGAATCATCGGGCTGAATTTCACCCTTATGCGACCCGGAACGTGGTGAGCCACATCCAGATAGTTTTCGAGATCAATCAGCTTATGAAAGTTCATTCGTTTTTCCTGCTTCGATCATTAATGGTTTGGGGGAGTGGGTCAGAAGTCTTGAAGAGTTGGCAATAACTCCCATTGTGTGAGCTATATGGAGGAATCCAGCCATGACTGGAGTAAGTACTCCGCTGGCTCCCATGATAACTCCGACTATGTTTGAGCCTGTTGCCAGCCAGAAGTTTTGGTAAGCAATTTTTACTGTGTCGCGGCTGAGTTGATGCACAAAGGTCAGCCCATTCAAATCGTCATTAACAAGAGTTATATCCGCGGCCTCAACTGCTACTTCGGCGCCTCCAGTTCCCATGGCTATTCCTACATCCGCCTGTGCGAGTGCCAGCGCGTCATTTATACCGTCTCCGACCATCAGCACTTTTTTGTTTTTATCTTGAAGGGTGCGCACCAATGTTGCTTTTTCTTCGGGCATGGCTGAGGCATGTATTTCCGGTATGTGTAGAACTTTTGCTAAGTGTTCGGCTGTTGCTGGTTCGTCTCCGGTAACAAGAACAGTCTTTTCAATCCCATTCGCCCTTAAGGATTTAAGAGCAGCCGCCGCCTCGGGTCTGATTGTATTTGCAAAAGCCATAATACCGACAGGTTCTCTATCTTTAACAACGTAAATGACAGTCAGCCCTTTGCGTTTAAGAGTAGAAACATGGCTGCTCAGTTTGCCGATGCGTACATCAAATTGTTCTGTGAGTTTTTTGTTACCGACCAATATTTCAGTTGAAGCTCCGACAGCAGAGGGCAGTTCTGCCCGCATTCCTTTACCTAGGAAATATTCGCAGACGGTATGAGTCAGGGGAGATATGTTTCTTTTTTGCGCAGCACTCTTGATTGCCTGAGCAAGCGGATGGTGGTTGTGAGTTTCGACTGAAAGAGCATAATTTAGAATTTCATCTTCGGAAGTGCCTTTGACCGCATAAATATGTTCAAGGGAAGGTTCGTTTCCGGTAAGGGTTCCGGTTTTGTCAAAGCAGGCAATTTCGCAATGTCCCACTTCTTCAAGATACCTTCCTCCTTTGATGAGAATATTGTGTCTTGCCGCAGTATTGATGGCTGCGCTGATAGGAGTTGAAGCTGATAGTACGGTGGCGCATGGACAGGCCATGACCAGAAGCACTGTGAATGCTCTCCACGGGCTGGCGGTCAGCAGCAAGGTGCCGATAGTCGCTCCCAGACCTATTTTGACCAAACGTACTGAAAGTTTGTCTGCTACTAATTCAATGTCGGTTTTATTTTCAAGTGAATCTTCTACTTTATGAAGGATTCTAGCGAGATAAGTGCTGTCTCCAACTTCTTCTGCTTTGACGTAGATGACGCCTTCACGCACGAACGTTCCGGCGAAAACTTTGTCCTCGGCTTTTTTGTGTATAAAGTCGGCTCTTCCAGTAATCGGGGCTTCGTTTATTAATCCCTGACCATCCACAATAAGCCCGTCAATGCAGATCTTTTCTCCGGTGTGCAGGACAACCACATCTCCTTTTTGAAGTTGATTTATTTCAACTTCAACTTCCACCTCGTCTTTCAGCACAAAAGTGTGATGTGAAGTTTTATCAAGAATGCCTGAAATAGCACGGCGGGAACGCTCTGTAATCCAGGCGGTCAGAAGTTCTGCTCCGGCATTGATCCAAAGTATTTCAAAGGCAGTCATTGCTTCTCCGGCCACAACCGCAGCAATAATGCCGCCGGCAAGAATACCTTCAAGTCCGAATTTTCTGTCTTTGATTTTTTTGAATGCTTCTTTTACCAGCGGGGCGGCCGCAAAGATCGTGATAAATCCCAGAGGACTTAAAAGCGTTTGAGCAATGGTCAATCCCAGTAGGGATTCGCTTATTAATACAGCTCCACCTACTGCTGAGATGAAGGAGAAAGATCTTAAAGCACTCCGGACTTCGGGGCAGTAAGCTTTTTCTTTGCTATTTACTGAGCAATTATTTTTGTGATTAATTCCAAGGAGATCATGAATGGTTCTGGTTAGCAGTTCCGGAGAAAGAACGTGGTCATTGTAGTTTATAATTAAACAGGAACATTTTTTGTTGATTCTTGTGTGGTTGACACCTGCAAGATTTTCAAGATTCTTTTCAAGAGAACTGGAAAGTAGATGGTTATTTTTCAGAATCGAAATTTTCAGTCGGATTCTTCCCGGTATCGAGTGTTGTACTTTTGTCTTATTGTGTCTTGTTTTCACTTGTCAGGTCCTGTTTTCAGTCGGAAAAAATCTGACTGCCCTTGTTTGAGATTGAAAATGAAACTCAACTTCACAGAAGGGCTAGATACAAATACAGAATCTCTTTGTCAACGATAAATTTATTTTTAATACAACAAAGCTTTTTTAATTTTAGATAAGTAAGGAGGCTGGTTAGTCTTGAGGATAGGTGGCTTTATTCGGATTTTAAAGAGAGGGAATGAGTAAACCTGCGCTGATTGGAATTTCAAACGCAGGTTTTTTTATATTCAGGATTGAATTTTTTTTGTGAAATTTGATCCAATAGATTTATCCCACAGAACTTTTGTTCCTGTGGCTATTGCAGTAAAGCCTATAATTCCGGCAAGTCCGCCAATTCCGAGTAATCCTACGATGGCGATTCCGGTACCTGTAGCCAGTCCAGTTCCAGCTGATTCTGTTGCTACAGCTTTTATTACTTCACGGCTTGTCATTTTGCCTTCTTTTACTGCGATTGTTCCGCGTACAGCGGTTACAGTTCCGCTTATCAAAGCTCCGGTGGCCGCCATGGAGGCTGTTGCGATAGGAAGTATTCTTGTTGCGGGAGTAGTCATGATTATCTCCTTTGTTAAGATCTATGAATTAATTATCCGGATTAAATATTACTAGTTACAGAGAAGGTTGGAAAACAGTTCAATTGAGTATCAATTACAAATTAAAATGCTGTTTTGAGTTTGTGAGTTCATTTTTTGAGGTATTGACAATTTGTTTTATTTGATAATAGTCATGAATCTCATTCTCAACAAGAAGGGGGAGATATGACAAGTCCTCAACATATTTTTTTGAAATATTTATCAAAAAAAGGGATGGCTGCAACTGAACAGCGCAGGGTTGTGCTTGAGGTTTTCCTGAAGAGCAAAGGTCATTTCTCTTATAAAGAGCTTTATATTCAGGTCCGCGAAGCAGATTCGAGTATAAGTTCGGTAACGGTCTACAGAACAGTCAAACTTCTTGATAAATGCGGTATTGCCGAGGCCATTGATTTCGGGGATGGAATTACTCGTTATGAATGCAGGTATAACAGGCCTCACCACGATCATCTTGTCTGTACAAAGTGCGGTAAGAAGATAGGAGTGGTCGATGACAGTATTGAAAATTTGCAGGAGTTGCTGGCTGAAAAGCATGGGTTCAGTATAAAAAGGCACAAGATGATTCTTTTTGGAATTTGTTCCGATTGTCGTGATAGTTAACGTTGGCTGTGCAATTAATTTTCAATTGCGATGTTTGCAATAATAGTTACGGAATATGTAGTAACGTTTTTATGAATTGATCATAAAATCTAAATAGTAGGAGGATATTGGTATGAATTTAGGTAGATTTTTATTGGTTTCAACAACCGCGACGATTGTAGGTGTTGCCGCTTACGCTATTTTTAAAGCGGGCGGCGTTAAGCCTGCAATGATAGAAGCCGTTAAAGGGACTATCAAAGCAGGGGACTGGACAGCAGAAAAGTATGTTAGCGCAAAGCAAGAGGTCACACGGCTGGTAGATGAGGCTAAGGCCGATATGGCTGAAGGGGCTTAGTCCTGATCATTCGGTGTGCTTAGGTTTTTTTTTATATTCGCGCAGGGCTTATCACTTTGTCTCTTCCTGTGTTTTTTGCGAAATAGAGGGCTTTGTCAGCGGTTTCTACAAGGCGAACAGCTTCGGCTTCCGGGTCTTTGGCCTGAGGATTCAGTCTGGAAATACCAATACTGAGGCTGCTTCTGCCAATACTTAATTCCGCAAATCTTAGCCGTATTCGTTCAGCTACTTGTTCACAGCGGTATGAATCAATACCCACGAGAATTGCACCGAATTCATCTCCTCCGAAGCGGAAGGGGAAGTCCGTTCCTGTTCGTACTGATGAGTTGATAATTTGCCCTAACTGAGCCAGCAGCCTATCTCCTTCCATGTGGCCCAGCTGGTCGTTAACTTCTTTAAAGTGATCGCAGTCAATCATCATAAGGTGCAGGGGGGTCTTGCAGGATATGCACTTAGAGCAGGATTCAACGATTTTAAGTTCAAAAAAACGTTTGTTGAATAGTCCGGTCAGGTAGTCAGTATATGACAGCAGGTTGAGCTTTTCTTTATCTTTGTAAGTTTCTGTCAGGCTTTTGGTTAGACTGTATTCTCTTCTGGCAACAGAGTGCGCCAGCCAGTTGAGGTTCTGTTGAAGCCGTATAAGTTCATCTCCCGTGATACTGCTGTTTTTTTCGAAAAAATCCATACGGTGATTTAGCTTTCCACGTTTGAGGTCCACGCAGAATTTATTCATTTCGCGCAGTTTTCTGTTAACCAGCCACTCATTAAGCCAGTTGGCGATTGGGGAACAAAAAGCAATGCAGAGGCTGAAGTGCAGGCTCATATACATGAGCAGTTCTTTTCTGTCGGCAAATTCTATGAGGACCAGCAGAAATCCGGCTGGAAGGATTAAAAGTAAAAAAATAGCAATTAATGCGCGATTTTTTAAACTGGCTTTTGTAAACTTTGATCCAGTTCGGAGCAGGTAGCCTGCAATGATGGAATTTTTCAAGGTTGTCAGTATGTTATTTAAAAATCTTAGGTTCTCTTTATAAGATATATTATTCATTGCAAATCCTACGCGTATAATTGTTCTCTATCGTGTTTCCAGTTGTTCTTATTGGCTGGTCTAATGAAATTAATAATCAATATCAAGTGAAAGTTTGTAGTGATAAATTTGAGTTTTATTGTTGACAAGAAAAATCAAGCTGGCTAGTAGTTGATTTCGAAATTCATTCTCATAATCATCAAAGCAAGATTGAGGCGGAGAAAAAATGTTTAATAAGTTCGATTTTCTTAACGGCGGAATCTCTTCCGGTAAGAGAGAGCAGCGGCGCAGGCATGGTGGCAGAGGCGGGCCCGGGAAAAAATGCATTATGCGCGGTAAGAGTGTTCTGGATATTGCTGTGGGTGGTAAGGCTAAAATAAGGAGACATTTTTCATGCGGCGCAGTCCGGCAGCGTCTGCTTGATCTGGGTTTTATTCCCGGCCGTGAAGTTGAAGTTGTTAGGGTTGCAACCCTCGGGTGTCCGCTGGAGCTTAAGGTTGCCGGATATTGCGTTACTCTGCGCCGTACTGAGGCTTATGAAATTGAGGTGGAAGATGAGTTCAGAGGTTAATAGCAAAGGCAAGGCAGCTAAAGATAATTTCCTTATTGCGCTGGCCGGGCAGCAAAATGCCGGTAAATCTACAACGTATAACATGCTTACCGGAGCCAATCAGCATGTGGCTAATTATCCGGGTGTAACCGTTGATAAAAAAGTCGGCAGTTATCGTGAAGGAAAGACTCGTTATGAGATTGTCGACCTTCCCGGTACATACAGTCTGACTTCGTTTTCACTCGAGGAAAGGGTTTCACGTGATTTTTTTCTTGAGGAAAAGCCTGATGTTGTTGTTAACGTCGTAGATGCAACAGCTTTACGACGCAGTCTGTATTTTACTTTTCAGGTACTGGAGATGGATTTTCCGGTTACTATTGCCTTGAATATGATGGATGTTGCTGAAAGTCAGGGGTTAACCATTGATTTACAGGAACTAAGTTCCCGGCTCGGGGTGGATGTTGTCGCCACTGTGGGACGTAAGGGTAAAGGGAAGCAGGCTCTGAAAGCCGCAATTCGTAAATCAGTCAATCAGGAAGCGTATAACCGTCCTGTTGCAATTGATTACGGTGAGCTTGAAGAGCATTTGCAGGAACTTGAAAAGAAGCTGGCTGAAGATGCCTTTTTAGGGGGGCTTTATCCGTTACGCTGGCTGGCAATCAAGTTGCTTGAAAATGATCCTGAAGTATGCAGGCTTGTTGAATCAAAACATTTTAAAGGGTCTGAAATAATTGAAGATTCTATTTCACGCCGTGATAGTTTTGAAGAAGCCTTGGATATTGATACCGGAGATTACATTGTAGCCTGTCGTGACAGGGTTGCAGGTGAGATTGTAGATGCGTGTGTCCAGAAGGAGGACAGTTCGAAACAACCTATTTCCGAACGCATTGATAGATGGGTACTTAACCGTGCAATGGCTCCGTTTTTTCTTCTTGCTACAGTTTTTACTATTTATGAACTTTCGATTGTTCAGGGGTATAAGCTTACTATTTATACTTGGCCCTTGCTGGCAAAATTCAGGGATATTATCGCCAGTTTTTTACCTTCGGCAGGATTGATTGAGGATTCCTTGCTCAGGTCCATGGGGCTGTGGATGGTGGACAGTGCCAATACTCTTTTAAACTATGTACCGATCTTTTTTATTCTTTTTGCGCTAATAGCCATTCTGGAAGACTCCGGCTACATGGCTCGAATTGCTTTTATTTTAGACCGTATATTTCATAGTTTCGGTTTGCATGGGCAATCAACTCTTCCATTTATTCTGGGTGGAGTATTTGCCGGAGGCTGCGCTGTTCCGGGGATTATGTCTACCAAAGGTATTCCCGATGAAAGGTCGCGGCTGGCAACGATTTTGACGGTTCCGTTTATGAATTGTCTGGCAAAAATTCCTCTTTATACCCTGTTGGTGAATATATATTTTGCCGAGAATAAATCATGGGCAATGTTTTTTATCGCTACCATTACAATCATAATGGCAATGATTATTGCCAAGGTTTTGACCTCAACAATTCTTAAGGGACGTGAGACAGCTCCGTTTATTATGGAAATGCCTAATTACCATGCCCCTACATTGTTCGGTGTGGCGCAACGTTCAATTGAGCGTACATGGGAATATATCAAAAAGGTCGGGTCCATTGTTGTAGCCGTATCTTTGTGTGTGTTTTCATTGTTGCAGTTCCCGGGGCTTAGTGAAGAGCGCATGGATTATTATGATGCAGAAATGAGCAAAGCTGTGGCTGTTTTTGATGCCAAAGTTTCGGCTACTAACTATGCCGCTGTGGGTGAGTCTGCAAAAATGCTTGCTCTGCTTAATTTCTACGATGATTACAAACGAGCCAGAATGAATTCATTCGGTAAAAGTGGAGCTGCTTCAGTTAATGCTGAATTCAAGGCTGATAATCCAGAATGGTTCACTTTGCTGAAACCGCGTGGAAATAAAGATGCAAAGATCGTTAACGGTGCTTTGCGCAAGGTTTCATCCACACGTAAACGTTTACGCCGTAGAATAAAGGAAGAGAAAATTAAGAGTTCTTTTTTTGGTATGATTGGAAGATCTCTTGAACCGGTAACTCAATTTGCCGGATTTGACTGGAAGGTTAATATTGCTTTGATCAGTTCTTTTGCCGCCCGTGAATCATCCGTGGCAACAATGGGAGTGTTATATCAGCAAGGGGCGGATGAGAATCAGACCCTTGAACAGAGAATGGATAATGAGAGTAAGTCTTCTGGAATGACTCCACTGCATGCACTCGCAATTATTATCTTCTTTGCTCTTTACCCTCCATGCCTTGCCGCTACTATTATGGTCAAAGTTCAGACCGGATCATGGAAATGGATGGTATTTTCCATTGTTTTCCCCACGACGATTGGTTTTGCAGCAGCTTCAGCGGTTTTCACTTTGGGGAATGCTGTGGGGGCCAGCGGTATAGTCATGATGAAAGGATTTTACCTTGTCTGCCTTGGGATAGCGTTTTTGATAGCTCTGGAGAATAAACTTTCTTCGGATAAGATAGCAACTCGCCACGTATATCAGGCATAATTTTAAATAAGAATCAGGAGAATGTTATGAGGAAAATGACAGCTAAAATTATTATTATGGCAGGTCTTATTGTCTTGTCCGCTTCGGCAGCGTTTGCTCATTCACCACTTTGCAGTTGCTTTGATAATGGTGACGGCACAGTGCTTTGTGAAGGTGGTTTTTCAGACGGATCTACAGCGTCCGGAGTGAGGATGTACGTTAAAAATGAATCCGAAGTTGTTATTACTAAAGGGGTAATGAATGAGAGTAGTGAGTTTGAGTTCAACAAGCCTGAAGGGGCATACACAGTAACTTTTGATGGGGGTGAAGGACATTCCATTGAAATAGATGGGGCGGATATTATTGAATAAACCAAAAAAATTGTTCTTATTTTAGTTAATCGGCATATGTGAATTAGATCTTATTTGTAAATTTAAAAGCTCTCTACTGATAAAGAGAGTCAGAATCATAATCAGGAGTGATGAATGAAGTTTAAAGTTGTATTTTTAAATCTGTTGGCAATTATTGCATTTGCTGTCCCCGCTTTCGCTCATTTTCAGATGGTATATACCCCGGAAATTGCAGTAAATAAGGGTGATAATGCTCAGCTCAAATTGGTCTTTACCCATCCGTTTGAGGCCGGACATACCATGGATATGGGAGTTCCTGAAGAATTCTACATGCTGCATCAGAAAGGGGAAGAAGGAAAAACTAAAAAAGTTGATCTTAAATCCTATCTCAAACCGATCACATGGAAGAGTTTGACTAACTCCGGCAAGGCTTATGAAGCAAATCTGCCAAAGAAAATTGTCCGCTCCATGGGTGACTATACTTTGGTTCTGGTTCCTGCTCCTTATTTTGAGTCTGAAGAAGATGTTTACATTCAGCAGATTACTAAAACTTACATGAATGTCGGTGGAATGCCTGGTAACTGGTCTGTTCCAGCCGGACTTAAGACTGAATGGATTCCTCTTGTAAAGCCTTACGCTATGTGGACAGGCATGACCTTTAAAGCTCAGCTTCTGTCAAGCGGAAAGCCTGTTCCAAATGCCGATGTTGAAGTGGAATACATGAATCATGCTCCTGAAATGAAGAAAAACGGATTTGCTAAAAAAGCAAATGCCGAAGCTCCACAGGATGCTTTTGTGACAATGGGTATTAAAACAGATGCTCAGGGTTACATTGAATTTGCAGTTCCTAAAGCCGGCTGGTGGGGATTTTGCGCCCTTGGTTCCGGTCCAGACAAAGAGTTTAAAGGCAAAGAACTCTCTCAGGATGCTGTAATCTGGTTAAAAGCTGTTGATATGAAGTAGTATCGTATAAAAGTTTGTAAATTCATGCGCCCGAAAAGAAGATTTTCTTTTCGGGCGCATATTTGTCAGGGCGCAAAGCCTTTTTATTCATGTCGTTATTTTTATAGAAGGATTGTCAAATGATTCAAAATAACAATCAAATTATAGCTCTTACTGACGATCATACTCTTTATAATGATTCAGAACAGATTTCCGGTTTAAATATTGAACATTATTCCTGCGTGGACAGTTTTTTCAGTGCAATGCTTAAGAATAATTATTCCGGAATTATTCTGAATATGCATAAAGTAATGAAAACTCCGTGTTGCGAAAGAAATAAGATTTTATCTTTATCGGCAGATCTTCCCACTATGCGTTCTATAGAGAGAGGGGAGTCCCCAATTTTTATAGATGATTCGGATCTTTTTAAATGCAGTTGCCAAAAACATAGCTGCTTACTCTCCCGACCATCCTGCCCGATTACTGTTAGTCTTCCCGTAAAAATAAGTTTCGATAATGATCCGGCAATGGCAAAACCCGTTGCCGGAATTATCCATGATATATGTGAAAGAGGATGTACTTTTCATACCGATGAAGATCTTACAAATTACGATTTTCTTTATTTAAAGATTGAATCTCTGGCAAACAGACTTCCCATATATTCAGGTATTTGCAGATCTATTTCAGGCGGAAGTTGTTTGTGCGGGTATAATGTTAGATTTTTAGATATTAAAGAGGATCAACTCTCGGAACTGCAAGATATATATATGGATACGAATCCCACAACAGATAAATCTTGAAACATTAAAGAGTATGCCGGAGTTATCCTGATAACTGCTGAGTGGGCAGAATTATAACGATATAAACAAGAAAGGTTAGCTAAATTAATAGCTAACCTTTTTTGTTTCGGTCCTTGATATTTCATCTGGTAATTATCTATCTATAAATTAAACGGTGCGATAATCCGTTCCAAAACACCTTGTACTTTTGAAATGGCAACACCGTAGTTTGTTATTGGGACGTTTCTGCGTTTACATTCGTTAATTCGTCGCAGCATTTCCGTGCGGTTGAGCATGCATGCTCCGCAGTGAACTACAAGCTTATATCTTTCAAGATCAGTCGGGAAATCATGTCCTGAGTAAGTTTCGAAGTTAATGTCTTTACCTGTGTACTGACGGACCCAGTGTGGTATTTTAACCCGTCCGATATCGTCCTCTACAGGGTGATGAGAGCACGCTTCACCTATAAGAACAATATCTCCGTCTTCCAGTGTATCAATGGCATCGGCGCCCTTAATGAGGCTTGGTAAGTCGCCTTTGTAACGGGCAAATAAGGTTGAAAAAGTGGTTAACGGGATTTCGTCGGGGACATCGTTTGCAACGCTGAGAACGACTTGTGAGTCCGTAATGACCAGCGCAGGCTTGCTGTTTAAATTTTGTAAAGCTTTCTCAATTTCATGTTCTTTAATAGTCACCGCGACGGCGTTATAATCCAGAACCTCACGTAACACTTGAACTTGTGGAAGAATAAGACGGCCTTTCGGCGCAGACAGGTCAATCGGAACCACGCAGACAACCCAATCTCCTTCACTGAAAAGGTCACCCGCAAGAACAGGATCACGTTTCATTTCATCAGGAGCCAAGTCAATGATGGCATTTTTTATTTCTTGAATGTTGAAGCTGTTTGTCGCGGAAACTTCTAAAAACGGAAAATTATTTTCATGGCAATAACTGATATCTTCAGTGGAAGGAGGTCTAAGATCGTTTTTGTTGAAAAGAGTAATGAACGGAATTTTTAGTTCACAGATTTCACTTATAATATTCTTTTCGTAATTAGTGATTCCTTCTTCGCCGATTACAACAATTGCGACATCAGACCGCCAGAGGACTTTCTGTGTAGCTTTGATCCTGAGTTCGCCCAGTTCTCCTGAGTCATCAAGACCTGCTGTGTCGTAGAAGGTTACCGGACCGAGCGGCAGCAGTTCATAATGCTTGGCAACTGCATCTGTAGTCGTTCCCGGCTGATCCGAAACAATAGATATGTCCTGATCCACAATTGCGTTTATCAGAGAAGATTTCCCGGCATTGCGCCTTCCTGCCAGAGTTATAACCAGCCTGACTCCGCGTGGTGCTTTATTGGACATTGTTATTCCTTTTAGAAAAGCCTTTTGAAGATGAAGGGATGAGGTTTAAAGATCTGATTGTGTTTTCAGCTTGTGATAGCGAATCGGAGACATCGATTGCCACTGAATTTTTACCCGGATAAATATTGTAATCCGCGCGATGTGCGGAAGGTGTGACAGAAGGCATTATTACATTGCATCCTCTGCTGAGTCCTATTTCTCTACCTTTCGCGTCAAAAGAATCGAGAGCCGATGTGGCTGGAATATTGGATTCAGGATTTAAAATGCGGAGCAGGGCAGTTACACGGTAAGACAGCAATAAGTCTCCGGGGACAGCCTCGGCAAAAGGGGTATCCGGATGAGGAACAAAAGGTCCGGCTGCGATCATGTCCAGCTTAAGATCTGTCAGAAAAAGGATATCTTGCAAAAGAGATTCAACATCAGAATCCGGCAGTCCTACAATGATGCCGGACCCTATTTCGTATCCCATATCGTGTAATGATTTTATTCTGTTAAGCCTTTCATTAAATTTTTCTCCGTCTCTGATTTGTTTGTATAATTCAGGATTTGAAGTTTCTATTTTAATCAGGCAGCGGTCAGCCCCGCACTCAAACCAATAACCGTATTCATCAAGGTCGCGATCTCCGATTGACAGAGTCACAGCAACATCATGTCGATTTTTTATTTCTTTAATCAGTTCACCTATTTGTTCTTTTGAATAGCTGAAATCATCGCCAGACTGTAAAACAATTGTCCGCGCGCCGTTTAGTGCGGCTGTTTCAGATGCTTCCAGAATTGTAGGCAGATCAAGTCGATAACGATTGATTTTTGAGTTAGGAGCTCTGAGCCCGCAATAAAAACATTTTTTGTTGCAAACATTTGAAAATTCTACAATTGCACGAAGATATACTTCATTTTTAAAGACTTTCTCCCTTACCTGATCGGCAAGTTCGAAAAGTTCATCATCATTCTGACCGTTAAGATAGTTCAGAATTTTTAGTTCGCTGAGTGCATACATATAACTATGATCCTGATAGATTCATTGATCGGGCACATTCATTTATTAAACGGAATGCGGCAATTTCTTTCTTTGTTGAAGAGGATGGAGGCCTGCCTGATTTTGTCCATTCGATCAGTTTTTCCACATCAGCTTCAACCATCCCCCAGAAACCTTCGGGTGCATGAGGTTCTGCGTGGGCATATTGGCCGAAACAGATTGTATCATCCACGACGATTACAGGTGTACACGGCAGGTTCCGAGCCGGATGTATCCGTATTTTATCCGGGTATTTTTTTTCAAGATCAGTCAGAAATGTATGTGAAATTTTAATTTCTTCTTCCGTCGCTTGGCGTGAAATGCCAAATCTTAGAGCGCCGAGAAATGATTCTTTCCAACTGAAATTAAGTTCCGGTTCTATGGCAATAATATCAAATCGCTGGAATTCCGGTTTATTCAGAGCTGTATCCAGTCCTGCCTGATGCCGTTCAGATTTTGCAAAGGGGCCGTAAACCGCACCATTAAGAATTATCCTGCGGGAGGCTGAATAAAAAAGGTCAGGAATATTCAACCCGTCAGTTCCTGCAAAAATTTTCATTTTTTTAATCCTGCTGAGTTCATCAGGCATGAAGCCGTGATTAGAAGGTTGAGCGTGGACATTTTAAGCGCCGCACGCTCACCTTCTATAAGTTCATATTGGTTTAAGTTCCGGTTTCGCTTTTACAGGTAAAGATCTCTTTCGCCTGCTTCCATGCGAGTGACTCTGTCAGTTAGCAAATTTCTCCGGTCGGGGTCGGCATAACTTTCAAGCTCCTTACGGATAAGTTCTTCACCTATTTTCTTTGTTTCTTCGGAGGCGTAATCTTCCAGATATTCTTTGAAAGTAAGCAGCCCGTTAGGCAGACAGAATTTCTGAATAAAACCTGTTTTCGCAAGCTCCATAAAATGTTCACCAGTGCGTCCGAGGCGATAACAGGCCGTACACCATGAAGGGACATAGTTCTGATCACCACTGATAAGGCTGCGGATAACTTCGTCAAGACTACGACTGTCGCCAACGCAGAATTGCTGAACATCAGGGCGGTCATATTGAGGGTCGCTGTAAGCTCCGGGGTAGGTTCTGGAACCGGCTGATATTTGTGAAACACCTACTTCAAGCAATTCTTTGCGGAATTCGGCATTTTCACGGGTGGTCAGAATAAGCCCGGTATAAGGAACAGCAAGGCGAAGTACAGCTACGATTTTTTTAAAATTATGGTTGGAAGACAGATAAGGAGGGTTATAAGCCAGATCTGAACCCTGAGCCGGTTCAAGTCTGGGGAATGAAATAGTGTGCGGTCCGACTCCGCAGTCTTTTTCAAGTTGTTTAGCGTGATAAAGAAGTCCCATGACTTCAAAGATAGGATCAAATAAGCCAAACAGTGCGCCCATTCCTACATCATCTATGCCTGCTTCCTGTGCGCGGTGCATGGCATAAAGTCTCCACAAATAATCTGTTTTTTTGCCGGCTATATGTACTTTTTTGTATGTTTCCTGATGGTATGATTCCTGGAAACACTGATAAGTACCAATGCCGACATCATGGAGAGCTTTGAATCCTTTAACATCCAGAGGGGCGCAGTTTATATTTACCCTGCGAATTTCACCGCTTTTATCTGATGTTACAGAATAAACATCGCGCACGGTTTGAGCTATCCATTCTGCATTATATTTTGGATGCTCTCCGTAAACAAGCAGAAGCCGTTTGTGACCAATTTTTTCCAGAACTTCTACTTCCTTGTGAATTTCTTCGGGGCTTAGTGTTCTGCGTTCAAGGTCTGTATTTTTTGCGTTGAATCCGCAATAAGCACACTGGTTGACGCATTCGTTAGAAATATACAACGGGGCAAAAAGCACCAGACGGTTACCATAGATTCCTTTTTTGACTTCCATGGCAGTCTCAAAAATTTCATTATCCAGATCTTTATCTGTATTTTTAAGCAGCACTGCCGCTTCAAATGGCGTAAGACCTTTTCTTTCTTTTGCTTTGGCAAGAATATCCCGAACCTGAGCAGGGGCGGGGTTGGTTGCTTTTTCCATTTCAGACCAAATAAGTTCTTCATCAATAAAAGATTTCAAATCGTTTCCTGAATTATTACTATTTTTCATGACTCTGTCCTAATTTTAAACAAGTAGTGATTTAACTTTAACACCCTCAAGCATACCGAGCTTTCCCGTCAATGATCCAACTTCATCGGTGGTAGCTTCTATAATGATACCGATAACGTTTACATCTTTTTCACGGAAAGGAAGCCCCATACGGCCAACAATTATATTACCATGCTCACTGAGAGTCTGATTTACTTTCGGTGCAGCTTTAAATCTGTTTTTAACGGTTATTCCAATGATTCCTAGCCGTTTATCCATGCAGTTTCTCCGATCTACCAATGAGTCGCAGGTAGAGAAATATTTCAGATAGTAATCTGCAATGATTTATGAAGGCGGGTGTTCTGGGCGGTAAACCGGCTTGAAGCTGGCATAGTCCAGAAGACTCGACCCCGGGATCAGGAAAAACCCTTTCCGCAGGCAGACTCTTCGACTGAAAATTTATTGAATACAACTTAGTGCAGTGTTCATACAAACTATTACAAGCAAGCGCCGACCCTTGGAGCAGATTCTTCCTAGCCGCAGGCAAACGCTGTTTTTTATAAATTAGAAATTAAACTTATACCCTTTTGCTTTGAGGGCACTCAGTTTTGCACTGCGATCTATATAATGAGTATGAAGCAACTCATGCGATTTATGTCCACACGGACCATCATGCAGAAATCCATTTTTTTTGTTATAGATTTTTGCAATCATAGGGTTGTTCTGAGATTTTCTATATTTGTAGATTTTAGAGTTTGCATCTGCTGCGTAAACAGATTTCTGTCTTAAGCCTACAAAACTCATAACCGAGGCCATAGCTTCGGTCGCAATGTTCATGCTGAGCACTGCGTAACCGGTCATTACACCACAAGCTTTTAAAAAACTGCGTCTTTTCATTTTCATATCTCAGTTCTCCTTATGCCTTGATTTTGCGGACTCTGAACCGCTTATTAATCTGAGCAACAGTACTTCTGAACAATGAAGCCTGAATTTCAGGGTCAAGAGGCTGACCTCCTCCATTCACGCAGCCACCAGGGCAAGTCATGATTTCAATGAAGTGATAAGGAGATTTTCCAGCTCTTACTTCATCACACAACTTTGCAGCATTTTTCAGTCCGCTTGCTATTGCTACTTTAACAATCCCGAAATTAGGAACTTTGATATCAGCCGTATTGATACCCTCGTGAGTGCGTACAACTTTAATATCCGGGTTCTTCAGCTTTTCACCAGACAGTTCTTCATAGGCAAGTCTGAGCGCAGCTTCCATAACTCCGCCGCTATTTCCGAAAATAGTAGCAGCACCTGTTGATTCTCCTAAAACCGGATCAGGGTCTTCATCAGGCAGATTGTTGAAGTCGATACCGGCAGCTTTAATCATATATGCCAGTTCTCTGGTGTTGATTGTGGCATCAATATCACTGAAGCCGCTGTCATTTAATTCAGGACGAATGCCTTCGTATTTTTTGGCAATACAAGGCATAATTGATACAGTATAAATCTTTTTCGGACTGGTACCGGTTTCTTTAGCGCCGTATGTTTTACATAGAGGCCCAAGCATAGCAATTGGAGATTTGCAGCTTGAAAGATTGGGCATCAGGTCTGGATAATAAGTTTCAGCAAACTTTATCCATCCCGGGCAGCAGGAAGTGAACTGCGGCAGAGGACGAGCATCTTTCTGTCCCTGTTCCTTCACTCGGTGGATAAGCTCAGTGCCTTCTTCCATGATGGTAAGGTCGGCAGCAAATTCAGTATCCCAAATGTAGTTGAATCCGAGTTTTCTAAGAGCCGCGTGCATTTTTCCGCCGACATATGTGCCGGTAGAAGCTCCAAAACATTCCCCGAGACCATAGCGTACAGAAGGGGCGGGCATAGAAACAACAACCGTATCGGGATCTTTGAGCTTCTCAAAAAGCTCATCAACAAAAGAAACGCCTTCACTAATTGCCCCATAAGGACAATTGGTCAAGCACTGTCCGCAGTTCATGCAGGCAACGGGATCAACTATCTGATGAATTCCTTCGTCGTTGATAGACTGAATTGCACCTGTGGCACAGACTTCCTCACATGCACCGCAAGCCTGACATTTGTCGGCATCAACCATTACAAAAGTAATTCTGTCCGGGTCAGCTCCTTTCGGCGGAGCATAATTCCGATACATGACACCTTCAATAAGCCTCATACTTCCCTCCACATCCGAGTGAATTGCAGATAGATCAGCCGGAGCCACAGCCGGTCCTGATTTGGGCGTACATCCTGACATAGGATATCCTCCTTAGTTAAACTAATGTACAGTTTGTCTGAACTAGGGGATACATAGTGTAAAATAGTAACACAAATCAACAATTATTATAAAATAGTTGTATCCGAAAGTGTGGGTTAAAAAAGAACACGCTTTGTTTTGATAGGTGTAAGCTCAATTTTATTGGATTGTTTATAGGTGTATTATTAAATAAAAGCAGTATATTATGTTGATTTTGGTGAGCTTGTGAAAAAATGGAGATCTTGGAAAAAGTTGTAAGCATTGATTGCTGAATAGATATAATGCTATATAAATAGTTCTAAAATCCAATCGTTACAAGGAGAAGGGCATGATTAATATATGGAAGCAGGAATATTTACTAGATCTAGATACTATCGATGAGCAGCACAAAATGTTTTTTGAAATGACAGGGCGGATTGTTCAACTTGCGGAAACTGTGAGTGAGGCTCATTCAGTTGAAAAAATTATTCAGGCTATCGGTGCTTTGCGGACATACGCTTTTTTGCATTTTAAAACAGAAGAAGAATTACTGCTTAAGTATGCTTTTCCCTGGGTATTTACATCATATTTCTTTTCATAATTTATATTTAGAAAAGATGATTAACTTTGAAAAAGAGTTCAAGGTTTTGCTTAAAAAGAAAAAAGACGGTGAAGATACAAACGTAGCTATGGCCGAATATTTAACTCACATGGCAGATTATGTAGCCAACTGGTGGGCAGAACATATTGTGAAGCAAGATTCAATTTATGCTGAATTTATTCTGGAGCAACGTAAAAAAAAGAGGACGAGTGCTTAAACTTTATTTCGTCAGGTCCTCTTTCAGTCCCGCAAGCTCTTCCAGCATCATCGTCGGGATAAACTGAGTTATGTTATATTCTGCTATGCCGTTTATGTGAAAAGGATCTTCACTTATAATTGTATCAAGCTCTTCAAGTGTTACAGCTTTTGCTAAAATTATTCCGCCGGTGCGTGGAACCTTCCTGCCTGACATGACAAAAATTCCAGCTTTATATTGTTTTTCTAAAAACTCAACATGCTCATCAATGAACGTATCTACTTCATCCAAAGGTTTTATGTAATTAAGGCTCAAAATATACATTGTGTGTTGATCTCTTTCTTTATAAATGATATGTGAAATAATCTTTTAAAGTCTAGATTTATTCTAGCTATTGTCAAGATGTTATAAACATTATTTTTTTTGTGAGTTTTGTCAATTTTAGGTTTGCACTACGGTTCATATTCAGGAGAAGATAATGAATTTATCTCACGAAAGAGCAGGGAGTTATTTGATTATAGCGGTCAACGAGCCTCGCGTTGACTCTTCAAATTTTACACATCTCAAATCGTCACTTGGTGATATTATTGCGCAGGGCGAAAGAAATTTAATAATAAATCTTTCTCAAGTGAGATTTATGGATTCGAGTGGAATTGCTGGCCTTCTTCCCAGTGTTCACTCTCTTGCCGGTAATGGTAATATTTTTTTAGTAGGCCTTACTGCAAAGGTTCTACAGCTCTTTAATCTTAGCAAGCTGGACAGTATTTTTGACATATATCCCTCGGTTGAAGAGGCTTTGAAGAATTAGCTTTTTTATGAAGTTTATTAAAAAAGAAGCCCCGAACATAGAACTTGTTCAGGGCTTCTTTTTTTTAATCTAATATTCTTAATTTGTAGTATTTATTGTCACTACCAAGGAATCAGGTGGGCATTCATAAGTCCGCCGATCACTAAGTAAACTCCAAGTGTCACTCCTCCTAATCCAACCAGATAAGAAAGGGTTGTAAGTACGGTATTTGAATCTTTTATGATAAGATTATCCAACTGCCCACTGGCTTCAAGATTTTCAAGCCATTCAGATCGTTCTATTTGAACTGTTTCATAGTCGGCATCTCCGCCCCACATTGCCTGATCCATGGGGAAGCTGTGCTTACGCAGGACAACAACTCCAAAATGAATAAGGAATATGTAGCCCATGGCCAGAATTGCTTCCAGTCTGTGCATCCAAAGTGCAATGTTGAGTTCTGAACCGTCTATGTATCTGGCTGTTTCAACCGGATCGAACAGTAAAAGACCAGTTCGCCCAAGTAGAACCATTCCCCAGAATACGGCCCAATAATCGAATTTTTCCCAGTATGCCCATCTACCGAATCTCGGCAGCTTGCCGCCTATCATCCAGCGCAGATGCCCGAAGAACTCCTTGAAATCCCGCAGATGCGGAATAAGGGAATCCTGCCTTTCTACTTTTCCGGCAAGTACTAAGAATAGCGCATAGATTATGTGACAGATAAACAGCAGCAGCATTGCAACGCCGACTACCTTATGTATCGCCAGACAATTCACGTAGCCGCCGAATGGCGCTCCGAGAGCTTTGCCGAACAAAGTCGTGGAGTACATTCTGGACATGCCTGTTACTGCCTGAATCATGAATGTCACTATAAGAAGCAAATGGAAGGTTTTCTGAATCGGAGTGAATCGTCTAATCCTCATCATCCACCTCCTTTTTAGGCTTCTTGGTGAACAGGTCTCGTATCACCCATATCCCGGTGTGCGACAGGAAGAATCCTAGAGTGATCAGCACCAATAACAGCATTGCCCATGACGAGTAGTAAAACTTCGGAAAGTCCGAAAGAGTCGCCTTGGCAAAAGGGTTAGGTTCATGCACCAGATATCTGGCGAATGATGCACCGGCACCGATATGACACTTGGCACACACATAGGCATGTCTGCGGATCGGGTTCAGTTGCGAGTAATAATAATTTATTCCCGAAATCGGTTCCCCTCCATGACATTGCCGGCAAGTGATATCCGCTTTGGTTACATGGCGATTGTTTTTGCCTTCCACCACGTGACAATCGGCACAGCGCTTGTATCTGTAGTCTGGTATTCCGGCATGTGCATCAACCTTGAAACTGACGTTTCCCGGTCGATTTATATCCACATTTCCTTGGGAATATCCAATGACATCCTCAGGTATTTTGTTCCATTGAATAAATGGAGAACCTCGGCCCGGCCTGACTTCATATTCATCATTGTAATAGCCCGTGCTGGATTCTCTGTCTTGGTAACGGTATGAACCTGACGTGACTTCCTCCTGCGCCCATGAAGGCGCAGCGAGGAGAAGTCCCGTAAGGAGCAGGGCGTATAATATCAGTTTACGTTGCATGACCACCCCCTATTTGTAGGCGTTCATGGGCTCCACGACTTTGCCTTGAGGCTTAGGCACTGAAGACAGAATCTTGAAACGTTTTTGCAACTCGGCAAGATTTTCATCCTTGTGGCGATGGCAATTCTGACATGAGTTCGGAATTGCCGGATTTTCAAGAGTGCCGGATGGTAATAATGTCTTGAAAACATGGCTATGAATGTCTCTTGATTCAGCACTCTTGGCAATTCTCGGCATATGACAGCCGATGCAGTTTGCGAATGAATGAATCGAATGTGCCATGTTTTGGTTTGCCGGTTTATGACAGGTAAGACAGGATGAAGATCCCTGACCCTTGGTCTGGAAACGGGTCGAAGGCATTCCTAGTTGATGAACAAAATGACATGATGTGCAGGTTACGCCTTCTCTGCGATGTTCAGATTTCAGCCAGTCAATGTACTGTTGGTGATGTCCTTTAGAGAACTCATTAGGGTACATATGTTTTTTGTCACCTGCTGCGAATGAGGTTGAGGTATAATATGTTTCGAGGGCTTTGCCGGGGGTGTAGCCTACGGGCCAGCCAGCTCCCTTCGCCATAGTGGATGATCCTCTGTTATGACAGCTTCCGCAAATTTGTACGGCTACTCCGCGAGGCAGCTTTGCAGGGTTCACGATGGTGTCACGCTTTTCAAATACTGCGGTTTTTGGCAAAGCCACATGCCATGAACCGGCTCCATGACAGGATTCACAACCTACGCCCGGTTCTGTGAAGGTGCTTTTGGACATATCGTCCATATCCAGCTTTGTTCCGGTTGTGTGGCATCCACCGCATTTGAGCAACCATGGGCGTTTGTCCCAATCTGCTTCATGGTAGTTTACCCAGCGACCTGTTTCGGTATTAAACTGGATGGGGGAAATGTATAAAATGCCATCTTTCTTAACAATATAGCGTTGTTTCCACTCGTTGCCGAGGGTGTATAAAATATCGTTTTTTGTAGGGAAATAAATCTGATCTACAGGAGCTTTTAATTTACCCGCATCAGCGAGTTTCTGGAAATCGGCCTTAATGACTTTATCATTAATATCAACGATAAAGGCATCTACATTGCTCTTAGCATTTTGAGCCATGCGGCTGTGATTGGTTGCTTTCCATGAGTCATAATGCTCAAGATGACAGGTTTTACAGGTTTCTGATCCAACGAAGGTTTTGGGTTCTGATGTTATTTTGGCTACATCGACCACAGGCTCATTTGTTGTACATCCCCCAAAGGTCATTAATGTCACAACTACAATTAACAGTTTATAGAGTCTCTTCATTTGCCCTGCTCCTGTTACGGTTCATAATAATCACACCTTATAATCTCTATACATACCTTTTGTAGTTTGGGTTTTTTTTCTGATTTAAAATATGTGAGCGCGGGGTGGGGCAGGTTTTCATGAAAAGGTCTGTTAACTCAGGGAGATTTGACAGAGGTAGACAGCTTGTTGTTGTAAGCAGTATTATTTGATATTGTTCGGAGCGGTATGAATTCTGTTTTTAATCCACTTGACTCTCTTAATTGGATTGGTAAATAACAGGGCAGTACTCAATCTATTAATATGAAATAGTCTTTTAATGATATGGAGGATATATCTTATGCCGTCTCTTGATGTTGTCAGTGAAGTTGATTTGCAGGAAGTAGATAATGCCGTAAATAATGTGATTAAAGAAATTGATACTCGATATGATTTTCGCGGGGTTTCAACAGAACTTTCTTTTAATAAAAAAGATAAAGTGATCAATCTGTTAACCGGCGATGATATGAAAGTTAAAGCTGTCAGGGACATGCTGATCACTCATTTCACAAGACGTAAAGTCGATTCCAGAGTAATTGAGTACGGTGAAGTTGAGCCTACCTCGAAAGGGCAGCTCAAACAGGTTATTAAGCTCAAAGAGGGAATTGATAAAGATACTGCTAAAAAGATCGTAAAGATGATTAAAGCCAGTAAGATAAAAGTTCAGGCTGCCATTCAGGATGAACAGGTCCGGGTAACCGGAAAGAAGATAGATGATCTTCAGGCAGTTATGAGTCTTGTCAGAGAATGTGATCTGGATATGCCTTTTCAGTTTGTAAATATGAAAAGCTAGTTTTTTTAAGATAATAAATTAATAAAACCGCCTGAGAGATGCTTTTATGAGCATTTTTCAGGCGGTTTTTTATTTGTTCTTATTTTTTGTTTTGCTCTGCATTGTGCATTTCATAGCTGGTGACGGTTTCCATTATTTCCCGGCAGGTTTGTTCACCTTGCCGTCGGACTATTTCCGGAGATGCGTTGATGTTAATGAGTCTGTCCAGTTCAACTTTTTCAGGATAATCGTCTAAACATTCTTCGGCAACAGTTACTTTATCCGGTGTAAACTCAGTGGTATCCTGTGTTCTACAGCCTACTGATCTACTTAGGTGGTTAAGAGCAGCTATAACCAGTTCTCTTTCGCCGGCTTCATCAAGCAAAGTAAAAAGCAAGTGCAACCGATCAAACGGATTTCGTTGGTGATCTTCATTAATTGGAGTTGAGCAATAGCGGTTTATCTGGGTTTGTCCTCTGGAAAATATTTTTTGCAGACTGGTTGCCCCTAAAGATTCTTTTGCACATTGCATAATTTCCCATGTTTCAGTCGCTGTGTTTTGCTTTTTATTTTTCATTAATGGCAGCCTTTTGAAATATTTTCATAATGCGTGGGATAAATTGTAATTTGTTTACCCTCGCTTTTTTCCATATGATCGATCATTATTCAAAATATAAAATGTTTCGGAAAACTTTAATAACCATATAAAGTTGTAATTTTCAATCAGAACATTCATGTTTGAGTTGTTTAAGTGGTTCTAACAGCTATTAATTTCAGATATTTTTATGTATGGAGATGTGTTTCTGATTAAATTTGAAATATAAAAGGTAACTTATTATTTTTTTTTGTTATAATGAACATGTCTTTTTATATGATTTGGTTGCTTAGACTGTGCCGTTTAATGTAAGATTGGGCCTTGATCGGTTTGTTTGGTGAGAATGTGATCCGGTTGTAAAATAGGTTGTTTTGGCGGAGCTGGTGATCTTGGTTGATGTGCTGGTCAGGCCGTTTTATAGAAAAATAAATTTAGGAGAATGAAATGAAGAAAACAATCCTACTTCTTATCGCAATGATCAGTTTTTTTGTTGTGCCGTCACTGGCATTGGCAACTGACTTGCCTAGAGTCATGATTGTAGGTGAGGATATTGATAATGACACTATCCCTCGTGATTCCCGTGTTTTTAAACGGGTTTTGAATTCTATTTCCAATGAATTGGTAAATCGCGGTTTTGATGTCCGTGACGAAACTGCTCTGACTCATCAGACTCATGTGCAGGGACGTATCAGACGTAATGATGCTGAGCTGATCCAGATAGCGAAAGATGCAGGAATTGATGTTCTTGTAATTTTCAGTATTTATCCCAACGTAAAATCCAATGCTAACAGTGTCAGGGTTACAGCCCGCGTTGAAGGGCGCTTACTCTCCGTTTGGGATGGCGCAAGAATGGGTAACTTTGAATCCGAGCCGCAACAGTACCAGCTGGTACCTAGACCTTACAGCAGAAACGATGTGCTTGAAGCTGTCGGGAAACTTTCGAAAATTATCGGTGCTGATGTGGGCGCAGTCCTTGGTGACAGACTTGAGCAGTATCATCCGGAAGGTGGTTCTTCTGACAGCGGATCATCTGGCGGCGTAAGCTCTGCCGGACGTCTTGTAGAATGGACTCTTATTTTTGACGGTTTCACTGATACCGATATGCTTGATGTCGAAGATTATATTACCATCTACACAGGGTATGACAGTCACAGACCTAAGAGTAATGCTCTGAATACTTCCTCTCACCATGAATATTGGTATAAATCTTCAATTGATTCCGCACATCTGAAGCGCAATATGGTTCGTATGCTTCAGAAGATGAACATGAAGGGCCGCGTATACATCTCAGGAAATGAACTGAAGATTGTTAAGCAGCACAGCGTCAGACAGCGCACAAAGAAGAGTAACGACGGCTGGTAATCCGGCTTTAAAGTCTTAAAGAGGTCTGTTTATGTCCTTCTTGAAATTATGCTCACAAATGATAGCGCTGACCCTTGTGGTTTTGCTTACAGCATCTGCTGCTATGGCAGTGCAGGCAACCGGAGAAGGTATTGATCGTCATCAGGCGCTCAACTCAGCACTTCGGACCGCGGTTGAGATGGAGATCGGAACAGCCATTGCGTCGGATACACTTGTTGAGTCCGGTGTTCTGGTCCGTGACGAGATAGTTAGTCATTCCAGAGGTTATGTGACTTCGTTTGCAGTTATCAGCGAAGGCGCCACCGCACAAGATGGTTACACTATTACTATTGATGCAGATGTTAACCGGGAATTACTTTTTGATGATTATCGAACTATCAGTATTCTCCAAAAAATGTCCGGTCATCCCCGGTTGCTTATTTTCGGATCGGGTAGCGGGTTTAATTCCGTTCCTGCTGAATCAATGAAAAAGCTTATTCATTCCGTTGCACAGGTTTTCGGCCAGAAGTTTCAGTTTGAGGTAATAGACTGGCCTGTTGCCCGTGCAAAGTTCAGCAGTATTGAGGGTTCCATGAGTCTTAAAAAGGCTCTCAAGTATAATAATCTGCTTAAGGCAGACTATGTTGTTACTGTTGACCTTGATTTGCCGCCGAATAAAAAACCAACCATGCTGATGTCATGTGTTCGTATTTCCGATCAACTTAAGATCGGTGAAGTACGCAAAACTATAACGACAGAAGTTGATTTGTCCGGCAAACCTGCTGTGCGTTACGAAAATGCCGTGGATGCTGCACGTCCGGAAGTCTACTGGGCATCAGTTTCCATTGCTAAAAAAATGCTTGAGTATATGGAAACAGAGCTGGATCGCGGTGAAGGTTTCCGTTACGCAGTGACTTTTATCGGGTTTCCGGATGTTTCAGTTATAGGAACAGCCGTGGAAGATATGCCCGGTTTTGTCCGTAAGCATGTAAAGCGCCAGAGTACTAAAAATATGGAAATGGTTTACTGGTCGACACTTCCCTCTGACACCTTGATGAACAGGTTGGAGAGAACGTTGAGAGATGTCGGTGTCGAAAAGTTTAAAAGTAAAAGAGATGGAAGAAATCTTAAATTCCTTTGGGTGAACCCTGAAGGTTTCTAATCATAATTCTTCCCTCGTTTGTTTAAGTGTTTGATGTATCTTACAGGTAAACCATGATTGTTGCTGAATTAGTCAGACAGCAAGGAGGAACACCAAGATGAGAAGATATGCGATATTTTTGGCGAGCCTGCTTTTAATTCTCTCCCTTGCGGGATGCGGAAAAAAAGTGACTCCGCAGCATATAGAAGACAATCCGGCCCATCATTATTTAATGGGCATGGAACTTATTGATCAGGGACAGCCTGATAAAGCTTTTGCCAGATTTGAAAGAGCTGTTGTTCTGGATGATGAATATGCACCTGCTATTGCCGGTAAAGCGCTTGTTTATGCTATGCGCGCCGAGGCTGAAAGTGACGACGGATATAAATCTGCTGATTCAGAAAGGGCTATCGATCAATTAGATAAAGCTGTTTCGGAAGCAGGGGATAAAGATACTAAATTCAGAGTCTATGTAACAGGGATCAGAGTTTACACTCACCTTGCAAGCAGAGGCTGGCTGAGCAGAGCGGAAGATCTTCATCATGATGCTAAAGCTATGGCGGAAGATGTTCAGGAAGATAATCTCATTTATTATAGAAACACGGAAGCTGTTGATTATTTTATGGGCGTAGCATTCTTCAAAGGCGGAGAATTCCGTAAGTCCGAAGATGCTCTCGGAGTTGTTCTGGCTGCGGCTCCCGGTAAGTGGCATGAAAAAGCCCGTGAACTTTCACGTCGCGTACAGAAAATTGTTCTTGCTATGCGCAATTACACTTTGACCGATGTGGCAAAGAAGATCGCCGTAAAGGAAACTGTGGACAGGGCTGATGTTGCTGCTCTTTTAGTGGATGAACTTCATCTGGACAGACTTTTCGCAGGGCGTATTCCTGTACTGGCTAACGGAATGAAGGCTGAATTTGTGCCTGCTGACGTTGTGAATCATATGTTTGAGCCTGAAATTATGACTGTTCTCAAGTGGAAGGTCAGAGGGCTTGAACCTGCATATGATCAGAAAAGTCAGGCATTTTTATTCTATCCAAACAAGGCTATGACTCGTAAGGAGTTGGCATTTGTATTGGAAGATGTTTTGATCAAATTGACTGGTGATGAATCTATGTCTTCACAGCATTTAGGGCAGAGCAAGTCTCTTTATCCTGACGTTTCTCCCACTGGTGCCTGGTACAATGCGATCGTCACCGTGGTTAACAGAAATTTGATGGAGACTGAGCTTTCCGGTGAATTCCGTCCGGATGCTAATATGGATGGGGCAGATCTCATTCTCTCCCTGATGCGTCTTCGCAACGTTATGAATATTTATTAGAGTGGAGGACATTATGAAAAAAACAGTACTTGCCTTGATAGCGATTTGCATGGTCGCAAGCTCCGCTTTTGCACAAGATAAAATTGTGGAAGTAGTGAATCCTGATCAGATTTTTGAGAAAGGGTATATTCAGGTTATCGGTGAATCCGAAGCCGGACAGAGCCGCTATAGAGCTAAACGCGCCGCTGAAGTTGTAGCCCAGAAAAGGTTGCTTGAAATTTTTCAGGGGCTGACACTCAGCGGTAAAACGACTGTTCGTGACGGAATGCTTTCCAGCGAAACTATCAAAACTAAAGTTCAGGGAACACTTCGCGGCGCGACTCCTTGCGGTGAAGCTTTTGATCGTACTGAAGGCTATGCCCGTGTTTGTCTTAGATTGAATCTGCACGGAAATGATTCCGTTTACAGTTCTTTTCAAGATATTATTCTTAAAAGTCCGAAAGAGTTGAAACTTCGCGAAATGCCGACGTTTGCTCCGACTAATATTCCTGCGGTTCTTCCGGTTCCGACTCCTGCTCCGGCTGAAAAGGTTGACGTTCCTGCTATGCAGACCACTCCTCCTGTTGCCGCAGAGATTCAGACTGCTATTGTCGTACCTGTTGACGGAATAATTGTGGATGTCCGCAATTTCGATTTCAAACCAGCTTTGGTTAACCGCATTCTTACTGAAAAAAATGAAGTGCTTTTCGATCCTTCCAAGGTTTTGAATCAGGTGCTTATCGAGAGAGGTTGCGGCGGATATACTACTGATTTGCAGAAAGCCAAGGCTTTGCTTGAATCATGGGGAAGTAAGTCTCCGCTGATTCTTAATGGCAAGACTGTTCAAAATGTTACTGACGCCGTTGTCAGTTCTGATGATGCCACAGCGGTTTTCGCTTATGACCAGAAGTACAATATACTTGCACAGGCTCGCGTGGTTTTTGTTCTTAAATAGAATTTGCGAACCTTATTGAAGGCGGTGATGCCGTGTTACGGAAAAAAGGATTACTTATTGCCGGATTGGTTGCGGCTATTATTTTAGCTGGTTCCATCGTGCTTGTCAGAGTCTATTTCGTTGACGCTGCGCAGAATTTGCTTTCAGAAATGACCGAAATGGGGGTTGTAATGGAGGATATTGAAATCCATTACAGCCCTTTGCCTTATCTTCTGGTTCATAATCTGGAAATTAACAATGGGACGGATTCAGTCCGTATACCCATGCTTGAGATTTACCCGGATATTCCAAGTTTGTTAGTTGGTAATATCAAGCTTCGTCATGTTATTTTGCAAGATCCTGACATTCAGACGGCCGCTCATCGCAGCGGTTCTGATTCTACCGGATTTGAAATGCCGGAATTTTTTCCAGCCCGGTTGGATGTTGTTTCCGGTAAGTTGCTTTTGACCAATGGATATCAAGGTACCCCTCTTACCGTTTCAGCCAGTATGGAGAAGGAAACCGGCGGTTTCTCTTTTAATGTAAGAAGCGCTTCTATCGCTGAACTCGGATTTAAGTTTTCCGGCAAGATGGATATGCTGTCCGCATCGCCTTTGAAGCTGGGGCTACAGGCAACAGAATGTTCAATTGATCCTGCGGCTTTTTTAGGATTCCTCACAGGATTCGGATATCTTGGCAACAGTACCATTCCTGAGCTTGCCGATGCCGGAAAGTTTGAAACACGTAATCTTGATTTCAACGTGGACAGTGCAATGGGCACCATGTCGTTTCAGGCTGGCGAGTTGGTTCTTGATCAGAGCAACGGGAAAAATCTTTCAGTAAATATCGGACAGGGTGGTTCATATCAAATTTCAATTGAAGAAATTCATATTGATGCCGGAGAATTATATTCTATGGCTCAAAAAAGTGAACGGGGACGTAATGCAACTCAGGCTCTGTGTGATTCTGCAAAGCTCAAATCAATAAAGCCTAAAGGGCAATTGATTTTAAAATCCGTTTCGCTTTCGTCTCCGGCTTCATCTGTAAACACTTCCCGTTCAGCAGGTCTTTCCGGTAAGATGACTGTTTCTGCTAAAGATTTGGCGTTAATTCTGGAATCCAGTGAAGGAAAGAAGCAGGAACTTAATATTTCCGACATTGATGCTGATATCGAGATTAAGGATGGAAAGCCTATTGTTTCTGTGCGGACATTTAATGTGGCCTCAGTTGCCGGTGGTGATTGTAATCTGCAAGCTTCATTTTCTTTTCCGTTCGAAATGCGGCAAGTCCGGTTTAAAGCCGAGGCCCGTGATTTCTCTCTTTTTGACTACATGATTACAGGTGATGCTGAAAAAAAAAGTCCTTTAAAAACGCTGTTTGACACTCAGCTGGTAAATAAAGGAACAAAAATTTCAGCTTCCGGATATTTCAATTCTCCTTACGATAAACGAGCCGGTCTTGAGGCTGTTTTATATTCTTTAAGCATTCGCAGTCCTGAACAAAACGATACTGACCCTGTTGATAAAAACTTTGATTTCAGCGTTCTGTTAGGTGGCACGCTGAACGGAAAAGCATCAATCCGCAGATTCTATTATAATGACTGGCCCTTTAGTGATGTTGCTGTTTATTTGCAAAGCGGAGCAACTAGAGCTGTTTTAAAAGCGAGTGGTAAACTTTTTCATCTCAATCTTAATGCTGATGCGGTTTTTTCAAAAGAAGAGTTGGCCGCGCAGTGCAGTGTTAAGGGTAGAGGCGACAGTCTTCCGAGTCTTATAGCCTGCTTTGCCGAGGACCTTTCTGTCTCGCTTCGTGGAAAAGTGTACCTTAACGCAAATGTTTTCGTGCAAGGAAAGAGGCCAAAAGAATTAGCCGAATCTGCGCAGGGAGACGGAACAATTTTGGTTGATGGTCTCCAAATTTTAAATTTAGCAAATATTGATCCGCGATTAGGTTTTTTTATTGATATACTTGATGCTGTTTCCAAAAAATCGGAAGCGGGTGAAGGGTTGAACTTCAATTCCGCGCGCGTTCGGGCTGCAATTTCAGGAAAGAAAGTCGTTATTGATTCTTTTTCACTTGAGGGCAATCTGTTGCAGGCTTGGGGTGACGGAACTTATTTTTTGAATGATAACCGTTTGAAGTTAGACGGAAAAGTTCGTTCACTGCTTGGAACTGTTAATACTGTTAATATCGACAGAAGGCTTAAGTCATAGAAGATATGAGTATAAAAAAGATTATTTTTATTTTGGTTCCGGTTCTCGTTGTAATGATGATGGCCGGATGTATTCCAACAAAAACTAAGCCTCAGTCCGTTCAATACACTGAAGAGGACGCAATTCCGTATAGAATTGCAATTCTGCCTGCGCAGTATATGACGCATTCTGAAAATTCTACAGTCCATAAATCTATATTGATTGTAGATGATGATAGAACCTTTGTGGCTGATATTGCCCGAAGTGCAATTTATAATCAGTTGGCAGGTAAAGGTTATTTACCTTTACAGAAAAGCGTTGTTGATAATGGTCTTTCCGGTCTCGGCAAAGATAGCGACTGGAAAACCATGAGCAGTGAGACGCTGTGTAAACTTCTGAACGCTGACGGCATTGTAATAATAAATATTTCAAGCGCGGATATGATTACAGCCGTGGCTTTTGATCTTTTTCAGTTGGACGCAGAGGTTGAAATAATTAATTCGGCTGACAAACTTGTCGGCAAGTGGAGCGAGAGTGCTTCCAAACGCAGAGTGTCTGTCCCGACGGGACTTTTTTCGCTTGCCGGAACGATTTTGGAAGAGGTTTTCGCTGATCCTGCCAGACGGCAGATGCGCATGGTTATTTATGACTGGGCTTGGAATCTGGCGCAGATGCTTCCTGATTGCCCTAAAGGACCGAAGCTTCCGCAAGTTGTTTCTGTTGATACTAACGTGGATAATAAACTTTTCGGTGTCGGCAAAAGAATTGCCGTGCGGGTTGATGCTGAACCGGGTCTAAAGTGTTCTTTTGATATCGGTGAATTTAAGAAAAAGATTCCGCTGTCTCAGACATCCGAAGGCATTTATGAAGGTTTTTATGTGGTTCATGAAGGTGATAAAGGGGTAGATGAAACTCTTTTGATCAGGATGCGGAAATCGAATGGCATAGAAAGGTTGTGGGTTGAAGCGGGGTCGCTTGTTACTGTTGATGGACAGCTGCCTCCTGTTCCTGAATTTGTCACAGGACGTGCAGGCAAAGAGGGTGTTGAAATTACATGGGAAGTTCCGAAGGCTGTAGATCTTGAAGATTTTGTGATTGAAAAGGGAATTGATCCGGTCGGCTTATTTGAAGTGGTCGGCAGAACGCAGGGTGTTTCTTTTCTCGATAGCGAAGTTTTGCAAGGGGGGACCGTTTATTACAGAGTTCGTACTATGGATCGGGCCGATAATTTGTCCGCGTCTGACGGTTTATTAAAAGTAGTCGTTCCGCAATTTGATGAGCGTGAACTTTTCGGGGAACTGAGAGGTATTTTGGTTAAAGGGAATTATTTGATAAAATTTCCTGTTTCTGTGCCGCAGGGCGCCAGTTTTACCATACTTCCCGGTACAAAAATTAAATTTAGTGATGGATCACGAATGGATGTTGCGGGTGAGCTTAATTCGCTCGGTGAAATTCGTTCTCCTGTAAAATTTGAATCAGCAAATACAGAAGGCATAAATGTGCTTTCAGGTGGTAGTGCTGTCCTTTCGCTTTGTGATTTTTCCGGTTTTTCAAGAGCCGTTACAAACGGTGGAGGATATTCCGAAATCAGATCTTCAAGTTTTAGCGGCGGCCGTGGCAGTGATAATGGCGGCGGTGAGTTCGCGGTGAAAGTTTCAAAGATGGGAAGGTATGATTTTACGGGATTGCGTATATCAGGTGTGAAAACCGGGATTATATTAAGTTCCGGTAACGGTTCAGTTGTTCGTTCAAGTATTAGTAATTGTACCACCGGACTTGAATTTAACGGTGGCAACAGTAATATTCGAGAAAATAATATTTTTGATAATGATATCAATATACTTTCACGTTCGAAGCTTGTGGTCGAAGAGAATTATTTCGGAACGGCTTCATCTGATAAAATGAAAGTGAACGGGGATGTGCTTGTTAAGTCTATACTGGATGCGCCATATCCTCACGGGCGCAAAATCGTATTGATTGATGATGAAACCATCACTCCGAAATTACTGGAAGAAAGATTCAGCAAGCTCAAAGCAGAGGGCGTGCTCTCTTTTCATAATCAGCAATACGGTGATGCTTATCAGAAGCTCGAACAGGCTTTAAAGATAAAAGATGATCGAGATATTTATCTCTATCTTTCTTATACACTGCTGGCCCTTGGTGACGATGTCCGGCTGACAGAAGTTCTGAGCGAAGGGCTTTCAAAGTTTCCGTATGATGTGCGGTTGCATCAGCTTTATGTGCGGCGATTACTTAATAAAGGCGAAATCGGGCAGGCCAGACAAGTTCTTGAAAAGGCTTTGACTCTCAGCCCGACAGACAGCAGCCTGCTTTATATGAAAGATTATCTGGATCATATTGGTGGTAAGAAAGGGGCTGAAAAACCTGAGGAAAAATGATGCAGGCAGAAGCAATCCGCTTTTTAATCTGTATTAGAAGAAGAGATATTATTATGAAAAAGTATAATTCAGTTTTATTTATATCTTTGCTTGCAGCAATTCTTTTTTGCGGTCCGGTATTGTCTGAATCAGCATCAGCCGCGTCCCGTATTCCGATGACTGCTCAGCAATATTCGCCTTCGGATTTGGAAGATCAGGTTCAGGCGCAGTGGCATATTAATTATGCCAGCTATCTTATTGATATAGGCAAATATTTTGAAGCTCTTGAGCAGTATGACACGGCTATTGATTATTCTCCGTTAGCTAAAACCCGCGCGCATGCCATGTTTGGTAAAGCAATGGTGCTTTCCACTTTTCTAGATGATCCTGAAAAAGCGGCTGAAATATATAAAGAGGTTGGTAAAAAGTATCCAGAGCAAGCCGAAACCTCTCTTTACCGGCTCGGCTTTCTTTATTATCAGATGAGTAAATACGAGCAGTCTCGCTCCGTATTCAAAGAGTACATAAAAAAATTCCCGGTGGGACGATTCAGGTATCAGGCGGAAGCTATAATTTCTACAATGAAGGAACCTGTTAAGCCTGAGCCTGAAGTTAAACCCGCTCCGGTCGGCGAAGAACCTGACCTCAGAGTTTGTCTCAGCCGCAGGGTTAATTCGATGACTGTGTCGGTCGGGACAAAAAATGATGAGATTTGCGCTGGGGAACTGGGGTGCGGTACTGAATATAAGGTTGGAATATCCGGTAATAAACTGGCTTTAAACGGTAGAAAAGTTACTGCTACACGAATTAAGTTTACTTCAAAAGTGCCGCTTAAGGTTGCTTACGGTAAAGAATCGAAAAAAGTTCGCGGAGTGGTCGATGTCAGTATACGACGTGGAAAATTGCTGATTTTAAATATTGTTTCAATTGAAGAATATTTGAAGTCTGTGGTCCCGGCAGAATCTTATGCCTCTTGGCCGGAAGAGACTCTCAAAGCTCAAGCCGTAGCGGCAAGAACTTATGCTTATTACCAGAAGCTTCATCGCACCCATCTTTTTTATGATGTCTATGCAGATACTTATGATCAGATGTACGCCGGTGTGGATCGTGAAGATAAGCGGACAAATAAGGCTGTTAAGGACACTCGCGGTCAGGTCGTTCTATATAAAAAGAAGCCTATCCTTTCACAATATACTGCTAACAGCGGCGGTTTCACCGCGGATTCTAAGGCTATTTTCGGTGCCGGTAAAAAATATCTTATTGCTCAGAAAGATCCGGCAAGTCTTAAAGGAAAGATGGCTTCATGGAACCGCAAGTTTAGATCCGGCGATATTGAAGCTAAGCTTAAAAAGATAGGTATTTCTGTTCCGGGGATACAGTCTATTGAAGCTCTGGAAAAAGGGCCGTCAGGAAGAATTATTAAAGTCAGGATTAAGTATAAAGGTGGTCAGAAAGATGTTCGCACACGCACTACCTTGGGAAGTTCCAGAGTTTTGTCATTGCCGGACATCCTTTTAAAGATTGAAAAGAAGAAAGACTACTATGTATTTACAGGTCATGGATGGGGACACGGTGTAGGGTATTCCCAGTGGGGAGCCGCCGAAATGGGCAAGAAAGACAAGTATAGTACTATTCTGGATTTTTATTATCCCGACACAGACCTTAAGCAGTTATGGTAAGTGTATTGATATTTTAGCTATTGAAAGGATGCAAAGGTTATAAATGACTAAAGTTGAAAGAATTGTGTGGATTATCTGTTTTGTTGTTACGCTGACGATTCTTGTTGGTATTATTGAAAGCCGTGCCGCTGCACAGGATATGAATGTAGATGTTATTACTGAGTTATCCTGCGGAAGGGCCGCTCAGGAATATATGGATTGCGAGGAGTATGAACTAGCGATATCTAATCTGGAAGCTTGTCTGCGGGTATATCCGCGTTCAGACTGGCTCTTCAGTTTGCTCGGCAGGGCGTATTATAAAATGGGAGATCTTGAGGCCGCAGAAACTCAGTTCAGACACGCTCTTGAGATTAATACCAATAATCTGGTTGCAAAACGGCTTATTCTGGAGATGCGTAAAACTCAGGATCTGCTTAAAGATAGAGAACTTTCCGAATGGGTGGGCATTGCCAAAGAAAGGGCCGCGGATCTCGTCACGCTTGTTGTAGGTGTCTGGCTGGGTATGTTACTTTCGGGGATTTCCGGCAGAGTTTATTCTCATTTTATGCGTACAAGTTTTCTAAAGGCTCTGAATAAAAAAGATTATGACTATGCCACAGATATTTTAGAAGACCTTATTGTGAATAGAAAGAAAGCTGAATTGAGAAAACGGTTGCGTGAGCTTTTGCAGAAATTCAGTCTGGATGAGTCCAAAGAATTAATTATCGAATATGTTGATGATCTGGAGATTGAAGAGAAGCTGGTTCATTTTCTTGTTCAGATTCATAAGAAATCAAAGATCAGTTAGCGTTATCTTCCAGTTTTTTAGCCTAGCCCTGCGCTGAATATCACAGCTTCTTTTATTGCTTGCTGCGAATTTTGTGCAACAGGATTGCTTATCGCAATATGGGCGACTATATGTCCGATTGTTGCCAGTTTTTTTTGTATCTCCGGTTCGGTTGCGGCTTTATGCACCGCTTCTATTAAATCACCCTGATTGGTTATTTCGAAACCAAGAGGAGCGAGAATGTTTTTAATAAATTCGATTCTGGCTATGCGTTCATCCGGGGTTCCTTCTCCGCCTTTAAATCTAAAGTGAATATGATTTTTTTCGATTTCAGGATCACAGACCGCATCTATTTCTGATAAATCTTTTTCTGATTTAAGTTTAATATTTAGATATGTTTTTGAGAGAATAGCATATCCGTCAACGGAGTTTTCCGCAGACCAGCCCGGTCTTTTGGAACCGAGTCCGAACCATAGTGCCCACATTGGAGATGACTTTATGTCATCGGGAGTTATTTCCATTTTTCCCGCAGCCGTGGTGAAAAGGCCGTCTTCTAGGTTCAGCACTGTCAGTGATATAGGCTGGCGCGCTGTGAGATGTTTTGCCCCGTCTAATCCAAGTCCTTCTTTACTAACCAGAGAAAACATTTCCGAAACGGCTTTTTCGTTGGCAAAGCGAACAAGGTCATACATTGATTTACTTTTTTCAGGCAAAAACATTTCCGTGTTTTTGGCAGAAATATTCAAGTCGGCAATATATTGTAAAGTTCGTTTCATGCGGTCCACAGCTCTTTTCCCACTATTGGGATAAGGTTCCGTGGATGTGATAAATACTTGGTTGCGAAGGTCTGTAATCCATTTACATTTTTGAGGTTCACCGAGCATTTCTTCTATTTGGTGTCCACTTGCAGCAATTGTTTTGGCAGAGTGGAGTGACAGAGATTGTTGTTCAGGATGCGAAAGCATGCGCTGTTTTTCTCGTCTTGAAAATATAAACGGGGAGGAGTCTTTCTCACTTAAAATTACGGAACATCCGATTTCTTGATCTGCCGGAGGAAGCGAGATTTCTGCGTTGTGCATCGTTTCGATTAAACCGGAATCCTGTGTGTTGATCTCTGGCTGAATAATTACCGCTACAGGAGTTTCTCTATTTGAATAGCCAAGCTTAATGCGCGCGTTTATGGATTCTGGTGAAAATTTACAGAGCACGGCCTTTTTCCAAGCGCTGACGATATCCTGCGGTTTTACATTTTGAACTTTGATACTGTTTTCAGGAAGTATGCAGGTTTTATCTTCGGGGGTAACACTGGCTGATAGAGTAAGTAAGTAGCCGCCTTTTGACGTTTCAAGCGCAGCAATTTCAAGTTCATTGGTTATTACGTCCGGCATTTGACCTTTCATAAAAAGTGAGGTTAGAGCCTCGGATGTGCTTTGTAATTGATCCGTTTCTGTGGTGGTTACCGACTCTAAAATATGATCAATATGTATTCTTAAGTCATTGGCTTCAATGAAGTAATTGTAAACACCCGAGCCTATAACTATTCCATCCAGAACCGGAATATCTGTCTCTGTTATTATGCGGGCAAGGTTTACGGCGTTTGCTCCAGCATGTGTGGCATGGGTTGTTGATTCTGAGAGGGGGATGGTAAACGGAACTGGAATTTCAGGGTCGGGCACGGTTACCGCCATGCGCACGTAAAAATTTATTTTGTTATAATAATCCATCAGATCCATAAAGCGTACTGGATTCATTGACTGTAATTGTTCAAGCATTAACTGAACTTTATTTCCAAGATCAATGGAAAGTTTTTCGATATTTGCCCAGTCTACTTCGCTCAGTCCGAATCCTATGTCTTCAATACGCGAGATTATGAAAAGACATTCTTCTTCAAGATCCATCAGCATTTTAAACGAATTATATCTTCTCCTGAGCAGTCTGCCCGGAGGGAAGGTTTCGTATGTCCAGTGATTAAAAAGTTGGCGAAATTTCATAATTATATACCGTTATTGATTAAACTGAACCTGTGTTCATGACTTGTTCTACTGCTGATATTGCATCCAGAGGCAGGACCACTTTGAAAAGAGTTCCAGGACCTGTATCATCCGGGGCATTTATTCCCGCAAGAATTGACTTTGGAAGAGGACTGATTGCCTCAATGCTCCCTCCGTGATCTTTTATTATCCCGAAAGAGACGGAAAGGCCAAGCCCTGTTCCTTTGCCGACAGGTTTTGTCGAATAGAATGGGTCGAAAATTGAGCCTATTTTTTGAGGCTCTACACCATGTCCCGTGTCAGCAAATAAAGCTGTGATGGTCATGGTTGATATATCTAAAATTGTTGTAATCTGGATAGAGCCCTGATCATCAATAGCTTCCATTGCGTTTGAAAGCAGATTCAGCCAAACCTGTTTAAGTTTTTCAGGGTCTCCGTGAATGATTGGAAAGCGATCATCAAGTTTTGTGCTTATTTCAATATGCTCAAGTTTAAATGTGTGACTGACGAGTTGGACAACTTCAAGAATAGAGTTGTTAAAACACATTTCGGTTTTTTCGCTTTCGGTCTGTCTGGAAAAACCGAGCAAGTCGGAAACAATTTTACGACAGACGCGAGCTTGTTTTTCGATAATTTTAAGATCTTTAGAAATCTGATCGTCTGGAGAGATGTCGTCTTGCAGAAGTTGCGCGTATCCAAGAATAATTCCGAGCGGTGTGTTTATTTCATGGGCAACACCACCAGCCAGTTTACCAACAGATTCCATCTTTTGGGACTGAATAAGCTGTGCCTGATAGCTTTTAAGTTCGGTAATTTCGCGAGACGTCGAGAGAACTCCGATAATTTTGCTGCTTTCAGAATATACAGGAACTCTAATTGTATGGAACCAGCGGACCGTGGAATAATTATCATCTTGTTCGCGGGTTTCTTTGTTAATTATCTTTCCGGTATTCAGAACTTTCCTAATTTCTTCAGTTCTTATTTGAGCTCCATGCTGAGAAAAAAGATCTTCGTCTTTTAGTCCTATAATCTCTTCTTCTGTTTTGCCTATGTGTTTGGCAAGAGGCTTGTTAACTGCCAGATAGGTATAAGCCGGGCCTATCAAAGAAATGTAGTCCGGTGAGACATTGATAATAGTTTTGAGAAGTTCCTTTTGTCTGGTCAGGTTTGTTTCGGTTATCTCAAGGTCTTCGATATGGCTTTCTAGGTTCATTGCCATTGCATCAAAGGTTTCGGTTAACTCTTGAATCTCATCACCTTTTAAATTTCTTTTAGAAGAGTTGTGATTGTTTTCGTGGGTAGATTCATTACTTATTTCCGGGCCGAGGTGTGTGCGGACAATATCAACGGCATGTTTTTGAAGAGTACCTAATCTGAATGTCATGCGCCTTGCGAAATGTGTGGAGGCTAAGACTGCAACAAGCAAAACTGCACCCGTGAGAGCAGAAATAGCAAAGATTAAATTTTGGACAACGCTTTGAATTCCGGCTCGGGATAGTCCTATGCGGACTGTTCCGAGGTTTTTTTCACTGATAAAGATAGGTGCTGCAAAATCATAAATTTTCTGCGAACCAGTATCGATCATTATCGCATTAATTTGTTTACCCGAAGAATTTGCCTCTCGGAGTTGTACGGGGAATCCTTCTCTGAAGGTGCTGGCAAGAACCCTTTCTCTATCATCCAGAATAAAAGCATAGATGATTTCGTCATCAGCTTCTTTTACTTCGTTAACCATTGATTCAAGTTGCAGAAGATCTGTTGAAAGCAGTGGGTCTTCGGCTCTGAGGGCTAGATTACCGGAAAGAACTTTGCCTCGTTTGCGGGTCTGATCGACGAGCGCTTCAGATGCCATACTGGTAACAAAAAGAGCAATAATCAGAGCTGTAAAAACGACAATTAAGGTTAATCCCAGATTTATTTTTGTGCGAAAGCGCAGACGTGAGAGAAAGATCATTCTTTAACCCTCCGTTCTTTTTTATGATAATTATTAAGCCCAAGTTCTTCTGTCAGAGTCCTGATGGAATTATAATCGTCGTCTTGCGCTGGGATAATTCCGCGTATTCCCGCCTGTTTGAGAATTTCTGCCTGTTCGGGATCGTTCATGGAAAGTTTGAACATGGCGTTTGCGATAAGCTCTTTTATATTGGGATCAAGATCTTTGCGGGCTGCGTAGACCCAGCCTGGGTAAGGTTTTGTTTCGGCTATAACTTTAATTTTTGAAATATTTACTTTGTCTTTGACGATATCAAGGGTGCCTTCACGGATTGACGCGAAATCGTATTTTCCTGCGTATACAGCAAGAACTGCTTTTTCCTGTTTTCCGCCCGGTCCGGCAGCGAAGGCTATTTCTTTAAAATCTGCGGCGGTTATTCCGTTATCCAGGAAAAGACCTAGAACGAAAAGGTAACCTCCGGCAGAAAGAGGATCAACAGCAATCCAGCTTTTGCCGATACAATCTTTCGTTTTGTGGATAAAGCGATTGTCCCGTCTTGCAATGATTTGTCCTCTGAAAGTGGGGCTGCCTGACGGTTCTATTATACGAGCGAAAGCCTCAGCTCCGCCGTTTGCTATCCGTATGTAAGTCACGGGGTTTGAAAAGGAGATATCAATATCGCCTTTTTCAACCATGCGGCGGTGTTCCTCAAACGTGTTAGGAAAAACCTGACGGATAGAAAGACCGGTTTCTTGGGAAAGGTATTCGATTAGTTTATTATGTCTCTGGTATGAAACTTTATGAGAATATTGGGGTAGATAGGCGTATGTTATGGCTGGTTCAGGTTCGGGTACTCTTATTTCTTCCCGCACAGACATATCGACTTTAACTATGTTTTCATCCAGACCCTGTCCGCGAAGATATAGTGCTATGCCAAGCAGTAACAGAACTGTGGGGATTAAAAACTTTAGTTTCAGCATTTTATTTCCTGTAAGAGAAAAAACCTTCTCCCTTGGTATGCCGAGTAAGGGAAAGATCTAAGAGTTGTTTTCAGCCGGGCATTGTGAAATCTGGCAATCTTTTTTGGGCGAAGTCTTTTTCTTAAATTCCGGTGCAAGTTCGGTCCATGATGTCATTTCTCCGGCGCTAAGAGCATCTTCTTCTCTTAGTACGTCAACTTTACAAAGGAACGGAATAAATTTTCTAATTTTCGAGAAAGAATATCGTACTACTATATAAGATAGAATGAAAACAAAAGGATAACCCAATCCAAAATCAAAATATGGGATGGTATGAACCGAAATCCCACCGAATCTTTCCTGCAACCATCCGAGAGCGAAGGCTACCGGCCAGAGTGATACTGCAAAAAGAGCTGCGTGTGAGAAAAATACTTTTCCGAAATATTCATTAGCCCAGTCATTAGCCGATTTAAAAACTTTCTTATTATGACGACGGATGGCTTCAACAGAAATGTTGTGCATGCGGGTCATTTTTTGATTGAGATCGGTATAATATTTTCTGTTCCATAAATATACCAGCGCCATACTGATTTCGCCCGCGACTGTGCACCATAATGCAAATACCGCTGTGCCGAACCAGAACGCCGCAACTGAGGGGACTGGAATACGGTAGGGGGTAATCAGTATAGTATCGAAAATTGCGAAAATTGTATTTGTATCAATCACTTAATGACTCCGTTTGTGAAGCCGTCCCCTGCAAAGAGTGGGGGAACAGGGGACGGCTTATGGGTAGTGGTGCTTATAATCTTATAAAAGTACCGGCTTTAGAACGGAGGCACGATGCTGTAACCGAGGAAGCCCTTGGTTGTGTAACGAATACCAACGTAAAGAGCTAGAACGATAAACAGTCTCTTGAGCCATACGTCAGGGATGTACTTGGAAGTGCGTGGTCCAATAAAGGAACCGACGAGAATTCCGAGAAGTTCAACTCCGATCAGGGGCCAGAACACAGGTGTATCTTTAACAACCATGTAAGTGAAGATAGAAGTAGTCATACCAACCAGAACGGCAAGAGCAGATGTTCCTGCAACAAGGTACATAGGAAGGCCGGCAACACTGGTAAGGAAAGGAACCAGCAAGAATCCGCCACCAACTCCGAGGAAGGAAGCAAGTGATGCGATCACAAAACCACCGACAACTGGTACCAGAGGATTAAAGGAGAATTCTACTCCGTAGAAAGTGAAGATGCACTTGGTGATAGAAAAGCTGATAACTTTAACGCCAAGACACTCAGTGTCAACTGCACAACCTTCTTTTTCTTTTTTGATTGATGCTTCAAAAGCTTTAGCAGCTTCTTTAGCCTGTTTTTTATTTGCCTGTCCTTTAGGAGAGGTTTCATAAAAGAGGTAACAACCAAGGAAAAGAACGAAAAGACCGAAGAATCCGATGTAGTCTTTAAGAGAAATTTTACCGGCTGTGAGCCAAGGAACAAGGTAAGAACCTGCGATGGAACCTGCGGCAAGTGAGAGTCCTAAAGGTAGAACAAGGCGTCCCATTTTGAAGTAGTTGTAAGATGACATCGCTGCGGATGTACCTACAAGCCACTGGTTGGATACGCGGATGGAGTCTGTAACGAGTTTGTTCATTACAGGTGATGTTTTTTTGAAAGTAGAAGCAAAATCACCGAATCCGTAAATGGTGATGTGACCGACACCAGCCATGATTCCACCGAATGCGCCGACAGTTGAGAAAATCCAACCTACCCAAATTGCCCATGCAAAACCGATAACAAGGCTGGGGGATGGAGCTCCGCTGATTCCCAGGAATCCGGTTGCTAGTTCAGAGTTGATTTCGCCCGGGCCAGTCCCTTTAGGGGTGGCGTCAATTGCGGCTTGAAGTTTGTCTGCGAAGGCTGGCTCAAAAAAAGCTACCACAGCCAGCGCCGCCAGAGCCATAATCATAAGGCTTTTGCGGGATTTAAACATAATGTATCTCCTTAAGTGAAAGTTGGTTTGCCGGATTTTCCATTGATATTTTCGTTGCAGCGAAAATATTTTGAAAAGTCCAGCGTCTTCATATTGTTTAACCGGAGCGTCCCCCAAGGTTTACGCTCCGGTCTGATATGCTTTTTATTTTTCTTTTTTGAAAACGATCAGCGGACAGTTTTTGCAAACGTCAGCGCCGGGGAATCCATCGCCGGGACGTGTGATGGCTCCGCTTCCTTTTTCTTCAATGCGTTCAACTAATCTTTCAACAACAGCTTTAAATTTTTCACCGGGGATCATGACGTTGATTTCGCCGCGTTCGGTTTTACCTGCGTTATAGCTGCCGGAACAAGCTGGGCACATGTTGAATTCTTTTTCAACGTAAGTGTAAACGCTACCACCACATGCAGATGAATTCATGGTGACATTCGGGCGTAGAGGATGAGTGTCTGTTGCAGCCATGTAGTCAACTGCAAGGTGGTATGCCTGCATGTTGTCAACATAGAAGTGAACGGTATCAGGCTCAAAAAGGCCGTCGATTGAACCAAGAGGGGCTACAGCGATTCCGATAAGGCCGTCGGGAAGCTGTGTTTTGGTTTTAATAAATTTTTCAGCCTGCTCAGGGTTGCGGGTATATTTAGCGTGTCCTTTGATTTCGGCAGCATCAAGTCCTTTCCAGCCGAAGCTGTAGTGAGCGTTTCCGCATCCAAGGCCTTCTTTTTCAGAATAGACAATCTGTCCTTTCATGCGGGCGGCAATTTCCCACTGACAAAAAGTCATTGCTTTAACTGGAACGTAAAAGTCTGCTTTTTCTTTGAAGTTATCGACTTCAACCTGATCGTAGAAATATTTAATTGCAACAGGGTAATGGTAAAGTCTCATTTCCTTCATAAGTAATTCTTGCATTTCTTTGTAAGTCATGGTTCCTCCTCGTCCGTTTATTAATTTATACCCGACCGGATTGGTCGATAACTTCTATGACTGAAGATTAATTATAAGTCCGGGTCTTAATTTTCAAGAAAAAAAGAAATAGAGAAAAAAATAACTTTTTCACATGGCAACCGTGTTTGAAAGGTGTGATTATATGTTTATATTGTGAAATAAATAACAAAGTATTATTTTATTAAATAAAATCGGACTCTTAATGTCAATTTTTAAATAGATTGTTTTTTATGTAACTTGCTTTTTGTCTTTTAAAAAGTATAAACTGGTCGTGTTGTGTTAATTTTCACGTTGTTTTCGAATTAGGTCTAATTTAGATCATTTACCTTTCGGAGGGCTGTAGCGTATTGTTAGCATATTATAAATAATCAGTCATTGGCGGATGACATCCGGGTAGGAGGAAAAATGAGTAAATATAGAATTCATCCCATCGTAATGGGAACAAAGAGATTTGATAAAGGTATGATGACATACCAGCAGGGCTATGGAACTCCATATATTATACCTATTTATTGTTGGTATTTGGAAGGCGGAGATAAGAAAATTCTGGTTGATACCGGAGAAATGCAGCCTATCATTTCGGAAGAACGTGAACGTGATCTCGGAGGTAAAATTTATACCTTTGAGGACGGGTTAGCTAAATACGGTTTAAAACCTGAAGATATAGATATAGTCGTTCACACTCATTTGCATAATGATCATTGCGAAAATGATTATAAATGTGTGAATGCTAAAATTTATGCACATCGCAAAGAGCTTGAACATGCCCATAATCCTCATCCTTTGGATTTTAGATATCTTGAAGATTACATTGAAGATGTTGAAGAAAATGGACAGGTTGAAATTGTAGACGCTGATTGTGAAATAGTTCCCGGTATCAGGGTAATGCATACGCCTGTTCACACTGAAGGCGGGCTTACTGTACTTATCGATACTGAAGGCGGTTTGGCGGCAATCACAGGTTTTTGTGTGATTATGGAAAATTTTTATCCTCCGCTTGAAGTTACCGGTATGGAGATGGAAGTAATTCCTCCCGGAACCTGTGTTAACACTTACAAAGCATATGATATTATGCTTCAAGTGAAATCGTTGGCAGATATTCTTATTCCACTTCATGAACCGTCGTTTGCCAAAGTTGATACTGTTGAAGGAACTTGATTGTAGCTTTGGAGCATACGGTTCTAATTAATGTAATTTATTTGACGAGGAAATAATCTGTGCGCGCAGCATACTTTAAAGATAAGAATATAGAATTAATTGAAAAAAAACGTCCAGAACTCTCAAAAGGTGAAGCTCTTTTGAAGGTTCTCATTGCCGGGATATGTAATACTGATATTGAGCTTCATAAAGGTTATTACGGTTTTGAAGGTACTCCGGGGCATGAATTTGTGGCGATAGTTGAAGAGTGCCCGGACTGTCCTGAGCTTGTCGGGAAAAGGGTCGTTGCTGATATTAATGTTCTTGATGCTAATCTTTCGGGTGGATCATATTCCGGAGACCGGCGACATGCACCAAATCGAACTGTGATTGGAATAGTGAACCATGACGGCGCATTTGCTGAGTATCTTAAAGTTCCGGCTGAGAATCTTTATGTGGTCGGGGATAATGTCGCTGATGACACGGCGGTTTTTGCCGAGCCGCTTGCCGCAGGTCTTGAAGTCAGCCAGCAGATCCATATAACCGGTAATATGCGGGTGATGGTTCTTGGCGACGGAAAGCTGGGAATACTGACGGCACTAGCTTTGAAGCTGTATAATCCTAATGTCCTTTTGATTGGAAAGCATGCAGATAAGCTTGCCATTGCCGCTGCGCAGGGAGTTGCGACCCATTGTATTGAAAGTGCGGATGAATTGTCCGGGTTGGCATCTAAGCTGGGTAAATATGATCTGGTTGTTGAGGCTACCGGAAGCGAAGACGGTCTTTCTTATGCTATTGATTTTGTCCGTCCGGAAGGGACTGTGGTGGCAAAAACAACATCTCATAAACCTACTTCATTAAATCTTGCTAAAGTTGTTGTTGATGAAATTTCGATTGTAGGTTCCCGCTGCGGAGATATCGGGCTTGCTCTTTCTACTCTTGAGCAAGGGCTGATTGATGTATCCGGTCTCATCGAAGCTGAGTATGATTTTGATGAATTTGTTTCAGCTTTTGAGCATGCGTGCAGGAAAGGATCAAAAAAGGTGCTCGTTAGAATGTAGACTGTTTTATTAAGCGGCTCGCTAGTGGGCTTAGTATGTATTTTATACCCCCTCAAATTTATTTGAGGGGGTTTTCTTTTGTCTGCTGAAATAATTTTTTTCAAAAATATTCGCCCCCCGGACCTGAGTCGGCTGTTTCATGTCCGCCCTCCCCGATATTCTTTATTCAAAAGGGAGGAAGAAATGAAAGAAAGTTCAACTGACACACTTGTCGCTTTGTATCCACTTGAAAATAGAGGGCTTCTAAAAAGCTATGCAAAGTTTGTTGAAGGTAATCCGGACTGGCTTGAATTTGGTTTTTCACTGTCGGACTACAAGAGGAATAAGTCTGTTCCTGAACTGAAGGGCTGGGAGCATCCCGATTTCGTTGAAACCACGGAGGCTCGCATATGATCGGTTCAATTCTGGATCTGGGGTCGACTATTATCGACAAGCTTTGGCCGGATGCAGGTGAAAGGGAGAAAGCTAAACTCAGATTGGTGGAGCTTCAAAGTAAGGGCGAGCTTGTTGAAATTGAGTCCCGGTTGAAAGTCATGTTGGCGGAAATGTCCGGGAACTGGTTGCAGCGTTCATGGCGGCCGATTCTGATGCTGACGATTATTGCCATCGTGGCGAATAATTATCTTTTGTATCCGTACATGGCTTTGTTCTGGGCGGAAGCTCCGCGACTGGAACTTCCACCGCAACTCTGGTCGCTGATGGAGCTTGGGCTTGGTGGTTATGTTGTAGGCAGAAGCACTGAAAAAGTTATCAAAACATGGAGGGGAAATGGTGGCTGATGAAAGAAGCGAATTGCACGATCTTCTGATTCGCGTTGATGAGCGGGTCAAGTCTATTCAGGAGGACATCTCTGAAATTAACGGGGCAAGACGGTGTCATACTCATGCGGAAAAGTTTCGCAACCTTGAACGGACAGTTTGGGGCACAGCAACAATTGTAGCCGGAGTTACAGCCCGGACTGTTTATGAGGCTTTTAAATGATTGTTTCAGCATTATTGGCAGATACGGCGTCATGGTTGGGTGGTTCTTTTGAAGGAAACAGATGTGATTGTTGCGGACGAGTCGACCGGCTGGAATATTTCAGAATGGAGACACGTTATGGCGGGAAAATTGTTTTTCGCGAAGCCCGGCTATGCAGTGAGTGCATGAAAAAAGCAGAGGCAACCGTTTACGAAACCCTGAGTGAAAAAAGTGTTCATTAAGCTAATCGGTTTAGTGCTGTGAGGTAAACTTTGGAGAATGAAAAAGTGAATAAATCAGAAGTTGTTAAACGCCAGAAGGAGGAGCTCGAAAGATTTCGGGAAGTCTTTGCACTTGCCGTTGAAGGAAGTGATTCCGACATGGTTAAGGATTTGAAAGCGAAGCTCGACATCATGCAAAAACGACATGACATGGAGCGAAAAGCATGGTGCATCGGTGAGGCTAAAAAAGAAGTTTCAGCCGTAAAAAAAACTAAAAACAGTTCTGCAATAAGTCCTGAACTAAGGGAGAAGCTTGATGAAATTTACGGATCTGAGCAGCGCTAACCAGTGGTATGCTGCCTTGCTTCGTAAGGCCGAGCTGAAAAAGGAAGCCTTGCAGGTTCTTGCGGAACTTGGTCGAAATGATTTGTTTTTTTTACTGACTCGTCTGCTCGGTCGCGCTGATGCAAATAATGAATGGGTTTTTGCGAGATGTCAGGATGTGCAGCGTAATCCTGACGGGCATCTCGATTTGTGGAGCCGTGAGCATTACAAATCCACCATCATAACTTTTGCGCTGACAGTTCAGGATATTCTGCGAGATCCCGAGGTCACAATTGGAATTTTCAGCCACACCCGGCCGATTGCAAAGGGGTTTTTACGTCAGATCAAAATGGAATTAGAGCGCAATGAACTTTTGAAACAGTGTTATTCTGATGTGTTGTGGGCGAATCCTAAAAAAGATTCTCCTAAATGGTCTGAGGAAGACGGGATAATAGTGAAAAGGAAGTCCAACCCCAAAGAAGCAACAGTAGAAGCTTGGGGGCTTGTGGACGGACAGCCTACGGGGAAGCATTTTTCCCGATTGATTTATGATGATGTTGTTACGCGTGAATCCGTTTCATCGCCGGATATGATTTTCAAGACGACTGAGGCGTGGGCGTTGTCCATCAACCTTGGAACCCGCGAAGGGATCAAACGGTATATCGGAACCCGCTATCATTATAATGATACCTATCGTGATATTTTGAAAAGACAGGCTGCCATTCCTAGAATATTTCCGGCAACAGCTGACGGAACGCTTGAGGGTGATCCGGTTTTGCTAACCAGAGAGCAGCTTGCAACTAAACGGCGCGAAATGGGGCCGTATGTTTTCGGTTGTCAGATGATGCAGGACCCCAGAGCGGATGATGTGCAGGGGTTTAAAGAAGATTGGATTAACAGATGGGATCAGCATGGTCAGGGCGGCAAACCAAGGTGGCGGGATTTTAATCGTTATCTGCTTGTGGACCCTGCGAGTGAGAAGAAGGTCGGTAGCGACTACACGGTAATGCTGGTCATAGGTCTCGGCCCGGACAGGAATTATTATCTGATTGACGGTATTCGCGATCGTCTCAATTTGACGGAACGTGCCCGTGCTCTTTTCAGATTGCACAGGGCTTATGGACCTCAAGTTGTTGGGTATGAAAAGTACGGTCAGCAGGCGGATGTTGAGCACATGCAGTATGTGATGGGGGAACAGAATTATCGTTTCTCTATAGAGCCGCTGGGCGGAAATATTCCGAAAACTGATCGCATTAGGAAGCTTGTACCGATTTTCGAGCAGGGGCGTTTCTGGCTGCCATGGCGCGGGAGGTTCATGGATCATCAGGGACGGGAGCGAGATCTTGTGCGCGAATTTATTGATGATGAATATCTGGCTTTTCCGGTTGCTCCTCATGACGACATGCTTGATTGCATGGCGAGGATTTTAGACCCAGCACTGGGGGCAGTTTTTCCGAGGCCGGAGAATTCACCTCAGCAGCAGGAGTCCGTTCAGGGAATTATGGATTACGATATTTTTACAGGAGGTCAATAATGTACGGCTTTGAAGCGGCGGAGGGTTTTACATTCTATAAGTATCGCGATTTTGACGGAACAGTCAGCCTTACAGAGGGACATTTGAAATGGTTCTGGGACGTGATGCAATGCGCCGGACAAATTCCAGTTATTTTTTATGACGGCTCCGTAGAATATTTTGAGGATTTTAAACGTCTTGTGGATAAGAAAGAACAGCATTTCTTTTTAGGATTTAAAGACGACAAACCTTCAGGTTTGTTCTGGTTGAATGGTTTTGCTCAGCGTTCTTGTTTTGTCCATCTTGCCATCATGCCGGATTTTTTCGGGAAAGAAACATTACTGATGGGAAAAGGTGTTTTGCGCCATTTGCTGACAGTACGTGACGTGTCAGGGAGTTATATTCTGGACTGCGTTAAGGGTCTTATTCCTGTAATGAATCCGCTTGCTTGCCGTATGGCTGAAAGGTCTGGATTTTCAAAAGTGGGAATACTTCCACAGTCCGCATATCTGGCAGCAGAAGACAAAAGTGTGGATGCCGCAATTTTTTGTGCGGTTAGAAATAGTTGATTTATAGCTCCTTTGTTTAAGGGAGCGTGCGTATTAAAATTTTAAAAGAAAGGAGAATGATCATGGGAGGATCTGGATCAAAATCACCATCAGCACCTGTAGCGCCGGCTCCGCCGCCGCCTGTAACCGCAGCACCGGCACCTCCGGTACTGGATACAGATTTGCAAAAAAGTGAAGAGGCGTTGAATGCGAAAAAGATGCGAACTTTGAATCGTCTTAAAAAAGGTAGAAGCGCGACAGTTCTTACAAGTGGAGAGGGAGTTCTCGGACAGACTGAGACAGATAATGCAACACTGCTTGGGCAGAAGACGAAACTTGGGCAGTAAGGGGGAAGAGTTGTGAGCAGTTATTACAGGCCGGAGCTGCCTGGACCGAAGTCTGGAAACTCCGATGTCTGGTTCGATAAGGATTCTCCGGGATTCAATGGTTATTTTAAATGGCACAAAACAACCTACGGAACTAATCCTTCATTCAATGATAAAGGGTTGAAGGCTCCGGCAGGTTGGGGAATGCCTAAGGACTGGACGTATTCAGATTCAACCGGGCATTGGTACACTCCGGCTGAAATGACCAATGCGGGCTTTAATCAGATTGAAGGTCAGTGGCTTCATCCAAATGACATTCGGAAACAGGAAATAGATAAGGCAAATGCTGAACTTGATGCGAAAATAGCATCTCGGAGAGCTACAGAAGGAAGGATGCGGAAGGTTCATGCTTTGGGCAGGAAGAAGACGATACTTACCGGTCCCGTAGGCGCTTCCGGAGTTGCTAAAATTGAGAAACAGTTTTTACAAAATTCAAAAGGGGTAATGCAGTGATTGATCTTCGGTGTCCCGTATGCGGGAGGTTGTTGATGAAAGGGAAGGTTATTGAAGTTCAGATAAAGTGTCCCAAGTGTAAGAAGCTGGTAAAACTTTCCTGTAACAAAGGGTAGCTGAGTTTAAAAAATAAAGGGATTTTCTATGACTTTCTGTTTGCAGGCGTCTGTTTCTTTGAGGTTATGGAAAATCCCTTTTAATTTATAGATAAAAATGGATTAAATATGATTGGAAATAATAAAAATAGATATGAATCCCGATTGAAAATGCTTCGACAGGAGCGCAGTTCATGGGAGGGACATTGGCGGGAAATAAGTGACTATATCCTGCCGCGAAAAGGCGTATATGATGGAACTAAGCCTAATGACGGGAGCAGAAAAGGTAATCGTATTATTGATTCCACTGCGACAAGGTCATTAAGAATTTTAGCGGCGGGGCTTCAAGGGGGGCTTACTTCTCCTGCGCGTCCATGGTTTCGGCTGGGAATTGCAGACCGTGATATGTCTAAGCATAAATCTGTGCGTGACTGGATTTCTAAAGTTGAAACAGTCATGTATCGAGCTTTGGCCCGAAGCAATTTTTATTCGTGCATACATTCACTTTATACTGAACTTGCGGGATTCGGAACCGGGATTCTTTATTGTGAGCCGGATGTTGACCGGGGCATACGGTTTCGTACTTTGACGGCGGGTGAGTATTGTCTTGCGACCGATGCACAGGGACGTGTGGATACTGTTTACCGTGAATTCAAAATGACAGCTCGTCAGCTTGAAAAAAGGTTCGGCATTGATGCGCTTCCTGCAACTGTCCGAACAAGTTTGACCAGCAATCGTGATCACTGGTTTGATGTGCTCCATGCTGTTCAGCCGCGTGATGAGTTCAATCCTAATAAACTTGATAAACAGAACATGCCTTTCGAGTCGGTGTTTATTCTGAGTGGTAGAGGTAATGAAATCCTTTCGGAAAGCGGGTTTATGGAAAATCCCTACATGGCTCCGCGCTGGGATACTTCTGCAATGGATGTGTATGGACGTTCGCCGGCTATGGATGTTCTCGCGGATGTTAAAATGCTGATGGAGATGAGCAAAAGTCAGATTCAGGCTGTACATCTGACTCTTCGTCCGCCCATGAAAGTTCCTTCCATGTATTCAAGGCGGCTCAATCTACTCCCCGGCGGACAGAATCCGGTTGAGCAGAATCAGCAGGATTCAATTGCACCTTTGTATCAGGTCCGGCCGGATCTTGCGGGGGTGAGTTCTAAAATTCAGGATGTCAGAGCTGCAATTCGTGAAGGGTTTTATAATGATGTTTTCATGATGATGGCGGGATCTAATCGAAAAATGATTACAGCCGCGGAAGTTGCCGAACGGCACGAAGAAAAGCTGATTCAGTTAGGTCCGGTCATTGAGCGTCAACATACCGAACTTCTGGACCCTCTTATCGATAGAGTTTTTGGTATTTTGACTCGTGCCGGACAGTTGCCGGAGCCTCCGTCCTGCCTTGACGGGGCTGATATCCGAATTGATTATATCTCAATTCTTGCACAGGCTCAGAAAATGGTCGGAACCCAGTCCATTCAGTCCCTGTCTGAATTTGTAGGAAGGCTTGCGGGAGCGAATCCGGAAATTCTGGATAAGGTTGATATGGATCGGGCGGTTGATGAATATGCTGACTTGATCGGGGTGCCGACCGGCATAGTTCGTTCCGATGGTGAAGTAGAAAAGTTTAGAACCCAGAGGAGGGATATGCAGCTTCAGCAACAGCGGATGCAACAGGGAATGGCAGCGGCCTCCGCCAGTACCGGTATGATTAAAGATTTGTCGCAGGCAGGGTTCAATCGTAATGAAGTAATGGGTATTGCCGGGAAAGCGGAACAGATTATGAGTTCTATATAAAATTTCAGTTTAAATAGGTTATATTACGGAGTCTTTAAAAAAGGCTCCGTTTTTTTATGGATATTTTATTTTTTAGCCAAACATTTATATGATATATCAACTTTTATAATTTTGCAGATTGATGTATTAAGCTTGAAAAGATATATTATAAAAGATATTTCATTATAAATGTTATGAACTTTTTAACTGGGGAGTGAAGAGGGTTTTATGAAGTTAATTGTGACAGACTTAACTCGTTTTAAAGATAACGACAATGTTTGTATGGCTTTGCTGGATGCTGAATCTTGTACCTGTCATAGACCGTTGCCGTATGTGACCAAAGCTATAGTTCAGCAGAAAGGGATTTATCCGGGGATGACTGTTGAAGCAACTGTTATTCCAAACGGAAAAGCAGCGCGGCCTCATGTTGAAGATTGTATTTTTGTAAATGATTTGTGGCTAGGAATGATGGATGAAATTTTGTTTAAAGACTTACTTGAGCGCAGTGCTGTTGATTCTGTGAATGAAGCCTTTTGCGGAACGATTAGTTCCAAAAAAAGATGCGTCCCTTTGGGTTCGCCACCAGATTCATCAATCAGAACAATAAGGGTTGATCCTTTGTCTCTGTCGCTTTCTGTGGTCGGGACTGTTGAGCAGAAACTTCGACTCAGTTTTAAGGATAAATCCGGAGAGATATTCCGGCATACCCCTATTGCGGATTTGAATTTTCATTCATCTGCTTTGAAATATGTCCAGCAGGAGAGGGTTGACGAGTTTAATACTGCCCTTGCCGGCGGGGAAGAAGTTTATATCCGCCTAGGATTAAGCAGAGTTTACAAAGGCAAAAACGGCAAGCAGGGATACTGGATGCAGGCTAACGGGATTTATTGTTTTCCCGGTTGTTTTTGTGCCGAGATGTGAGAGGCTTTAGCTGTTTGATTGTTGGTTTGTTAATATTTTTTTGTTTATGTTAATTAAAATGCCGTAGTGAAGGTTTTTTGATGAGTGAAAAAAAATATCTTTTTAGTAATGAAGACAATATTTTAAAAATTAATAAAGTAATTTCTGTATTGAGTGTACCTAATGCTTCTTTGAGTTCATTTGAGGCTCAGCGAAATATAAATTTGTGTTCAATTTTAGAATTAATAACGTCGATTGGATATGAATGGGATTTGTTATGTCAGATTAATATTGATCTCATAGGACGTCTGTTTGCGAATTATTTTACTAAGATTCAATCAAAAGAAGAAATTGATGATTTATATGGGTATTGTTTTAGATTTGCGCTTGAATATCATTTATCATGCTTAGAGACTCTTATAGATGTTCAAAGTTTTATTGATTACGGTTTAGTTGAAGCTGATAGTTTTGGTAATTCTGCTAAACGGAGTATTGATTATGCTAGTCGTGCTACTTCAATTTTTATTGCTAAGGATTTATTTAATAATAAATCAATGAATCTCTTGAAAGACTTTGATGAAATTGCGGCAAAGGCAGAAAGGTTGAAAAAAGGTTGGGATACTGAGATTGTTGATAAAGAAACTAAAGTGGAGAACCTAAAGTCCGCTTTGGATGAATATAAAAATGCTTTTAATTTTGTAGGTTTGTTTAAAGGATTTGATGATCTTTCGGTCGTAAAAGTAAGCGAGAAAAAAAGGATTTTTTGGTGTTTAATTGCTATAGGAGTGGCAATCATAGTTCCTTTAATTGGACAGTTTGTTTCTTTTTATCTTTTCCCTGACTTGTTAGGATTATATAAAAATAATTATTATATACCGCTAATTCCAGTGCTGTCGTTTGTAATTATTCTTTTGTATTTTTTCAAAATTATTTTGATGAATTATAAATCAGTTCAGTCACAATTGCTGCAAATAGAATTGCGAAAGACTTTATGTCAATTTATTCAGAGTTACGGGGATTATTCACAAGGGATAAAAGCAAAAGATGCAAATGCATTAGAAAAATTTGAAAATATAATTTTTTCAGGGATAGTAGCTGATGACGGTAAAATCCCATCTACTTTCGATGGGATGGATCAGTTGGTTAATGTGATTAAGTCCATAAAAAACTAATAGTGATAGAGCAGAGATAGGTTATGTTTTTAATCCATAAATGAATAATTAATCCAGCGTCTCCCTATATCTCTTAAGCCCCACCACAAGAACTACCAGCCAGAAAATAATGATGGGCCAGAGGTGGTGTGTTGATTCCACCCATCCACTTCCTTTAAGCAATACCCCGCGCACTAGTCGCAGATAGTGCGTGAGCGGTAGCACTGATCCCAGTGTCTGCGCCCATTGCGGCATTCCTCTGAACGGGAACATAAATCCTGATAGCAATAGAGACGGCAGAAAAAAGAAGATGGACATCTGCACGGCTTGAAGCTGGTTTTTGGCAACGGTTGAAATTGTGACACCGACTGTCAGATTAGCGGCAATGAAAATTGACGAGTACAAAAAGATAATCACAGGGTTGCCGTTAATCGGTACGTTGAACAGAAAGATTGAAGCAACCATGATCAGCATAACTTGGATATAGCCGACCATGACGTAGGGAATTATTTTTCCAAGCATAACTTCAAGCGGGCGAACCGGAGTTGTCAGCAGGTTTTCCATTGTTCCGCGTTCGCGTTCTCTTGTTATTGCCAGAGAAGTGATCATGGAAAGAGTCAGGGTAAGGATTACTCCCATGAGACCTGGCACAATATTATATTGGCTGATGGCTTCAGGGTTGTAATCTGCGTGAATTCGTAAATCGACCGGAGATTTATCCGGCAGCAGGTAACTTAAAGAACCTTTCAGTTCTCGTTCCATGGCTCGATTTACGATTTCTTTCATGGAATTTACCGCATTGCCCGTTGCCATAGGGTCGGTTGCATCTGCTTCAAGCAGCAGCGTAGGGCGTTCGCCTCGTTCAATTTTCTGTCCGAACTGTTCAGGAATAGTCAGCACGAATTGAATTTCGCCAAGTTCCAGCAACCGATTAGCTTCGGCTCTTGAATTTATGAATCTATCTACATCAAAATAAGTACTTGTTTGCATGCCTGAAACAATGGCGCGCGAATATTGACTGTTATCACCGGAAAGTATGGCCAGCGGTAGATGGCGCGGATCGGAATTTATAGCATAGCCGAAAAGAATCAGCTGGATGAGCGGAATGCCGATCATCATTGCGAAGGTGAGTCGGTCACGGCGCATCTGAATGAATTCTTTACCAGCTATTGTCCTGAATCGTTTGAAGGAGAAAAGTTTTAGCGCTCTCATGGCGTTTTCCCTTGCATGAGGTCTATGAATACTTCTTCCAAGCTGGTTTCTGACGGGCCGAAATTGTTTTCAGGTCCAGTCACCGCGCGGATACCTTTTTCAATTATGGATTCATCCCGGCCGCTGATATGCAGAGTGTTCCCGAAGGCTACAACCTGATCAATTCCTTCGGTGGCTCGTAGAAGCGGAGTAATCTCGTTGAGTCGCGGTCCCTTTAGGGTCCATGTATGCAGGCCGGATTGTGTGATTAATTCTTCAAGTGTTCCTTTAGCTAAAAGATGGCCGTAAGCAATGTATGCCAGTCTGTGACAGCGTTCGGCTTCATCCATATAATGAGTACTTATGAGGGCTGTTATTCCCTGTGCGGCAAGGTTATGTACTTCATCCCAGAAATCCCGGCGCGCGGAAGGATCAACTCCCGCAGTCGGTTCATCAAGAAGCAGTAGTTTAGGGCTGTGCAGTGTGCATCCCGTTAAAGCGAGCCGTTGTTTCCAACCGCCTGAAAGACTGTCTGCAAGCTGATTGGTGAATCTGCCGAGGCCCATACGTTCTATGGCTTCATTAATGAGCTTGTTGCGGTTCGGGAGCTGGTAGGCTCTTGCCAGAAAATCAAGATTTTCACGGACTGTCAGGTCTCCGTATAAGCTGAATTTTTGCGCCATGTAGCCCACATTGGGTTTGATCAAATCGGGCTCGGTTAAAATATCATATCCTAGGCATGTGCCGGAACCTGCGTCCGGGCGCAACAGGCCGCACAGCATACGGATGAAGGTGGTTTTGCCGGAACCGTTAGGGCCGAGAAAACCGAATATCTCGCCTTTTTTGACATTCATATCCAGCGCGTCAACTACAGTGCGTTTCCCGAAAATTTTGGTTACGCCCTTTACGTCTATGACTGTTTGATCATTCATTACTGCCTCTGAAAAAAGACTTGATGGTGTCGATCAGCCCAATTTTATGATCAAAATATTTAATGTCCCGGCTGACATCTACAGGCTGTCCCGGCTTAAGAAGCAGCGCATCCTTTAGCGAAGGGTAAGCTTCGAGCATGAATACAAGTTTAGCTCTGCTTTGACTGGAGTAAATTACAGGCGGCGTATACTCTGATTGAGGTGAAATGTAGGTCAATTTTATTCGTAGAGGTTCTTTCAGCCCGTCATAGTTAAGAAATAATTCTTCGCCCACAGTGAATCCGCCGACGATTGGTTCAGGCACATAGAATCTTACCACGCGGTTTTCCGGTGGCAGGATGGAAAGAACAGGTTTACCTGCCGGAACCCATTCGCCTTTGTATCTTATGGTGTCGAAAATCAGGCCTGTGCGTGGGGCCGCCTGTTTTTTTTGATCATAATTCCAGTGAGCTTGTACAAGTCTTGCCTTTGCGGCTTCAACAGCGGATTCAGCCGCTTTTATTTCATCAGAGCGTGAGCCGAGTGTGGCTGTGGTAAGTTGTGATGTTATCTCGTGAACCTGTTGGGTCGCCTGTTGATAGTCCGACCGTGATTTATCGCGTTCTTCTTCGGAAATGGTTCGTGATCTGTAAAGATCTGCTCTGCGTTTATATTCGGTTGCCGCCAGAGATTCTGCTGCTTTTGCCTTTTTAAGCCTTGCCTTGATAGATGCTATTTCAGACGGTCTGCGTCCTTTACGTTTGTCGGCAAGGTCATTAAGAGCCTTGTCCAGATTTTCGGATGCTTCATCTATTCCGGCTTTTTCGAATTTTCTTTCAAGTATGAACAGTGTTTGATTTTCCGTGATCTGTTGTCCTTTTTCAACGTTGATTTCATCAAGCTGTCCGCCAAGGGGAGATGAAACATAGACAAAGTCACCCTCAACATAACCCTGCCAAAGAAAACTTTCTTCATTTGTACAGGCTGAAAGCAGCAAACATATCGTGAGGGTCAGGATTATCAGTGGGGCAGAAATGTAAGTTGATTTCATTTCAGGATTCCTCCGAAATGTTTCTATTTTTAACGGCATCTTCAAATAAAAGAAGATTTCTTCGTATTTGAGGTCTTGGGTCATAATCGCCATCTGAAAGATGAAACAGGAAAGATGGAGGAACAACAGTTCCTAACAACATAAACACCACGTCGTCCGGTTCTATGTCCGATCTGATTTCTCCTGTATTTTGTCCTTTCTTGGCAATTGATGCCGCAGTTTTGCGATATTCAGTCATAACTGCGAGAAATCCTTTTCGCCTCAGAGAATTTTTGCCGGTTATTTTGTCGGAGAACATGAGTCTTGGAATTCCGGGATATTTATAAAGCAGGTCTGCATGCCTGAGAGCAAGATTTTTTAGAATAGCGAGCGGACTTGTTTCTTCTTTTGCAGCAAGAGTTGCATTTGCAATTAATTTATTACGTACAAGATCCCGCAAACCTTCAAAGATTTCATCTTTATTCCGGTAATGTCTATACAGTGCGGATGGAACTATTTTGCACGCCTTCGCAACATTTTCTACTGTGATCGCTGAAATGCTTTTGGCGGCAAGTTCGAGTGCTGCTTCGGCGATTTGTTCGCGACGTGTATTTCGATCCATTCTTTTGCTCAAAATATGCTCCTGTTATGTGAAAGTGAATTCACTTTAACATTAGCGTATAAAAAACGTCAATTGATATGTGTCTTATTCGTTTTTAAATAAGAAACGCCCCTTGATCATAAGACCAAGGGGCGTTTCAAGTTTTATTTGTGGCTGATGATTAGTTTGCTACAGGCTTACCCAGTAAACGCACGGTCGCAAATACAGCCAGAATGGACATCGGCAGTATTATGAACAGCGGCATTCCAAGTCCAGCAGGAATGTAGCCGAATACAATAGATATAAGCGCAACAGGAATTGCGTAGAATATCTGGGTTTTGGTGTGATCGATATGGTCACATGCCGACCCCATTGATGACAGAATTGTTGTGTCTGAAATCGGGGAGCAATGGTCACCGAATATTGCTCCGGTAAGTACCGAGCCGATATTCAGGATGACATAGGATTGATCAGGGGAGAGAGCATATGCCAGCGGAATACACAGCGGCATCAGGATTCCCATGGTTCCGTAAGAAGTACCGGTTGCAAAGGATATGATGGACCCCATTATAAAGATGATGGAAGGCAACAGGAATATCGGGATGGTATCAGATAGGATACTTACCAGATATGCGGCTGTTCCAAGCTCTTTAATTATGCCGGAAAGTGACCAAGCCAGCAGAAGAATTACTGCTGTGATATTGAGAGATTTAACGCCCTGAACCCATGTGGAAATGGCTTCATCAACTTTTAAGATCTTTTTACCTATGGCAAGTGCAAGCGCGACAATTCCGGCTACAAGTGCAGCTTGAAATAAAACAACGGAAGCATCAGATGCACCGAAAGCTTCGCGGATTGCAACAAAGCTGGTCGGAGAGTCTTTAAGTATTGAGATAAGTTTCGCGTTATCTCCGTCCATGATTGAATTATATCCATTAAAATAGAATCCTAAGAAAGCCGCTACAATAAGGGTTCCGATAGGAATAATTGCATCCCAAATGCTGGGAATAATATTTGGATCAGGCTTTAATTCAGTTGCTTCATCTGCAACCATTGGCTTGGCCGTATCAGACAGCACTTTGCCGGTAGTACGGGCGCGATGCTCGGCTTTATACATAGGGCCGAATTCTCTCATGAACCAGATTGTGGCGAGAATGAAGACCAGAATTAAAATATTGTAAAATCTGTAAGGAACAGTTTCTACGAACACGCCATAAGCATTCAGGTTGTAGCCGATTCCCTGAAGACCATCGCGGATAAGGCCGACTTCATATGCAACCCATGTTGAAATAAGAGCTATACCTGCGATTGGAGCAGCTGTTGCATCAATAATAAATGCAAGCTTTTCTCTGGATACATTCATTTTGTCTGTGACCGGACGCATTATCGGTCCGACTGTCAGTGAGTTTGCATAGTCATCAAAGAAGATAAGAAGACCAAGCAGCCACGTTACAAACTGTGAGCTTCTTGGGCTTTTTGCCTTTTTAGCGAGAGCATCAGCAATCGCTTTTGCTCCGCCCATTTTAGAAACGAGCGCGATAAGTCCGCCGATGGCAAGACACTGCAAGATGATACCCGCATTCCACGGGTCAGCGAGGGACATAAGAATTTCGTTGGAAAGTCTGAGAAAACCGTCAACAAATCCGTTGTAGACGTTGAATCCTTTGGATTCGAGCATGAATGCCCCTGAGAAAACACCCAACAGCAATGAAAGAATAACGTTTTTGGTGATAAAAGCTAAAACGATGGCAACGAAAGGCGGAATGAGTGTGAGCATCCCGAATCTAGCCGCATTGACAGAACCTAAGCTGGAGTCCGCAGCAAGCGCGGGCTGACAAAATAGCAGGACTAAAGTAAACAGTAAAAAAATCCCTCGTAAATATCGCATGCAAGATTTCCCCTATGAAATTTATTGCCATTTGGTAAAAACGGCGCTGTAGCAATTACAAGATATTTGTTGCAAAAGCAAACTTGTTGGGTTTTAGCTTTGTTTTTAGAACTAAAATTACGGAATAATGAAAATATCAATGATAGGTTGTCGTATAGAGGGAATGCTTTCAATCTTCTAATATTGATTGCGTCGTTTTTTTTAAATAGATATTAACAATATAAAGTTTGTTCCAAATTTTTAAAAATCAGGAATAGGTAAGTTATGCTTCGGTATATTCGTGATCCAATGAACGGTTTGACTCATTTTATAGGCTTTTGTCTTGCAATAGTTGGATTGAAGATGCTTCTTGATATTTCAATTGATCCTACCAATGTAATGCACGTGGTTACTTTTTCAGTTTTCGGCGTGGGAATGATTTTGTTGTATCTAGCAAGTACGCTTTATCACTGGCTTCCTCTTTCGGAAAAAGGAATACGTTATTTGCGGAAAATAGATCATAGCATGATCTTTATTTATATCGCTGCGACTTACACTCCTATTTGTCTTATCGGGCTGAAGGGTGTGTGGGGCTGGTCTATATTCGGCTGTGTATGGGCTATGGCTGTCGGTGGGATAATTACTAAATTTTTCTGGCTACATGCTCCGCGCTGGCTTTCAACCGGATTTTATCTTGCTATGGGGTGGGCGGCAATTATCGCAATCTGGCCTCTTATACAGGCTTTGCAGATCGGAGCGTTACTCTGGCTATTGGCTGGCGGAATTTTATATTCCATAGGTGCGGTCATTTATGCTCTTAAACGTCCTGATCCTTGGCCCGGTATTCTGGGATTTCATGAAATATTTCATCTTTTTGTGATGGCAGGAAGTTTTTGTCATTTCTGGGTCATGTATGAATATCTTTCTCGTATGAAATAATAATAGTTTATTTTATTAGTGTGTTACTGGTTTATATCCTGCCTCATAGTCTTGTCTTATGTCCTTTTTCTCTTAGCCACATCTCCCAAAAGTTCAAATTAATTTAAAAAAAGTTGCCCCCCGGACCTGAGTCGGCTGTTTCATGTCCGGGCTATTGCATATTCTATGTCTTGTAGGGGGGAGGAACAACACATGTTTCCCTCCAAAGGAGGAATAGAACGAATGACAATGGAAGCTGACTTTTTGGAAGATGAACACTTGGAAGCGGAAAGTATTAAAAAAGAGCATCGCAGATTAACTGAGCAGTTTCTGGCAGATGTGAAAGCTACTTTCGGTTCACCGCACGGCAAGCGTATTTTTACCTTTTTGCTTGAGCAGGGCGGAGTCAACGCGGTTCTTTATTCCAAAGATGCAGACATTTATCGGAATGTGGCTGTTCATGATTTTGTAGTTGAAAATGTTCTTGCTCCTGTCGTTACGGCAGATGAGGAAATCTATCTTTCAATTATTCGTGAGCGTGCAGAAAAACTGAGGAACGAGGAGGATAAGAAAAATGAGTGATTACGTTGCACCTGACGAGTCACAAGCGGGAACAACCGCTGTAGGTGGTAACGAACAGGCAAAGGAATTGCCATCAATTCTTGGCGGTGATGACGCGGAATATGAGCAGGGTTCGGATCAGGAACCGAGTCAGAAGCAAGATGAAAATCAGCGAAATCGTGAAGGTGAAAGTAAGGACGGTGAGCCGACCCTTCGTTCTGTCCCGCAAGTTGACCCGGCGGATTATGAAATAAATTATGGGGAAGGAGTAGAAATACCGTCCCATATTGATAAACATTTTAGAGATTTTGCCCGTGAAAACGGTGTGACCGGCGAAATGGCACAGAAGCTGGTTGATTTTAATAACAAGCTTGAAGTGGCAAGAAGGCAGGATCACGAACAGCAGATTTATAAGTGGGCGGAGCAGATAAACTCGCTTCCCGGCTGGCAGGGCAATGCTTTCAGGCAGAATGTGAGTGTTGCAAACAAGGCAATGAAAACTTTTGCCTCACCCGAGCTTGTAAACCTGATCAAAAAATCAGGTTATAATAATCACCCTGAGGTTGTTAAAGCGTTTCACGGAATCGGGATGCGCATGTCTGAAGATTCTTATGTGGACAGCCCGAAACCGACCGGAAGGAAGAAAACAATCGGAGAAATTCTTTATCCTAATCAGCCTGTTTAATTTTTATTGATAATTGTTCGCTGTCAGCGATTAATTATATATTCTGAACGCTTAAAGCGTCCTTAAATTAGAGCCTCCAGAAGGCCGATTTCAAGGAGATTTTTTATGGGAACTATTGGTAACAACGCACTTACTCTTGCAGAATGGTCCACACGTGTTGATCCAAGCGGCGATGTAGCTGCTGTCGTGGAAACACTTTCACAGACTAACGAAATTCTCGAAGATGCCGCATGGGTTGAAGGTAACCTGCCGACCGGTCACAGAACAACCGTTCGTACTGACCTGCCGACCGTAAGCTGGCGCAAGCTTAATTACGGCATTAAACCCAGCAAATCCCGTACAAAACAGGTCGATGATACCTGCGGTATGCTCGAGTCTTATGCGGAAATGGACAAGGCGTTGTCTGAACTCAATGGTAATACTTCCACATTCCGTATTTCAGAAGAGCGAGCATTTCTCGAAGCAATGAATCAGGAATTTGCAGATACTTTTGTCTACGGTGACACTGCGCTTGAACCTGAAAAATATTTGGGACTTTCTCCCCGCTTCAGTAATCTTGAACATGATAATGTCGTCAATTTCGGTGGAACAGGTGATAACTGCACTTCCATCTGGATTGTTTGTTGGTCCGATCAGACTGTTCATTTCACCTTCCCTAAAGGAAGCACCGGCGGTTTGACTCATAAGGATCTTGGTGAGGTCACTCTCGAAGATGCAAACGGCGGTAAATATCAGGGACTCCGTACCCACTTCAAGTGGACTCCGGGCCTTGTTGTCCGCGACTGGCGTTATGTAATGCGTGTCGCTTCCATTGATACAACCAATTTCGGCACCGAATCTTTGCGTCATGCGCTGATTCAGGCTCTGAACAAAATACCCAACACAAATATGGGTAAAACTGTAATTTATTGCAACCAGACCATCAAAACTCAGCTTGATATTGAAGCCTCCGACAAAAACAATGTCATGCTTAAAACTGAGAATTGGGAAGGCAAGCCTGTGACAACCTTCTGGGGCTGTCCGATTCGCAGAGTTGATTCTATTCTCAACACAGAATCTGCAATCATTGCTTAGCTATTGATCCGTTCGGGTTTTAAACTGATAAAATTTTAAGGAGATTCATATGTATTTGGATAATGAACTTTGTTTTTGCGAAGAACAGGCAATAACCGGAAACACCATTTCTGAAAATGTTATTTATGTCGGTGAAGATTGCGGCAGCGGTAACAATGTTAAAATTAAAGTCTTCGTGGATGGTGAAGATTTTGCGGAGCTCACAGATTTGAGAATCGCGTTGCAGGGATCTGAAAATGACACTTTCGGACTTTATGATACCGTTTTTGAATCCGGTCCAATTCCGGTTGCAAGCCTGATCAAAGGCTACAGCTTTCCGCTTCCATCGCTTCCTGTGAAACATAAAGCTTATGTCAGGCTTTCTTTCACCGTTGGCGGAAGCGATGCAACTGCCGGTAAAATCAGCGGTTATGTGATTCTGGATGATCAGACAAACGTGTAGCTCAAAGAGATTATTTTGAAATATATTTGTAAAGAGAATTGCTACGCAAGGAATCCGCAGGGCGTATTTCAGCGCTTTAACAGCGGCGATGAGGCTGATTTCGGTGACGTTATGATCGTTCCTGCTCATTTCAAAAAAGTAGACGGCGGTTCCGGTAACTCTGCTGACAGCGGCATTAAAAGTGAAAGAGATGAGCTTATAGATAAGCTTAAAGATCTCGGAATAGCTTTTTCTCCGAAAGATAGCGTACCTAAATTGCGCAAACTGATGAAGGAGGCTGATTTATAGGAAAATTAAAACATAACTACTTTTGCTAGTAGCCTTAAGTTGTTCAGGTAAACCTTTCGCCCCCGGAATTTATTCCGGGGGTTTTTTATTAATAAAATTATCCAGCCGGACATGAATAAGCCGAGTCAGATCCGGCCCGCTTCACGAAGTCCATTTGCCGGACGGACGCAGAATCGAATATACCTCTGACCCTCTGGGACGGAGAATTGCTAAATCTATCAATGGTAAAGCTGTTGAAAAATATCTCTGGAAGGATTTGACCACGCTAATTGCCGTGACGGATGGCGAAGGATTACACCCAAAAGTATTTTCCTATAACGAAGAAGGCGATCCTGTCAGCATGACTTTTGAAGGACGCACCTTTTTCTTTGCGACTAATCAAGTCGGCACAATCTTCATGGTTGCGGACGAAAGAGGTTATGATGTAAAGCGGATTATATATGATTCGTTTGGTAATGTATTACTCGATAGCGGTGTCAGTCTGGATGTATGCCTCGGATTCGCCGCGGGACTAACAGACAAAGATACTGGACTCGTACATTTGGGATATCGTGAATACGATCCCGCCATCGGCAGATTCATAACTCCCGACCCAATCGGTTTAGCTGGCGGGGATGTGGATGTTTATGGCTACTGTCTCGATGATCCTATTAATTTTCATGATCGGACGGGATTGACTGGGGAAAGTGAAGAAAAGAAAGAAGGAGCTTTTTCAAAAATAATCTCAGGATTACGTAAAGCTTCAACTGCAATCCCGAAAGGACTTGAAGGGGCAACGGAAAAAAGCATTAAGGGTATCAAAAAAGCTACTGTCGAAGGTGGAAAAGCTGCGGTAGAAGCTCTTGATAAGGGGGCAGATGCAGCGGGTGAGGCTGTTGGGAAAACTGTAGATGAATTTAAAAATAATAAAGAATTACGAAAATATACTGAGATAGCTCTCGGGGCAGGGGCGTTGCCTATTGCTTTAGCTTCAGGAGTAGCTGCCGGCCCTGCTGTTTCGAGTGCAGCGGCATCTGTTGCAACTAAGATAGCTACGACTCCAGGAGCACAAACTGTATTAGGTTTTGCAAAGGGGCTTAACCCGTTTAGCGGAGAAGCTCCAAAGCCTAGCTCTCTAGCAGAAGCTGCGGGTATGGGGACTCCTCTTCTGATTAAAACGTTAGATGAAATGGGAGTTTGGAATAAGATTGGAGATGATTTTAATAAAAATGTACAAAATCGGTATGAAGGGCGATACAATATTGATAAAAATAAAATATTACCTTCAAGAACCACTGTGACCCAACGAAACTCTAAATAAAATATAATTTTAAAAGCTGCTCTAAGAATTTAAAATATTTTATATAAATTAACTAAACACGTGTAATGCAGGGAAATAATTGAAAAAAAAAGAACTACCCTTTTTTGCAAGAATTCTGTGGTTCGTGGGGGGCTTTTTAGGGTTATTAATTGCGGCTCCTTGGAATGTAAATAGAGTCTTTCATTGGCGTGGAGGTGTTCCTACAACTCCTGGAACCGGATGGATTTTAGCTTTTTTTTGTATTCTCGCTATGGCATATGCGATTCGAGGCAACACGACGTTGCCGGGCTTTGCCTACGGCTTATACGAAGACCATATTTGTCCTGAATGTGAACGAGTTTTTCTTAAAGGTGAAAACCCAGATAAATCTATGTGTCCAGATTGCAAGATTGTATTGGAACCTTTGAAAGACTTCTATGCACGACATCCAGAATTAAAGGACATCGAGACTAAAAAGCCAAAGTACGAAAGCAAAGACAACTAACCATATCTGCCCCGACTTCGGTCGGGGCATCTTTTTTATAAAAATCCCGACCATCGGAAGGTTCATAACTCCCGACCCAATCGGTTTAGCTGGCGGGGATGTGGATGTTTATGGCTACTGCCTCGATGATCCGATTAATTTTCATGACCGGACGGGGCTGGCTGGGGAGAGTGAGGAGTCGAAAGAGAATACTGTCAAAAACGAACCTATAAATAGCAAACTTGCTGGTGCTGATCGGGATTATAAGAAAAGAACTCGTAGTAAGAATGAAAGGGAAAAAAGGAAAGACTCTGAGGAAGAGGATTCTTATCCAATTAAAGAAGTTCGTGCTTATCATGGTAATGGAACCATGGAAGTCTACTCTGAAGATGGACCCAGAGATACATACGAATACACTTCAGGACGGCCCGGAAAAAAAGATCAGACCAAAAAAGATGAGGGGCCTATCCCAAGTGGAGAGTATGAATTTGATCCTAAAGAAACCTCTGAAGTTGAAGGGGCGCATTATTTAGCTCGAAGACTCCTTCGTGGTGACTGGGGGCACGGAAGAATTCCGCTTCACCCTTCAAATAAAACCCAAACTCATGGGAGAGACGGTTTCTTTATTCATGGAGGAGATACAAAAGGTTCCGCGGGCTGTATTGATATTGGAGACAAGGATAGGAAATTTTTCAAAAATGTTAGAAAAACAAAAAATAAAGTAAAAGTAACAGTTCACTAGCAATATTGGTAGACCGCATTAGTGCGGTCTACTTTCAGGATAACTATGATGGATATTTTTTTAGCGTTTATTATAGGCAGTTTAGGCAAATTTTGTGGTTATTTTTTCTTTTTCCACGAAAAAGTTGATTATTTTATAATTATTCCTCTTAGTTGTGTTGCCGTTTGCATGACAGCTAAAAGACATTACTTGTCTTACCCTACGGCTGCATTGGGGTTTGCCAGCCATGAATATCTGTTCTCCTCAGTGGGGATTTCCATGGGACTTATATATCAACAGTATACTTTTATCAGTTTTTTGGGGTCATTCACCATTTACTTAATTCTTTTATGGCTTATTCACTTTAGCCTTATTCTTGGCACTCGTGGCGTTGCTTTTATTCAAAGTCACGTAAAAAACAGGTAACATTATTAGTTTTTACTTTCAAAGAATAGTGAGTAAAACGCCCCCACCATCGGCAGGTTCATAACTCCCGATCCAATTGGTTTAGCTGGCGGGGATGTGGATGTTTATGGTTACTGCCTCGATGATCCTATTAATTTTCATGATTGGACTGGATTTGCTGAGGAGAGTGAGAAGAATTAATCACATCAGCCCCGCACCCCAAAAGTGCGGGGCATTTTTTTATCAAAAAAACCACCCCCCGGACCTGACTCGGCTTATTCATGTCCGCCCTATCTTTTATCCTGACTTTGTAGGGGATTCATTAATTGAATTGTAACCATAACAAAGACAGGAGAATTTACGTGGCAATTTCAGAAGTTAAAATTTGTAACCTTGCGCTTAGGAAACTCGGCGCAAGGCTTATTGAATCGCTCAGCGACAGTTCACAGGAGGCCGTGACCTGTAATCTATTTTATGAGCAGGTTCGGGACGCGGTTTTGCGGGATCATCCTTGGAATTTTGCAACCTGCCGTTGCAGACTTGCCAAGCTTGCACAGGCTCCAGCCTTCGGGTTTTCCTTTCAGTATCAGGTTCCGGTGGATTGTCTTCATTTGCGCCAACTCAGCCGGGCCGATGATGAATTCGTTGTTGAAGGTGATAAAATTCTTACGAATATGGATGGAGCTTCCGCCATTTACACCAGCAAAGTCAGCAATCCGGTACTTTTTGATTCATCGTTTGTGATGGCTTTTTCCGCACGTCTTGCCGCAGAAATGGCGGATGATATCACCGGGTCGTCTTCCAAAGCCAGAGAGATGTGGACGCTTTATTTGAATGCAATGCAGTCCGCCAGACTGGCGGATTCCTCTGAAGGGCGTGAGGATGAGATTTTGAATGATCCGTGGCTTGAGGCTCGCGGAATACATGGTCTTGATTCACCTGTTTGGAGGGCGTAGCCGTGTCAGTATCATTAATAATGACCAATTTCAGCGCCGGGGAACTTTCCCCTCGTCTCGGAGGTCGGGTTGATCTCGCAAAATATTCAAACGGGCTGGCTGTACTTGAAAATATGTACACTCACCCGCATGGCGGCGCATCACGCAGAACCGGTTTCCGTTTCATCCGAGAAGTTATCGGGCGGGATTTAATGGTGCAAGGATGTTTTGATTCTGCGGACGGTTGGACAATCGGCGCAGGGTGGTCAGTTTCAGATTCAGCAGCTTCGTGTGATGGAACGCAAAGCGTCTCTACTATTCTCAGTCGTGATATTGGTCTGATTGCGGGCCGTACGTATGAGTTCGGGTTTAAAATCTCAAATTGTATAGGTGGTTCAGTTCAGATTATTTCCGCAGGGGCGGGAGTCAGTAATCCAGCCTCTGCTGACGGTCTGTTTGTGTCGCGTCTTGAAGCTGGAGAATCCGGTTTAATATCCATTAGTGCGGATGTGGATTTCATCGGTAAAGTTGAGTCGGTTTATGTGCGGGAGATAGGTCCGAAAGTTCGGCTTATTCCTTTTGAGTTTTCCACTGAGCAGGCTTATGTCCTTGAATTTACCGACAAGAATGTCAGAATTTACAAGGATAGCGGCATTGTTGTGGACGCAGATGGCGAACCTGTCGAGGTTTCCACCCCGTATACTGAGAGTGATTTGGAAAAACTTCGATTCACTCAATCCGCAGACGTTATGTATCTCGTGCATCCTGAAGTTCAGCCTTATAAACTTTCCAGAACATCGCATGTTGACTGGACTGTGAAACTTGTGCCTTTTTTATCGCCGCCTGCCGAGTGGAACAGCGAGAAAGGATTTCCTTCGTGCGTGACGTTTTTTGAAGAGCGTTTGTGTTTTGCCGCTAGCCCTGCAAATCCGCAAACGGTATGGATGAGCAAAAGTGGGGCTTATGAGAATTTTGGAGTTTCGGCTCCTGTGGTGGATGATGATGCCTGCACTTATACGTTATCCGCTGATCAGGTGAATGCTATTCGTTGGATGGTCAGTTCCAAGAAACTTATAATGGGAACATCCGGCGGCGAATGGTGGCTTTCCGGCGGTGGCAGTGCTGATTCTGTCACTCCTAATTCAGTGATGGTCCGACGTGAGACAACTCATGGATCAGCAGCTATTCCACCTGTGGTTGTCGGCGGCATCATGATTTTTTTGCAACGCGAAGGAAAAACGATTCGCGAACTTTCATATTCATTTGAAGCTGACGGCTATGTAGCTCCCGACCTTACCATTCTGGCTGAACATTTAACCCGGTCCAACACCATTACCGAATGGGCATATCAACAGTCCCCTGATTCCATAGTCTGGATGATTCGGGATGATGGCGCTCTTTTGGGGCTTACTTATCAACGCGAGCACGAAGTTGTCGGTTATCACAGGCATGTTACAGAGGGTAAATTCCGTTCTGTGTGCGTTATTCCGGGCGTCTCGCAGGAAGAGTTGTGGTGCGTGGTGACGCGGGAAGTCGAAGGTGTAACCCGTAGTTACATCGAGCGAATGGAAGAACAGTTTAACGGTGAAGATTCTGTTAGCGCCTTTTTTGTGGATTCCGGGCTTAGTTATGATCAGGACGTTGCTGATACCGTGTTTACGGGGCTTGATCATCTTGAAGGTAAGAAAGTCTCTATTCTTGCGGACGGCGCTGTACGTCCTGATGTTGTGGTTGAAAAAGGGCACATCACGCTGGCTTCTCCTGCGAAGGTTGTGCATGCGGGGCTTCCTTATACTTCAAATCTCAAAACTTTGCGTATAGAGGGCGGATCAATGACCGGTACTGCGCAGGGAAGTATGAAAAGGATATCTCATGTGACTGTGCGTTTGTTTCAGTCGCTCGGCTTGCAGGTGGGGTACGATAAAGACAATTTGGAGCGCGCTCCTTTCCGTACTTCCGCAGATAAAGTAGGGGGGCCGCCTTCGCTTTTTGATGGAGATTATGAGGTTAAATTTAATCGCGGTTATGACCGTGACGGTCAGATTTATATTCGGCAGGATCAACCCTTACCGTTGACCGTACTGGCTCTTATTCCCCAAGTTTCGGTATATTCATGAGTAGGCTGCCTAAGGGATGTAGTATTACTCTTGGTGTTCCTACAGTTTCGCATATTGAATTCATGGCAGAAGAAATTCGGCAGAGCGATCGGCAGGATATTGAAGGATTAAGTGCCGACAGTTCAGTGTTTGAGGTCATAATGCGGGACGTTGAAAAGTCTAAACTCGTGTATGCTCTTTATCTTGGCGAAAATCCTTATGCTGTTTTCGGAGTAATTCCCGGAGCTGTTTCAGGAACTGGAACTCCTTGGGTAGTTGGAACAAAAAATGTTGATAAAAATCCGTTGCCGTTTGCAAGAGCTTCGTTGTCTCTTTTAGAAATGTTGCAAAAGGAATTTCTTGTTTTTGAAACGTTTGTATGCACTCAAAATAGGAAAAGTATTCTTTGGCACCGTTGGTGCGGGTTTAAGTTTTATGATGAAAAAATAAAACTTGGCCGTGACCTTTATTACCGGGCAACGCGAACAGCCGGAACAAAATTAAATAAAAACGGAGAGAGATAATGGCAACAGGAACAATGCTGGCAGTTGGTTCTATGGCGGCAAGCGTCGTGGGCGGTGCAATGAGTAGTGGTGGTGGAGGCGGCGGTGGGGCGGCAGTCGGTCAAGCCGCAAGTTCTGCTGTGCAGATGGCGGGAGGCGGTTTTAATGCCCAAGCGGGAATTGGTATGATGACCGATTTCGGAAAGTCTGTTTTTGATAGCGGAAATTCTCAGAGAGAGGCGGCATACAATTCACAAATGGCGGAACTGCAAAATATTAATAATATGCAACGCAGAGTATACAGCCGCAACAGCAGTTATAAAGAAGCACAGCTTATCAGGAAAGATGCTGAAATTAAGCTGGCAACTTTGCGCCGCGAATTATATCGCAGAGAACATTCTCTTGGGGGTTATAAAGGGGTGCGCCTTGATTCCGGTTCGATTGTGGATGTTAAAGAGGATACAATCAGGCAGGCCCGTTATGATGCTGAAATTGTAAAATATCAGGCGGATGTTTCGGCAAGCAGACATCTATCACAAGGGGATATGGCTGTATGGTCGGGAACCAGCAGTGCCATTCTTGATAAAAACCAATCTGACCATGTCTATGGAAAAAAGGTGGACGGCCTTGGCTCCTCTCTTGTTGATAAGGCTGGGAAGAATCTTACGAGCATACTTAGCTGATATTTATTAAGTTTTTAAGTGGATGACAAAAGGCGGACGAGTTCAAAATGAATTCGTCCGTCTTTTTTTTGCTGCCCGGACCTGAGTCGGCTGTTTCATGTCCGGCCTTCAAATTAAACTGAAAGTATAAGGCAGTGGTTTTATATTTCAGTAACTTTTTGAGGAGAAAACTTATGACAGTGGTTTCAAGCAGCAACAACATTACTTTTGCAGGTGATGGCGTTCAAATCTTATTCGATTTTAATTTCAGGATATTCAAGGAAGAAGATCTTGCGGCAGTTGTTCGGGACAGTTCCGGCACAGAAATAGAGCTGGTCGCAGGAAGTGACTTTAAGCTTGTATCTGAAGCGGGAAATGATTCGGGCGGCAGGGCTATGTATCCTGTTTCCGGAATCCCTTTGCAAACTGGTAGCAGTATAACTTTTTACAGGGAAATATCTTATTCTCAGGAACTTGAACTTGTTGATAACGATCCTTTTTCTGCTGAATTGCTTAATGAAGCTTTTGATCGCGGAGTTATGCGTGATCAGCAGTTGCAGGAGCAGGTTGCAAGGGCGTTGAAATATGACATTTCTACTCCGGCGGAAGAGCAGCTTATGCCGCAGGAATTTATGAGTAATGTTGTTTCGTTTCGTGACGCTGCCTCCGCTGCGCGAACAGGAGCAGAAACAGCTAGAACTGAATCAGAGGCTGCACAGATTGCAGCGGAAGCCGCCAGAACGGGAGCCGAGACAGCGCAGACCGCAGCGGAATATGCAAAAAGCGAAGCCGAGGCAATAGCATGGGGGGATATTGTTAATCTCAGGAGCAAAACGCCGATTTTAAATGGTCCGGTCAGCGCTACTGAAGGTTCAACTGTTGAGGTCAGTATTGCTGATTATGTAGCAGATTCTTTAACGAGCTATGAGATTGATGTGGAAGATTTCGGTTCTGCCGAGCTTGTCGGTTCCATAATAATCTGGACTCTCGGAATAGTGGATGTTGATACGATTCATTCTGTCAAAGTCGTCAGACGCAGGCGCGGAGAGATCTATTCCGAGACAGCGATTCATCAGCTTTTGGTTAAAGATGTTTTGGTTAATGACGGCCCGACTGTTGTTTTCGCAGATGATTCTGCGGGCTGGCCCGGTGCGGTTATAGATGCAGATGGAATTCAGCCCCCGGCTTTTTCTGTAGGAGCTACTAACGCAAAGCAGATTGTCAGCGGTAAAATGGAAGTTGAAGTTGCTTCCGGTAAGCGCACTGTCCTTGACGGCACACTTTCCACCTCGCTCAAGGTTCTGGAAGAGATCTTCGCAGGAGATATACTTATCACTGATCAGGGGAATGTTCTTGTCGGGGATGTGTCTGGAGGTGTGTCCTCTACTGTTAACTTTGTTCCAACTTTTGTAAGTTCTGCAAAAACAGACGGGTGTACCGTAACAGCGAGTAGCGAATATGTAGGGTATCCAGCATGGAAAGCTGTCGACCATGATATTGCTACAAGTGATAATAATTGGATTAGTAACGCCACATCCTCAGCCTCTTTAACTTTGGTGTTTGATACAACTAAATCATTAGGAAGTTACAGATTAACTGCAATGTTGGCTCCGGCTAGTGTATCCGCATATATGCCAAGGAATTGGACAGTGGAAACACGTTTAACGGGCGGCGAATGGACTCAGGTAGACAGTAAAGTTGATCAATCAGACTGGGGAGCAAGCGAACAACGAATCTTTCAAGTAAACTTTGTTGAGGCTTTCAATGAAATTAGAATAAATATTTCAAATGCAATTGGTGGCGGTGCAGGATTGACAGAGTTTGAATTATTTGAAGCACCTAACCCCTATGAAACAGCGATTGACCTTCCTCTTGCTCCAACTAATGTTTTTAAGAATCCGTTGCAGGGTGAGAAGTTAGTCATAACAGAGCCATCTACAACAAGTTTCAAGACAACAGCACAAGTTGTTGAGAACGAACCTTTGTTTGTTGACGGTGTGGATGCGGTTGCGGGGGGTGTGACAGAAAGTGAAGGGGGGGAAGCTGATAGCATACCCACAATGACAGGAGAAACAACTTCCGGCTGTACTATAACTTCCACGTCAGTTCCGATGGTTCCTGATCAAGCACCTTGGAAAGTTTGCAATGGGGCTTTCACTGGGTCGAATGATGCGTTCCAAGTAGAAAAAAATACAATAGACTTGACCATACAACTCCCCACACCTGTTAAGCTTACTTCTTATGAAATGTCTCCACGTGGGGTGAACTCAACGGACTTAACTCGCGCACCTAAAACATGGACAGTAAAGGGTATCCGCGCAGATGGAACAAGAATTCTACTTGATACACAAACGAATGTGACTGGTTGGGTTTTGGCTGTTTATAAAACCTTTATGCCCTCTGTTGTAATTGATGAAGTGTTCGTTCGGTTTGAACTGGATGTTACTGTGAGTGGTGGTGTAGGTTATACAAATATAGGGCATTTCCAAATTATTGGTAAGGCTTCTAGTCATACCGTTGATATAACAGCCGCAGGACTCACCGAACCCCCTGTTCATGTCAGTCGCAGGGCAGAGAATATTTTTGCTCTCGGTGCTGGTATAACGGATGAATATCTTGGGCCGGAAGTTGGTTTAACTCTTGACGGAGGGGAAGGTATTGCTTTTTCAAATTACAATACGGTTGCCTCTACTGATAGGCTATTTGCAACAACAAATCAGATGGGAATAGCTTATACTCCAACGAGTGATCAAACTCTCACTTCTGCTTCTGTAGAACTTAATAGTACAAACGCAGGTAAGACTCATGCAGGTGTGTTTCTTTGGGTTAATGAAACTACATTGGGTGATCAAGTAGGAGCATGGGGTGATGAATTAGATATGGTGGTGGGAAAGAATACCTTCCCGCTTCCTAACGTTGCTGTAACCAGTGGAACCAAATATTGTGTTGTCTTATTTGTAACAACTGTAGGTACTGTCTCTATCATAGCCTCAGAGACTGGTGGTACTATTGAAGCTTACCGCAGTGATGGTGTCGTAGAGCCTTGGCGTATGGAAATAATGAAGGCAGAGGAGGGAACCTCTACAACGTCCTCAATCGTGACTATCTCTGACACCTCAAAAGCCGCAATGCTGTATATTTTAGGTGGTTCGCATAACAATCTACTTATTGATGGGAATATTGATGCAAAGGTTGCGAGTGTGAGTGAAGAAATTATTGCAGAGGGGCTTTTTAAAACCACAGCCAACCTCGTAACCCCGCTCGCAAAAGTTCCGACTTCAGTCGCGATTCCTGATAGATACAATTTGTCGCCGTCAGGCTCCACCTCTGAACTAACTGATGAAAAACTTAAGCTGGTTGCGAATAAAATAGATTTTCCTGAAAATCCCGATCTTAAGCAGCTCGCAATGGCTGTGCGCGGGCCGGAAGATATGCGCTTTATGGGCGGCAAAATTTATATTCAGGAGAGTATTTAATGAGTAATATTAAGCATAAGGTTGAACAGCAACCGGGCGTGTCTGTACATCGGGAAATACCTGCAATGCGTAGCGCGGAGGAGTTTGATGTCAGTCAAATGAGCGTTGAATCACGTGCCGCTTGGAAAAGGGTATGTGGTGACGGCAATGCAACTGCTGACGATTTTAAACATGTTTTTTCATCAATTATGAGTAGTCGCGTTGTTGAGGATGTGTTGAAATAACACAATAAATTGATTTTACGGGGCACTTATTTAAGTGTCCCGTTTTTTTATGATAAAAACAGGGTTGCCATTCTACGCTATGAAATATATTTTTCTTTTCCCAGTTCGAATTTTTTGAAGTAAATCGACTTATTTCCTTACCCTGTCCGAGTGGTCGGAGTCCGGTTTTTTTATGACATCAAAATGGTTTTATCATCCAATTAAGACAGAGCTTGCAGAACTTGAAGAAGCTTCTCTTCTCAGACGTATTCCTGCTGTTGATAACGGGGCAGAGAAAGAACTCCTGTTTAAGGGACAAAAATTCTTAAATCTTGCCTCTAACGATTATCTTGGGCTTGCCTGCGACGAGCGGCTTAAAATCGCATCGATTCAGGCTGTCCGTGATTACGGAACAGGTTCTGCTGCTTCACGTCTTGTAACTGGTAATTTCAAATTGTATGATACTTTGGAACAGGAATTTGCAGCGTTTAAGGAGCAGGAAGATGCTATGCTCTTTTCATCCGGCTATGCCGCAAATCTTGCTATCATGGATTCTTTTGCTGACCGCCATTCCGTAATATTTTCGGATAAGCTTAATCATGCCAGTATCATCGACGGTATTAAAATGTCAGGCGCTAAGCATGTCCGCTATCAGCATAATGATATTGAACATCTAAAAAAACGTCTGGAATCTTTCAAAAATATTTCTGCTAAGATTTTAATTACTGATACTATTTTCAGCATGGACGGTGATCTTGCTCATATTGAGGAGATTGCTCAGCTTTGCGAATTTTATGATGTTATGCTTGTGGTGGATGAAGCTCATGCTGAAGGAATTTTCGGCGGCGGGAAGGGGCTTTGTTTTGAACGTAAAATTTCAAAACTTGTCGATTTGCATATGGGAGCCTTTTCAAAGGGGTTCGGTTCGCTTGGTGGAATTGTTTCAGGAAGTTCGGATTTAATATCGTTTCTTAGAAATAAAGGGCGTTCGTTCGTTTTTTCAACAGCGTTGCCTCCTGCTGTTGTCGGGGCAAATTTAGCTTCGCTTCGTCTGGTTTTATCCGATCCTTCAATAGGTGAAAAACTTCTCGATAAGAGTCGTGATTTAAAACTATTCCTTGAAAGTGAAGGGTTTGACTGCGGTAACTCTGAAAGTCAGATTATTCCGGTTATTCTGGGGGAAAACAAGGTAGCTCTGCAGGCGCAGGCTCTTCTTTTGGAAGCGGGGATTTATACGGCTGCAATTCGTCCTCCGACTGTTCCTATGAATACGGCCCGTCTTAGACTCTCTTTGCGTGCGGACCTGACGAGCGATGATATGGAAAAAATTAAGCATGCTTTTACTTTGTTAAAAAAAGAGATTCTGTAGTGGGTTCTGTCTTCATCGGCGGATGGGCAACCGCAAAAGAGCAATATCCTGTTTTTGCTGAATCAGGGGACTTTTTAATACCTTTTATAGATTTCAGTCCTGCAGAATTGTCTGATTACCTTACGGGTGGAAAAATACTTGTGGGATGGTCTACAGGGGCGCATGTTTTATTGAAAGAATGTCGCCATTTATTTTCAAGGTATGATCAAGTTGTTTTAATCGCCCCTTTTTTGTCATTTACTGATTCTTTTCCTGAAAGAACGCTTAGACGTATGATTTCCGGATTGCGTAAAAATCCAGATATTGTAGTCAGTTCTTTTCATAAAAATTGCGGTGAAGATATAGAAATCCCTTTTAATGCACGTCAAGTGGATGCGCTGGTGGAAGGATTGGAATATCTTATTGCTTCCCGTATCAGTTTTGAAGAAGATCTTTCTTTGGTGAATTTGACTTTGGTGCATGGGGATAACGATAAAATAGTTAGAGAATCCGCTTTTGAGTCCGTTGTGAAGTTAGTCCCGCGGGCGAAGGTTTTGCGATTAGAAAGCGGTCATAAAATTTCTGAAAATGAAATAATAAATTTGATTAAGGGGCTTTAAGAGCGTGAAAAAGAGGATTCGACAATGTTTCGGCAAAGCCGCGACCTGTTATAGTGATGCTGCATCTGTTCAAAAGAAGGTTGCTTTTCAATGCGCTCAGTATTGTCCGAAGGGACACTATAAAAAGGTTTTGGATGTCGGTTCGGGGGTAGGTTTTTTATTCAACGAACTGGAAGACCGAATTACATATGATAACTATGTTTCGCTGGATTTAGTTCACCCCATGCTGATGGAACAGAAAGAATTGTCAGTGCCGTTATTGGTTGCGGCTGACGGTGAAAATATTCCCTTCAAAGAAGGGCAGTTTGATTTGCTTGTCAGTTCATCCGCAATGCAGTGGTATGCAAACCCTGAAGAATCTATTCCTGAAAGTTTTAAAATGTTGAAGCAGGGAGGGAAGTTTGCAATTGCGATTTTCGTTAAGGGAACGCTTTGTGAGCTTGCAGATGTCAGTTCAAGAACAGGGTTCGGGTCGGTTAAGGATTTGAAAGATTCTAAATTTTATATGGATGTTATCTCTGGAATTTCAAATGTCAGAGTAAACTTCACTAACAAGCGGCACGAAGTCTATTTTCCTTCTGTCGCGGGTTTTTTAAAAAATCATAAAATGACTGGAGCAGTGGCTTCAAGCGGGAATATTTCCTGGGGGAAGGAAAAATATTTACGTTTTGTTACAGAGTATGAAAATTTATATGGTGGAGATCAGGGAATAAGAGTTTCTTATGAAGTTTTATTTGCTTCCGGGGAAATTTTGTAATTCCGGAGCAATAAAGATTAAGAGCTGTTTTTTTTGACTTTTTAGTCGCTTAGGAAGAGTATTTATCAAGTTTGAGGGTAATGAATTTTTAGGAGTTACATATGCTAGTAGGGGATTGGATGACGGAAGAGGTTTTAACCCTCTTTCCTGGTGCGCCTATAAGTGACGCAGTTGAAATGATGAGAGACGCTGGGATTAGACAAATACCTGTAACTGAAGCTTCCGGTCTTGTTATCGGAATAGTTTCAGATAGAGATATCCGTGATGCTATGCCTTCAAAGTATCTGGCAGGAGACGGAGCTTCTGTTAAAAGTGGTGGTTTGAAGGGGCTTAAGATTAAAGACATAATGACTCATGATCCATTCATTGTTGCTCCTGATACATGTATGGAAATCGCAGCCGAAACTTTGCTTGAAAATAAAATCGGGGGACTGCCGGTTGTCGACGAGTTCGGGCTTGTCGGTATTATTACCGATGTTGATATTTATAGATTTTTGACAACTGTTACCGGGGTAAATCGCGGAAGTTCACAATTCGCATTTTTGTTGGAAGATTCAGCTCCCGCTCTGGAAGAATTGCTGAGTGACTTGTGGGCAAGAGGCGTTAGACTTTCAACCGTGTTTACATCTTATGAAGGTGTTGAACACGGGCTTAGAAGAGTTTTTGTTTGGGTTCAACGGCTTGATGACGGGACGATTGATTCGTTAGTCACACACCTAAAAAAAACTTACGGGTTAAAGTATCATGTGCATAAAGGTGAAACCTTTAAAGCTTAATTTTAATGATTACGACTTAAGATGTTTAACAAAGCCGGCTTTTATAAAAGCCGGCTTTGTTTTTTTGAGCAGAAAATAAGTATTGATTAAAATATTTTTAAGCAGGTTGAACAAATCAAGACGGTGGGGTAAATAAATTTTTATAATTAGATTAATCAATTTGTGAGGTTTGAGTTCTATGGATACTTCTGAGTTAATACGTATTATGCAGGGGTCGATTGCTCCGGTTATTTTGATTTCCGGTGTTGGTTTAATTTTGCTGTCCATGACTAATCGTTTGGCTCGTCCATTGGATCAAATTAGAAAAATTCTTCTGCTTTTAAATAGCCGGTCTGATGTAGAGGTTGATTACCTTCATCGTGAACTTAAAATTCTTTATAAAAGGTGTAGAATATTACGAAGCGCAATTGCTCTGTGCGTCATTAGTATATTTTTTGTCAGTCTTGTTATTTTGATGTTGTTTTCTACTTTTCTTTTCGAGCTTGGAATTGGTTTGGTAATTAAGATATGCTTTGCGCTCTGCATAGTCAGTCTCATCAGTTCTTTGATGTTATTTTTGTGGGATATCAGTTTGACTCTGCATGGAGTGAGGATTGAGATACGTGAGCATTATTTAAGGGATAAAAGAAATTAAATGCTGATAATTAAAAACGTCCGCATCAGGGTTATCTGATGCGGACGTTTTAATTGTGATTTATAAGAACAGTTAAGCTTTTAATTTTAGTTTTTTAGCTTCTTCATAAGTTTCTACACTTATTATGTTCAGAGTCAGCATTGCAGATAAAAGGTTCATGTTTTTTTCGTCTGCAAATTGTGATGCTGTTGAATATTGGTTGGCATCTAAAGATTGTCTTTTTTCAAGCCAGTCTTTTAAATTTAATGATGTTGGTGTATTAGAAGGCTCTTTTTCATCTGATTTAACTTCTTTCGCACTTTTTTTCAATTCTGCCAGTTGTCTTTTGATATTTCGTCTTTTTTTTCTAAGTTCTTCTTGTTCGGAATATAATTTTTTTTCTTTTTCAACTAAAATTTCATTTCTTTTATCGAAATTAGCAGCAACAGTTTTACATAGAAATATTGTAACTATTGTAGCCAGAACAAGAAGTATTGCGGTTATAATCATCATGGTGGATACCGTGCTAAGACCTTTTGGGTGCAGACAAATTACTCGGTGTCATCAAAAGAGTCCGTTATTTGAGATTCTGTTTTTTTGATTTCATCTTCAATTAAAGATATCTCAGATCTTAAGCGATCCATTGATCTGTTCATGTGTGCTTCTTTAAGTTCAAAAGCTCTTTTTCTCTGAGAGTATTTTGCAGTACGTCCCGCATAAACAGAGTAGACAATGAAAGCGAAAATTATGAGAGCGATAAGAATTATAAGTATTTCCATTTGGTTCATCCTTCAGGGAGATTAACTTTTGGGACCTTAGTGGATATGGTTTGTATTTACAAGGTAAATCAGTTTGTACATATGAAATAGTCTGTGACGACAGGTAAAATTTTTAAATATTAAATCTTGTTATTTTTGCAACAAAATATTTAAATTTAGTGTGAAGTGAGTTATCTTATAAGAACGGTGGGAAAAAATGCAGTTGTTGTCTTATGAGGTTCAGGATGCAGGATACTGAGTTATTTGCTGATGACGAGCTTCTTTTTACGGGAGAAGAGGTTGAAGAACGTCCGGTCAAAAAGGCGAAGCCTTGGCGTGTCCTTGTTGTTGATGATGAGCCGGACATTCACACTATGACTCAAATGGTGCTTGGGGATTATTCTTTCGAGGGGCGTAAGCTTGAATTTATTAGTGCTTTTACAGGGGAAGAGTCTTTAAATATTCTTAAAAAAGATCATGAGATAGCTGTCGTTCTCTTAGATGTTGTAATGGAGACGAGTACTGCCGGTCTTGATGTTGCCAGACGTATAAGAACTTTTGTAAATAATCAATTTGTAAGGATAATTTTAAGAACCGGACAGCCGGGAGTTGCGCCGGAGCATAAAGTTATTACTGAACTTGATATCAACGATTACTGGCAAAAAGCTGAGCTTACATCACAACGGCTGACAACTTCTATTACGACTGCTTTGAGATCCTATCGGGATTTACGCAAGATTGAGCAAAACCGCGTTAGTCTTGCCCAGCTCGCAATGTCTGTTGCGCATCAGATCAGAAATAGAACAATGACAATTACCGGTTTTGCCAATTTGGCAACGCGTAAACTTGATCAAGAGTCTGACATAGCAAAGTATCTGGAAACTATTTCTGAGGAATCCGGCAGACTGGAAGAAGTTGTCGGTAGTGTTTCCGATTATGCTTCCATTGATAATTGCGATCATCAAAATTCTGAAATTTTTCCGCTTCTGGAAGAAGTTATTATTGAGATTAAAAAATTTGCAGCAAACCTTGATAAGAATGTCGAGTTTGATATCAGTCTGAAGCATGCTGTTATAGATGGACGGCCAGACCTTTTTAAGAAGGCTATTGAAGAATTGATGAAGAATGCTGTTATATTCAGCGATGAGTCTTCACCTCGGGTTGAGCTTAGCGTCCAGGTTGATTCTGAATTGTGTCAGATAAAAGTTATCGATAACGGTTCAGGAATTGATGATGCGGATCTTCCATATATTTATGATCCTTTTTTTACCAAGAGACCTGAAGCGGTAGGTATGGGGTTAAGCATCGTCAGGAGAGTTATTGAGGGTTATAACTGGACTCTGGATTATTCAAAGGAAGGTCGTAACGGGGCTGTTTTTACGTTGATAATTCCTATTTGATTTAGTCGTATAAGTCATAAGCGAGGGTGTAATGGTTTTTGGCAAAGATTCTGTTGATAATGATGAACTCCTTTTTGCTGAAGAATCGACTGAGGAGCGTTTTGACCATTTTTGCGATCATAGTAGAAAGTGGAAAATACTTATTGTTGACGATGAAAAGGATGTGCACAGCACCACACGTCTTGTTCTTGATGATGTTACTTTTGAAGGTGGAAAACTTGAATTTATAAGTGCCTATACTGGTGATGAAGCTCTGCAAATAATGCGCGAGCAGTCCGATATCGCAGTTATTCTTCTCGATGTTGTGATGGAAACTACTCATGCGGGACTTGATGTTGCCCGGATAATTCGGGAAGAAATGAAAAATAAAATGGTCCGCATAATTCTTCGGACCGGACAACCGGGGCAAGCTCCTGAGCGTAAAGTTATTATCGAATATGATATTAATGACTATAAGCATAAAGGGGAACTTACAGCCCAGCGGCTTTTTACTTCTGTGTTCTCCGCCCTGCGTTCCTATAGAGATATACTTGTAATTGATCAGAATAGAAAAGGTCTGAAGTATATAATTGAAGCTTCAGGAAGTCTTTTTCAGCAGCAATCCATAAGCCGCCTTGCTCAGGGCGTGCTTACGCAGGTTATTTCACTTCTGGGTCTTCGTGACTCTGTATATATGAAAGGAAGCGGTATGGCTGTTTCCAGTTCTGATTCAGAAAATATGCGTATAATTGCTTCAACCGGTCGGTATGCGGAGTGTCATGACTCAGTAGATAATTGTTATGAAATTTCTGATGATACTAAGAAAAAATTTGATAAAATATGTTGTATTGGTCATGGCCGTTTTATCGGTGACGACTATGTCGGCTATCTTCCCACACGGCAGTATGGTTCACATTTGTTGTATGTTGAAGGTTGCGGTGTAAAGCACAGTGAGCAGGATGAAGATTTATTGCGAATTTATTCCGATAATGTCGGCGTAGCTTTTGATAATATTTATCTTAATCAGGAAATACTGGATACTCAGAAAGAGATTGTGCGTATGCTTGGAGAGGTTGTTGAAAATCGCTCAAAAGAGACAGCTTGTCACGTTGTACGTGTTTCAGAGATGACTAAAATTTTAGGAGCTGCCCTTGCACTTGATTCTGAATATGTAGATGAATTGTATTATGCTTCCCCTATGCATGATGTCGGTAAAATCGGGATACCGGATTCTATTTTATTAAAACCGGGTAAACTTACACCGGAAGAATTTGAGATTGTGAAGACTCATACCGACATAGGGTATAAAATACTCGCAGCAAGCAACAGGAAGCTTTTAAAAACGGCAGCGATTATAGCGTATGAGCATCATGAATATTGGAACGGTTCCGGTTATCCCAGAGGACTCAAAGGGGATAATATTGATATTGCCGGGAGAATAACCTGCATATCCGATGTGTTTGATGCTCTTTGCAGTCGTCGTACATATAAAGAACCATGGGATGTGGACAAGGCTCTCGAATTTATTAAAAAGAATCGGGAGATTATGTTTGATCCTGCTCTAGTGGATGTGTTTTTTGAAAAGTTGGAATTTGTTTTGGCTATTCAAGAAAAATATAAAGATTAATTTTATATTATTTTTTAAGTAAAAATAGCAAAGAAGAAGCCCGAAATCATTCGCCATTAATAGTGGATGATTTCGGGCTTTAATTTTTAGTGACTTATCGATTTTTTTGTCTGGAAGAATTCAGGCTATTTTTTCTTCCATGAATTTTCTTCGCCTGTTGCAAGGCGGCGAATGTTTTCTCTGTGAGTCCAAAACAGGATCAATGTTAAAACACATCCTAGAAGAACAGCTCCGAAGCTTCCGGTAAGCAGAGCCAGAACAGGTAAAGCCACAGCAAGAGTCAATGACCCCATTGATACATATCCTGACAGCATAATTACAGCCACACAGAAAATTACAGCCCAGAGAGTTGCCGCAGGGGCAAGAACCAGAAAAGCTCCAATTGTTGTTGCAACCGCTTTGCCGCCGCGCATATCCAAAAAGATGGAGAATACATGACCGAGGACTGCGGAGAGTGCAACCAGAGATAAAAACATCCAGTTATGACTGTACTGAGAAGCCATGAGGACCGGGATAAATCCTTTAGCTATATCTAATAACAGAGCCGCGACTCCGTATTTAAATCCACATAGTCGTGCAACATTTGTAGCACCTGTGTTTTTACTTCCTTCTGTGCGGGGGTCAATTCCGCAACCGATTTTAGCAATAAAAAGTCCGAAGGGGAGTGATCCCAGAAAATAGGCGAATACTAACCAGAATATCCAAAGCATGGACAAACTCCTTTAAGTCTTATTTGTTAAAAAAAACTATTCTTCCAGAGCTTCGACGACTCTGATCTCGTTTGTAAGCGGATCAATTTTGTTGAATCTGATTTGAAATAATTGTCCGGGGTAAAGTTTATCACCAAGCATGGGGCGTGGAACTCTTACATTGATCTGAATCTCAGGCATTGCAAGAGAAGTCAACGGGCCGTTGTCATCAACAACAGCAGCGGACTGCCATTGTTTTTTGTTTTGTGCGAGATAAAGAAGTTTCCAATATCTAGGCCGGAATCTCTGAATTTTAATTACCGCTTGCAGTCTGGTTTGAAGTGTTGCCGCCAGAGTAGTAAGCTCATCGCTGGTCCAGAGAGGTTGTTCTGTTTGTAAATAGTGGCAAAGCTGAGCCATATTTATGAAGTCCGCATATCTTCTGAGCGGAGACGAAATCGGGCTGTATCCCTTAACCGCAAGAGTCGCGTGTTTTTTGGGAGTGGTCTCCATTTGCGGAGGAACCATCTGTCTGACCCTCTGAAAAATTTCATGAGGCTTGGTTACAATACCGCTTGAATCAGAGGGCAGAGCTATATCCTGAGTTCTGTAAAGAAGCGGGAACCCGTGTTCATCTGCGAATCTTCCCAGTCCTGAATTTGCCAGAATCATAAATTCACTTATAATCTGATCTGCTCGTGATGTATCCTCTTTAGAACTGATACTCACTGAAACTTTTTCAGGCCATCCTGTCAGCGAAATTTCAGGTTCGGGTCTGCGGATTACTACCGCGCCGTTTTTTATTCTGCTGGCGATAAGTTTTTCCGACAGCTCGAAAGCTAAAGCCATCTCATCATCTGTGCCATCTTCAAGCATTTGTTCAACAGCTACATATGTGCTGTTATCGGTTAATTTTACCCATCCGGTTTTCGGAGAAATGGATATCAACTCACCGCATCCATCGAGCTCAAAAGTGGTAATCAGCGCAGGTCTTAATTCTCCTGAAAATAAGCTGAAAGCACCGATACCGAGCTTTTCAGGAAGCATGTGGCTGGTTCCTTCGGGAAGATATATGCTGGTTCCTCTGTCAAGGACAGCTAGGTCAAGCTTGCCTCCGAAATTCCAATCCATGCAGGGGCGGGCAAGAGCTATCGTAAGAGTATAGCCGCCATCGCTGTTTTTTTTCAGATTAAAAGCATCGTCAATGTCGCGGGTTGTTGCCGCGTCAATGCTTCGCATAGGCAGAGGGTATGGGGCTATAGCTTTTGTTTCTACAGCAGTGACCAGTCTGTCTATTTCTTCTGTATGATCTGCGGTCCAGCTGTCGTCCGGTGAATAGTCGGCTTCATTAAACAGAAAATTGTGATGCGGATAAACAATTCCCCAGCCTTGAGCCAGCAGCAGGGCTAAATGAGGATGGTCAGGTAGTCCTTTTTTTAATGCAATCCACATTTTGTGAGATTTTTCATCGCTAACTCCTGCAATGCGATCAAGCAGGAACGAGTTTAAATAGTCAGCTGTTTCATCGGACATAACCGGAATTTGGTCTGTATTTATTTTGCTGCCTGATTCCCGTGCAACCCAGATCTTTTTAAAAAGATCTTGACCGGCTGTCATTGCTTCTTCTTGCCGCTTTTCTTCCGACTGTTGATTCAGGCGCTGTTCAACTTTGTCTTCGGTGTAAATTATGAATTCAGGCGGCTGAAATTTGAAATGAGTTTTGGCCGCAAGCATAGCGCGTCCCATCGCAGATATCTGGTCAGCATCAGGAGCTTCCCATAACAATCCTGCAAACCATGTCAGGGGGGCTTTTTCAAGTTCTCCCTGCGCAAGGTCCCAGATGTCCATGACATCGAGTCCAGCTTGGATTTCACCGCGTTTTTCTTGATGGCTGAGCATCAAATCAAGCATTTCCTGACGAGTTGACTCGGCAGAATATTGAGGCCCGACCCAAGGTAGAACTCGGGCCGCAGGCATTTTGGTTTCTCTTTTATTGATAGTGTAGAGTTTTAGTTTGCCAGCTTGTTCTTCCATTACAAATGCAAGCTGGGGCTGATTTCCGTGCATAAACTCTACGATATTTCCGGGCGCGACATAACGCCCATCCTTGAATAGGGACATGTAATTCCTTATTTAATATGAAATCCCGGAACCCTCTGACAAGGGTTCCGGGATATTTTATAAAGTATATTTTAATGCTTGAAGGAACGCTGTCCAGTGAAGACCATTGCAACCTGAGGGCTTGCTTCGTTTACAGCCTGAATGATTTCGTTATCTCTAATGGAACCGCCGGGCTGTGCGATTGCTGTTATGCCTTGTGCCATGCAGAGGTCCACGCCGTCGCGGAACGGGAAGAAGCCGTCGGAGACCAGCACAGACCCGGTGAGTCCGCCCTTGTCGTCAGCCGCTTTCTTTTCGATTGCTGCAAGGTTTGCTGCTGCTTCTTCGTCTTTCAAAGCTTTCAGCTTGAGTTCAAAGATAGACATCTTGAACTGGTCGAATGCCAGAAGATCTGCATATTTTGTGCGGGCTTTGGTCACAGCCAGCTCAACGCAGCCAACACGGTCTTGCTCGCCTGTTCCGATGGCGGTAGTCACACCGTCGCGTGCGAAAATGACAGAGTTTGAAGTTACGCCTGCTTCAACAGCCCATGCGAAGAGCAGATCGTCTGCTTCTTTTGTTGTGGGGGTACGAGCGGTGTAGCTTGATCCGTCTTTATCTGCTTTAGCGGGAATGAAGTCTTTCGCGCTGAGAATTCTGTTACGGAATGAGAACTGAACAACCATGCCGCCGTCCATCAGTGATTTGATATCAAGGAAGGGCTGGCCGATGAGTTTTTCAAGATCCATGATTCCAGGAATCTGGAGAATACGCAGATTTTTGCGTTTCTTGAGGATTTCGAGTGTGCCTTCTTCGAAAGCCGGAGCGGCAACAACTTCAAAATATGCGCTGTCGATTACTTCCACAGCTTCCATTGTCAAAGGGCGGTTAACAACGATAGCGCCACCGAAGGCGGCTATGCGGTCAGCTTGAAATGCGTTGCTGAGCGCGGTTCCTACACCTTCTTCGGACCATGATGCGCCGCATGGATTGTTATGTTTTAAAATAACAGCTGCGGGTTTTGCATAAAGATATTGCAGAATGTTCAGTGCATTATCGACATCAGTGAGATTTGTTTTTCCCGGATGCTTGCCTGCCTGTAACATGTGTTCTTCGGTCAGAGCAGAAACAAGTCCCTGTCCCTCTCCGCGAAATTTAACACCGTCGAATTCGAGTCCGCCGGAAACAAGTTCATATAGGGCTGCGGGCTGGTCGGGATTTTCGCCGTAACGCAGTCCTTTAGTTTCGCCTTCGATTTCCCAGGTTCTTTTTTTGAAGGTTAATTCCTGTTCACCTAAACGAACAGTCATGTCTGCTGGAAAAGGGTCCTGAGAAAGAGTATTGTACATTTTTTTAAGATCGCTCATGGGTATTCTCCTGAATAATTGCCTTGTGGATGAACGCTAATAGCACAGCCTTACCCGACGGGCAATTTTGAATTGCGGTATTACCCCGGTTTTTGTTAGGCTTGCCTAGCCGCAAGAGATTAAAACTCTATATTTTTTTAATAACTTCGGTCACTACTTTAATCTGGAGAGAATATGTCTGAAGGTTATATGGAAAAAGCTCTGCTAAAACTTGCAAAGCAGCTTAACGCTTATGATGAAGCTTCTTTGACAGGGCTTTGGAACAAATATGAAGCCATCGTTGCTGAGTTCGAACCTACTCGAAAGTGGGAAGAAGCAGCAGTTGTTTTTGGCATGATACAGGCTATCCGGCTTAAAAATCAGCTTTTTAATTATCATTGGGCAGAATCTTGCGGGCCGGAATCTATGTCGCCGAGGCCGGATTTTATCCCCATGAAGCAAGAAGAAGATAAAGGTTTAAAGTCTGAATCAGGGCCCGACAGCGGGGGGGGCGACAGTAAAAGGCGCAAGGTACTCAGCTTCGAGCCCAGGAAGGATAGCTAGTCCTTTCATTGTATAATAATAGTAGCGGATGCTGTCTACGTAATCGACTCCTTCGTACCCGCGGGTGTATCCGTAGCGGGTTTGCGAGTGATATTTAGGCATGGTCAGCAGTGGAAATATCTGTTTCAAAGATCGCCATGTCCCGGATGATTTGCCTAGGTATCCGGATATTTCAATTGCATCATAAACGTGTCCCAGTCCTTGATTATATGCCGCAAGAGTGAATAGCCAACGGTTCCACCCATCAACATCGCGGCTGCCCAGTTTATCCCATAGAAATCTTAAGTATTTGGCCCCGCCAGTAATTGACTGTTCGGGGTCAAGTCTGCTTGTAAGCCCCATAAGGTCCGCTGTATTTTTTGTTAACTGCATAAGACCTCTGACTCCTGTTTTACTTCGGGCAAGAGGGTCAAAACGCGATTCCTGATACATAACGGCAGCTAAAAGTAGTGGATCTATATTATACTTTTTTGCGGCTTTAAGTATGTATTTACGATAAAAAGGGAGTTTTTCCCGGATATCTTTACGCAAAGAGTAAAGGTCATAGAAATCTGTTTCGTCGGGAAGGAACCCGAAATATATTTCCCGTTTATTTTCAAGAGTTCCGTTTGTTGAAATTAAGTGCCAGTAATCTTCAGTTACTTCGGTCAAACCTTGAATGTCATCTCGCCAATACCATCGGTATTCAAGATCGTCTCCGAAGTTGTCGGTGACCCTTAGCTTGTGTAAAAAAGGCTGCAAGGGCTTGAACGCTCCGGCTTCAACCAGATGAAATCTGAAGTTTTTATCTTCATTTAATTCAAGTAGAGGGTCTAAGTGGTTTGAATCATTGCTTGTAATAAGGGTCGGAGCACAGACCAAATAGTCTGAAAGATCTTTGAAGATTTTTATAAGCCCAGAATGTTTGGGCACAAAAATAGTTTGATCACAAAGCTCGAAAGGAGTTCTAAGTTCGAATCTTCGTATATTATGTAATAGTAACGCTGGGCTTTGCTCGTAAACAGGGCCGGCTTTAATCGAAGTAAAGTTTTTGAAATTTTCTGGATTATACCCGCTTGCAAGCATCAGGTCAGCTTTTCCTTTTTGGAGAGCCTCAAAAGCCTTGTTGTGTGTAGGGTAGGGTGTTATTAAAAGCTTTACATCTGTGTAATTACTGAATTCATCAAGGATTTCACGGTCAAAGCCCGGTCCCCATGGTGAAAGCTTGGGGAAATTACGCTCGATGTCGACTGCCGCAACGCGTATGATGCGCGGAAGCGGGATGTCATATTTAAATGAATATAAATTAATTATTGCGTAAAAACATACTAAGTATACAATAATATTGGATATATGTTGTGAAAAAAGTGTCAGAGTGCCCTTTTCTGGGCGATTTAATTTGCTTAAGTGTATTGACATTGTCCTAAAAGATTTTTTACGCAAAAAACCCGTCTGCCGTTCAAAATACTTTATTTTCCTTTTCAAGGGGAGAAATAAGATGACGGTAAAACGAATTGTTTTTATATCTATACGTCAGACGCAGTGTCACTATCAAGTCATCAAATTGCAGAAAAATTCTCACGGGCCGGATTTCCGTTTGAGAAAACTGCCCAAGGAGTACTTTAGGAATGTCGAATACGGTAATTGTTGGAACCCAATGGGGCGATGAAGGTAAGGGTAAAATCGTGGATATGCTCGCTCAAGAAGCTGGCGCGATTGTTCGTTTTCAGGGCGGAAACAACGCGGGTCATACTCTCGTGGTCGCTGGCGAACAATGTATCCTGCACCTTATTCCTTCCGGAGTTTTACATCCCGGAAAGAAATGCCTCATCGGGAACGGAGTCGTTTTAGACCCCGAAGTTTTCCTTAAGGAGATCGACGGCCTTAACGCAAAGGGCATTGATGTTTCTCCTGAACGCATGATGATCAGTAAAAAAACACAGATTATCATGTCTTACCACAGAATGATGGACAACTGTAGAGAATCTGTCAAATCTGATGAAAGTAAAATCGGAACAACCGGTCGCGGTATCGGTCCTTGTTATGAAGACAAGATGAACCGCATAGGTATTCGTGCCGCCGATTTAGCTGATCCTGAACTGCTTCGTGCAAAAATAGTTGAAGCTCTTATTGAAAAAAATGTTTTATTTGAAAAACTTTTCAATGTTGAAGCCCTTGATCCTGAAAAAGTATATCAGGACATTCTTCCTGTCGCTGAGAGAATCAAACCTTTTCTCGGAGATGTTTCGTCCGTTATTCAGGACGTTAACAAAGCTGGCGGAATGGTCCTTTTTGAAGGCGCACAGGGTATTCATCTCGATATCGATCATGGAACATATCCTTTTGTTACTTCCTCCAATACTGTTGCAGGTAATGCTGCCGCCGGCGCAGGGTGCGGCCCCCGCTGTCTTGAACGTATCATCGGTATTCTGAAAGCTTATACAACCAGAGTCGGTAGCGGTCCTTTTGCTACAGAACTGCTTGATGAAACCGGCGAAACTTTGCAGGCAAACGGACATGAGTTCGGTGCAACTACCGGCAGAAAACGCCGCTGCGGATGGCTCGATCTGGTTATCATTCGTGAAACTGCACGTCTGTGCGATCTCACTGAATTTGCTCTTACTAAGCTGGACGTTTTGTCCGGTCTCAAAGAACTCAAAATTTGTGTGTCTTATGAGTATCGCGGTGAAAAGATTTCTTATCCTCCGCAGGAGCAGAACGGTATGGCATTTGTCAAACCTGTTTATGAAAGCATGCCCGGCTGGGAAGAAGACATCACTGGTGCACGCACTTATGATGAGCTTCCTGAAGCTGCTAAAAATTATATTGCCCGTATTGAAGAATTGTCCGGTGTTAAAGTCGGAATCGTTTCCGTCGGTCCTGACAGAGCTCAGACCATAGTACGATAATTATGTTTACAGGTATTCAAGAGACTGCTTCGCGGCAGAAAATAGTTCTGCCCAGATTTGCCAAGCTGGCTTTGCAGCCTCCTCAGTGCCTGTTGATTGAAGGCGGATCCGCCGAAGACAGACGCGATATGGCCCGTTACTGGGCTTGCTTGCTTAATTGTGAAAGCGGGGGAACTCCCTGCGGCACTTGCAAGCCGTGTTTGCAGATTGCGGATAACGCTTTTAACGACTTCCTGATTATTGACCGTGTCGATGAAGACGGTGTCGAAAAGCAGGATATTCCAGTAGATAATGTTCGCAAGTATTTCTCGGTCTGGGGCCAACCGCCCCATGGCCGGGGTACTCGCGTAACCGTTATTGAAGAAGCTCAGCATCTAAACGGTAATTCTGCTAATGCTCTCCTTAAGACTCTCGAAGAACCACGTCCCGGAAATGTCTTTGTTCTCACCGCTCCTCAGCGGGAGAGATTGCTCGGAACTTTAGTTTCGCGCAGTTGGGTTATCACTCTTGCTTGGCCTACAGAAACACAGAATAGTCCTGAAGTTGCCGACTGGGTAAGTGGTATGCTGGGATTCTGGCGCTCTGGACAGGGCTGGTTTGCAAGGACTTCCGCAAAAGGTGCTCTCAATAAGGAGCAGGCCCTGAAAGTCGTCTTAGGCTGTCAGCGTGAACTTCGTAATGCTCTCATGAATCCGCAATTGACTCCTGCCGCCAATGCTCTTTCGGGTCTTTTCGATCCCAAAGGGTTGCGCAGGCTTGATCTTGTTTTGGGCAAGGCTCAGGAATCTCTGAATTACAATGTAAATCCCGCTTTAGTTCTCGACTGGGTTTGCACCGCCGCAATGCCTCGTAGAAAAAGATAGTTCAGGTTTGATTGCCCTTCGGGCTTTTTTATAGAATTTCGCCTTCGGCTGGACCAGAAGGCCCGCGGCCCTCTGGACTCCCTTTTAAGGGGCACAGTTTTTTCCTTTTCATGATTCTTTCTCCCTTTTTCATTTAATCCTGTTGCAATTGATTCGTGGCTTGAATCTTTTATCAGATTTATGTCATGGTATTGCTATGCCCTTTTTAGCAGGGCTAACGGTTGCAAATGAGCGGGGATAATCATGGATTTATTCAGCAAAGATTTCTGGAGCAAAACTTCTGGTTCGGTTCTACAGGACTTAAAGACATGTACCGCAGGACTAAGTCAGGAAGAAGCTGCTCTCAGGCTTAAGCAATTCGGTCCGAATACTTTAAAAAAAGAAGCCCGCCACAATTCCCTTTCGTTATTTCTGGATCAGTTCAAAAGCCCGATTATAATTATACTTATTTGTGCCGCAATCCTTTCTATTGCTCTTGGTGACAGTTCCGATGCGATTATTATTATGGTGATTGTTTTTGTCAGTGGTTTCCTTGGGTTCTGGCAGGAAAAAGGAGCCGCAGGTGCTGTCGAGTCCTTGCTTGAAACCGTTGAAACAAAGGCGGATGTTTTGCGGGGCGGAAAGCAGGTTCAAATCCCTGTTGATGAAATCGTTCCCGGTGATATTATAAAGCTTCATGCCGGCAAGGGTATACCCGGAGACTGCCGCATCCTTGAATCACGAGACCTGTTTGTTAATGAAGCCGCACTGACAGGCGAAACTTTCCCGGTTGAAAAAGATACAGAGTCTCATGCCATAGATGCACCCCTTGCCGCAAGATCGAACAGTCTTTTCATGGGAACGCATGTTATGAGCGGTAAAGGGATGGCTGTTGTCGCAGCAACTGCTCTCAATACGGAATTCGGTAAGATTTCTAAACGGCTCAAACTGCGTCCGGCCGAAACTGAGTTTGAAAGGGGAATCAAAAAATTCGGTTATCTTCTGATGGAAGTAACCTTGGTTCTGGTTGTTTTGATTTTTGCTTTTAACGTATATTTTGCAAAGCCCATTCTGGATTCATTTCTTTTCTCACTAGCTCTCGCTGTTGGCCTGACTCCACAACTTCTACCCGTTATTATCAGCGTGAACCTTGCGAATGGAGCCAAGCGCATGGCTCAGCATAAGGTGATTGTACGCAGACTCTCGTCTATTGAGAATTTTGGGAGCATGAATGTCTTATGTTCGGATAAGACAGGGACTCTTACTGATGGAACCGTAAGGCTTAAGGGCGCATATGATATTTACGGTGAAGAAAGTGAAGACGTTCTGCATCAGGCTTATATGAATTCCTATTTTGAAACTGGTTTTATCAGCCCGATTGATGAAGCAATTCGTGGTATGGAGTCTTTTGATGTTTCTGATTTTACCAAAACTGACGAAGTTCCTTATGATTTTATTCGTAAAAGGCTGAGTGTACTGGTCCGGCGCGAAAAAGAATCACACTCAATGATGATTACTAAGGGAGCTCTGAGTAATATTCTGGATTCATGCACCAAGGCTGTTACTTCTGACGGTAGTGTTGTGAATGTTGCGGATGTTGTAAATGATGTTCAGGCAAAATTTGAGGAGTTCAGTGGACAGGGATTTCGTATTCTGGGTGTTTCAAAGCGGGAATTTCCAGTTGATGCTGAAATAAATAAAGATGATGAAGTTGATATGACCTTTATCGGGTTTCTCGCTTTCTGGGATCCTCCGAAGGAAGGGATAGTTGAAAATATAGCTAAATTGAAGGCACTGGGTGTGAGTCTAAAAGTCATCACCGGGGATAACAGACATATTGCCGCAAAAGTCGGTCATGAAATAGGGCTTACTGAGCCAGTGATTCTGACCGGGGCGGAAATTAATCAAATGCGGGATGAAGCTCTTGTTCAGCGCGTGCGCGGTGTAAATATTTTTGCTGAAATTGAACCGAATCAGAAAGAAGACATCGTGCTTGCTTTAAAACAGGCGGGAGAGGTTGTCGGCTATATGGGCGACGGAATTAATGATGCGTCCGCACTCAGGGCCGCAGATGTGGGAATTTCTGTCGACAGTGCAGTTGATGTTGCCAAGGAGACCGCTGATATAGTGCTTCTCGAAAAAGATCTCGGTGTGCTTGAACACGGGGTGATAGAAGGGCGTAAAACTTTTGCCAATACGCTTAAATACGTATTCATGGCTACCAGCGCTAACTTCGGGAATATGTTTTCCATGGCCGGAGCAAGTTTGTTTTTACCGTTTCTGCCTTTGCTGCCTAAGCAGGTTCTGCTTACCAATCTGTTTACTGATTTGCCGGAAATGACCATTGCCACCGATAATGTTGATCAGAGCAACATTGATAGGCCTAAGCGTTGGGATATTAAATTTATCAAAAAATTTATGATTGTTTTCGGAATCGTTAGCTCGGTCTTTGATTTTATGACGTTCGGAGTGTTGCTTTATATTCTTGATGCTTCACCTGAGGAGTTCAGAACAGGCTGGTTTTTGGAATCAATTGTTTCTGCAACAATGATTGTGCTGGTTATCCGCACGAGACTTCCGTTTTATAAAAGTAAGCCGGGCAAATATCTTGTCCGTGCGACTCTGGCTGTAATTGCGCTTGTTCATGTGCTTCCTTACAGTCCCATTGCGCCTATTTTAGGGTTTAAACCCCTTCCAGTCAGTTTCTTGGTGGCAATGTGGATAATAGTGGCTTTGTATGTTGTGGGCGCAGAATATGCGAAGAAGCTGTTTTATAGAAATATAAGTGAGTAGAAGTGGAAGAATGGAAAAGTTAAACTTGCGCAAAATAAAACCCCGATCCGGCAAATGGGCCTGATCGGGGGTTAACAAAACGTTCTTTTTCAAGTTACTTAATTACGCGTTTTAAACTCTTAAATCGTTTTAAATCTGTTGTTTTCCGAGTTATTCAGAATCCGATTTTCAACCACTTAAACTGTTTAAATCTGTTGTTTTTCTAGTTATCCAGATACGCGCTATAACCGCTTTGAGGGGTTCCATTTTCAATCGCTGTGCCGGATTGCCCGGCCGTTTCCAGTCTCTCCGTGGGCCCGAAGAGGAGATTCTAACAGAACTCTCGCAGTAAGGATTACCCCTCGGCTTGAGCCTCTAATAAAGGCTTGTTATGGGAATGTGATTTCAACGCTAGGTTCACTCCCGTTGGGGTTAAGTAGAAACGCCTTCTTTAAGGGCCTTTCCTACCGTTGATTAAAAAATACTCTTGTTGAGGAATGTCGTCAACAAATAATATGTTATTTTTTGATTATTTTTTGACTTTTTTAGAGAGTAAATAAAAAAGCATGTAATATAAGTAGTTTAAGATTTTAATTGAAACGGTGATTAATAGCTGGAGTTGGTTTTTACCGTTCTAAAAAGTCCAAAACAAAACCCCGACCGAAATATGAAATTTCGATCGGGGGTTTAAAATCTGTTTTTCCAAGTTGACTCAGAAGACGCGTTTTAACCGTTTTTGAGGGGTTCCGATTTTTCGCTAAGCCGGATACCCGGCAGTTTCTAATCTCTCCACGGGCCCACAAAAGGAGAGATTAACAGAACTCTCGCGTTTGGCTTACCCCTCAAGTTGAGCCTCTATGTCAGGCTCGCTATGGGATTGTGATATCAACGCTAAGCTCACTCCCGTTGGGGGTTGGATAAAAAGCCATTTTTGATGGCTGCCTTTACCTTTGATTTAAATATACCCCTCTGAAAAGACGGCGTCAATACATTCTGAATTTTTAATACAGTACTTTTTGTAATAATTTAAGTTAGATGATTGTTATGTGTATAACACTGTAAAATTTACCGAATCAGCTCTTTCTGTGCCGGTAAGAACCATTGCCTGAGTGAATTCAGATTTTAGCTGATCAATATATTTTTCAGCGCCGTCTTGTAATCCGCCTATGGTGGCAATGGAGAACGGGCGTCCGATCATTACTGCGTCGGCACCGAGTGCCAGCATCTTAAGAACATCGATTCCGGTTCTGACTCCGCCGTCAACCATGATGGCGCATTGTCCTGCAACGGCTTTTGATATTTCGCGCAAAACTTCGGCTGTGCCGGGGCAGGAGTCGAGAACGCGTCCGCCGTGATTGGATACGACAATCCCTTTTGCTCCGGCATCAATCGCCATTCTAGCTTCATCGGGGGTCATGATTCCTTTAAGTATGAAGTCCGCATTTACTGATTCAATTATGGAGCGCAGTTTGTTGATAGGTTTAGGTGTAACCGGGCGGCCCATTTTTTTCAGTGTAATGAGTCCTGCCGCGTCGATGTCCATGCCTATGATTTTAGCGCCTGTTTTTTCTGCTTTTTCAAGCTTCATATACAGTTCAGCTTCTTCCCACGGTTTAATAAATGGAATTCCGTGTCCTTTAACTTCTTCAATGGCAGTAAATCCGCTTTGATGAATGAAGTCCGGCACGCCGTCTCCGGTGCAACCGATGATGCCTTTTGCGACGCAGGCTTTAAGTTTAGCTGAAATGTAATCAATTTCTTCTATTTTTCCGCCCATATTGAATGAAACTCCGCCGATAGGGGCGGCGAGGACTGGAATATCAAGCTTCAAGCCCATGATGTTTACGCTGGTATCGGGTTCGCAAAAATCGTGAATGGTGCGCATATTCAGTTTAATATCTGCCAGCGCTTTAACGTTATTTTTAAAACTTGATCCAGTGCCTAATCCGCCCATTCCCGGAACTTCACCGACACAGGCTTTTCCGTTGCAGACAGGACAGACTTTGCAATAGCCTTTCATTAATTCTCTGGCATTGTCGCGAGTTGATTTCATGGTAATTACTCCTGAATTTAAGTGTAATAAATAGATTAAAGTAATTTAAAAAAGGCTGATCAGCATTTTTGTTGCGACTACTAGAAGAAGAATCGCAAAAATCATTTTCAGTTTTGCAACAGGCAGGCTGTGAGCGAGTTTTGCACCAAAAGGAGCTGTCAGCATGCTTGTTGAAACAATTCCGATAAGTGCAGGAAGATATACAAAACCTATAGTCCAGTCAGGTAGTCCTTGCACTCCGATTCCTGTCCAGATGAATCCGGCAGTTCCTGCCAGTGCGATAGGAAGTCCTATGGCAGCAGCTGTTCCGATTGCGGTATGAATCGGGATGTTGCACATGGTCAGAAAGGGAACTGAAAGTGTTCCGCCGCCGATGCCTACAAGGCTGGACATTGCACCGATAGCATTACCTGCTCCGAACATTCCCCATGTTCCCGGAACTTGACGCGAAGCTTTAGGCTTGAGTCCCAGCAACATCTGTGAAGCAACATAGTAAAGAAAAATAACAAAGATGATTTTCAGGATGGTTGTGTTTAAATATGCGGCAAAGCATGATCCCAGAAACGTTCCTATTAATATACCGGGAGTGATAGTCTTAAATATGTCCCAGCGGATGGCTCCGCGTGAGTTATGGGCACGCATGCTGGAGATGGACGTGAAGATAATCGTCGCCAGTGAAGTTCCGAGAGCGACATGCATCAATTGTGCTTCAGTTATGCCGAGCTGGGGAAGAGCAAAGTATAAAATTGGAACAATGACCAGTCCTCCGCCAATACCCAGAAGTCCGGCAAGTATCCCGGCAATAGCTCCAAGAACTACAAAAATCAGCAATGTTGAAATCATGTTTAATTCCTTTTTTTAAGTCTTTTTATAGTGAATCAGACCCGGTTGCCGCAGATTCAACATCTTCGATATGTTGTCTCATTATTTTTTGCGCCAAGGCCGAATCATGTTTTTCAAATGCCTTCAAAAGGTCAAAATGTGCTGTCATAGATTTTTGCAGACGTGTAGTGTTTTGCAACGACTGCGAGCGGCTCTCTTTTATAATTTTGCTGAGAGCCTCCATCATATCTGGAAAAATGCTGTTGCCGCTGGCTTTCGCAATTTCAAGATGAAATTCGGTATCAAGGTCGCCGGCCCCTTGGCCTGACCTGATTCTAATTTCCTGATTGCATACAATTACTTTCATGCGGTTTAAAGTTTCATCATCTATTGAAATTGCCGCTAAAGCCGCAATTTGAGGTTCGATTACTTTTCTGAATTGAAAAATGTCACTCAGTCGTTTTTTTTGATCAGCGAAGGCTTCAGTAAATGCTTCAATAATGTCGGCATCGATGTGAGCACAGATGTAGGTTCCATCGCCTCGTTTACTTTCAACTAAATTTTTATGGACCAGTGCTTTGATGGCTTCGCGCACTGAACTACGCGAAACTTTGAACTTTTCAGCAAGGTTACGCTCAGAGGGGAGTTTATCCCCTTGTTGTAATTCACCGGATTTAATTAATTCTGTGATTTGTTTTGCAACAGATTCATAAACCGGATTTTGTTGTTTTTTTATATCCATAAGCGGTCCTACCAATTTAATTATTAAGCAATTGGTCAGACCAATAGCATTGTTTAGCTGATCAATCAATAAAAAAGCCCCTTCAGCGTATATTGCTGAAGGGGCTTTTGAGTTAGGAATTTGATGGTTAGATTATTTTTGGTAGGCGCCGGCTGAATAATTCAATTCATAGCTGTGGCTATATATCTCAACGAGGTTTCCGAAGGGGTCTTCGCAATATACCATCCGGTAGGGTTTTTCTCCAGGGTAGTATTCTCGAACGGGCATGCGCTGCTTGCCTCCATTGGCAACTATTTTGGCTGCGAGTCCTTCCACATCCGGGTCTTGAACACTGTAGTGAAAAATGCCTGTCTTCCAGAATTCAAAGTTGTTTTCACGGAGTTCAGAGTTGGGGAATTCAAATAATTCGATACCAATCCTGTCTCCGGTGGAGAGGTGGGCAATTTTAAAACTGCCCCATCCTTTGCCGAAGACGTCGTTGCACATGATTCCGATGGCAGATTCATCCTGCTGAATTTCGGTTGGTGGCATTATTACATACCACCCCATAACTTCGGTATAAAAATTAACTGCTTGGTCAATATCCGTGACAGTTATACCGATGTGGGAAAAAGTCCTTGGGTAAGTCATGGTGTTTCTCCTATTTTTTAGAGATGTGTTTAGACAGGATAACCCGATTTTTTTTTAAAACAAGAAGGAACATTTTTGGGTTGAAAGGGAATCGACGGAGATGATGCATACTTGAGCTGCCGAAAATCTAAAAGGTCAAATTGTATTAAAAAAAAGCCCCCGCAGAATTATTATTCCACGGGGGCTTAAAAGCTAATTAGTTAGCTATGATATCGTCGATATTTACTAGGGCTGGACTGTCAGCGTATATTTTTTGTTCCAGTCCAGATATTTGTTAATAAGGACTCTGACATCTGCCGCATTCATTTTTCCGGCTTTTTCAATGAGCTTGAGATCAAGGTCAGGTTCGAATCCTTTTACAATTAAGCTTGCAGATTCTCTGCTTCGTGAAAGCAGACTTTGATGTTCCTGATAGTACTCACCGTTCAGAATATTTTTAGCTCTCTGGATTTCTTTTTCCGGTAGATCATCTTTTTGCAACATGGCGACTGTTTTTTCAAATCCCGCCATTGCCTGTTCCACTTGTTCCGGTTTGGTGCCGATGTAGAAGGCCATGAATCCGGTTTTGGGAGCCTGCCAGAGGAATGCGGTTACTGTGTAGCCGAGGCCCTGCTTATCGCGTAAATCGCGGAACAGAAGTCCGCTCTGTCCGGCAAGGGCCGCTCTGAGCAGAGACAGTCCTGCTGTCGCTTCTTCGTCTTCCATGCCCGGGATAGGAAAGATGGCCATGAGATGCGCTTGATTCCGGTCGGGCAGGGTGAGTTCCAGTTTGTTGTCAGTTCCCCAGTCAGGGACGGGGATTTCGACAGGCTTGTCTTTGAGAACGAGTTTTGCGTCAAGTTCTTTGGCGAAATTCATGAGAGCTTCGCGGTCATAATCTCCGCATACTGCGATGACAAATGGACGGGATGATTGCTTGGCCCAGAAATCACGGATATTTTCTTCGGTGAAGTTCTCAACGTTTGCAGGCACACCTAGGTGGTAATATGAGTAGGTTCCGTTTTTAAACAGGAAGGGAAAGATGTTTCTGAAAGCTAAGCTTACAGGGCGATCTTCTTTGCGTTTAATGGACGAAATCTGATCTTGTTTAGCGCGGTCTATTTCTTCGGCTGCAAATCGTGGAGCAGTCAGAATTTCTTTGATGAGCGGGAACATGTCGGCAGTGAAACGGGAAGGGAACTTGGAGGTTATGGCGAAAACTTCGCGTCCGGCAGAGGCTCCTATGGAGGCGGCTCTGTCAGAAACATAATCTTCAAGTTCAGTTGCGTTCATGCTTGCGGTTCCGCGAGTCAAACTCTGGGAAACCAGCGCGGACAGCCCCTGATCTTCTACTGTTAAATCTGCATCACCGCCGGACCAGTACATGGACATTGCGGTGTATGGCAGGGTCGTATCAGGAATGAAAACCAGTTTGCTACCGTTCGCAAGTTCAATGGTGGAAGCCTCACCGGGACCGGATACGCTGCTTTCATTGGCGGTCACTTTCTTCGCAGGCCAGTTGTCAGCTACAATCTTTTCAAGATCTTGTTCTGTGGTTTTGAATCCTTCGGGCGTGAGCATGCATGATGCCAGCTTTTCAGGAACAAAGTATTCGTCATAAAGCTTTTGAAGCTGCTGACGGGTAATGTTTTTTACATCGTAAAGGTAGTTTTCTTCGGCCTGCTGTCCATTTTCAAAGAACTGAAAATAGCCGAGTTTTGAAGCGAGTCCCGAAAGGGTTTCCTTGGTCAGGAATAATGAATCTTCAAGATTCAGGGAAACACGTTCCATTTCACGGTCGGTAAACTGATTGAAATCAATGGAAGACAATTCGATCATAAGTTCTTTCCAGAACTCTTCTACTTTGTCCGCATCAAGAGTTGCAAAGATATATAGCATGCCGGAGCGCTGAAGTGTCAGCGATGAAACGGAAATGCTGTCGACCATTCTTTTTTCATATTTAAATTTGCGGTAGAGTTTAGAAGTTTCTCCGCCGCCGAGCAGTTCACAAAGAGTCTCAAGCCCTGCAACTTTCGCTGAGCTGATACCGGGAATAGGGAAAGCCGCGCCGATATAAACTTTGTTCCACTTACCGGGAATTATCTTGATAGTCGTTTTTCCGTTTTCAGGAACACCAAATTTTACGGGAGGCACTACCGGCTGTGTAGCTTCTAAAGAACCGCAAAGTTTTTCAGCTTCAAGAGCTACCTGCTGCGGATCAATTTTACCGACAACGCTCAGCAGCATTGATTGAGGCTGATACAGCCTGTCTATGTATGCGTGGATGTCTTTGGAAGAAATTTTTTCGACAGTTTCGCGGTAGCCGATAATAGGCCACTGATAGCTGCTATCTTTCCAGACAATTGATTGCAGTGTTTTGAATATTCTGCTTCCGGGATTGTCTTCGCCTCTTTCAAGTTCGGAAAGCACAACATCGCGTTCAGATTTGAGTTCTTCGGGATCTATTTTGGCGTTGAAAGCCATATCTGTGACGATATCCATGCCGAGCTTCCACTCATTTTCAGGCACTTCAACGTAGTAGACTGTGTAGTCGAAACTTGTCGCAGCGTTCATGTCACCGCCGACAGATTCGATTTCAAGAGCTGTCTGTCCGGGAGCGCGTTTGTCGGTCCCTTTAAAAACCATATGCTCCAGAAGGTGACTTATACCTGCTTGATCAGGAGTTTCATATGATGAACCGGCATGAACAAACAGACGGACATTAACCAGAGGAAATCTGGTGTCTTCTTTAATAAGAAGATTCATTCCGTTTTTGAGTTTGATAATGTGCGGACCGTCACCTGAAGACAAGGCATCTGAAATTTCTTTTTTCAGTTCCTTGATGGCGGAATCTTCAGCAGAGGTTTTCTGTGAAACTTTCAGTTTATCGCTTTGTTCTGTTCTCTCTATCTTGCATCCGGCAGTCATTAGGAGTGCTCCGAGAAGAAGGAGAATGATGGGTAGCTTTTCAATTCTGAATCCTTTTGCGGCTGATACCGCCGCGTTTTTTTGATGTGGGAACATGTCTTTTAAACTCCCGTGTGTCAATCCGTTTTGTAGTACAATCCAAATTTGAAATATGGGGCTAACCCAGTTTGTAGTAAATAATAAAATAGTAAGTAAGCTCGAGAGGTAGATTGGTCAACGGAAGTTTAGGCAAGGTTTAATTTTTTAATTAAATAAAATGGAAAATGCAGTGATTACTCAATGGTCAGTTGTTTTGCCTATTCAGGGGGTAAAACAAGGCTGATAAATGTGTAGTTTTACGAAAAACGTAAAAAAGAAGCTTTGCATGGAGAAAAAAAGCTAGAAACTTAATTAGTTGTCAATATTGATTGATTGACAAAACAGGTGATGAGAGACATTATCGCTCTCCCAAAATACCAGTTGCGAGGTATATTTTTTTCTTTAATTAAACGGAGGTGCTGATGTCTTTCGATTCTAAAGTCACGACTGCCAAGTCGGGCAAAAGTGATGCAATTTTGGATTGGCTCCAGATGTGTTCCGGTGTGGCTCTTATCATTTTTGTATTTATGCATATGAGTCTTGTTTCAAGCGTAATTATCAATACGAATATTATGGATACCATTGCGCACACGTATGAAAAAAACTACATGGCTCAGATCGGCGGGCCGATTCTTTTTCTGCTTTTTCTCTTCCATTTTTATCTTGCTGCACGCAAAATTCCATTCAGGTTTGAAGGTCAGAAAACAATCTGGGCACATGCCAAAATGATGCACCACAGGGACACCTGGCTTTGGATTGTTCAGGTTATTTCCGCAATGCTCATTCTTGTCATGGGTTCAATTCACATGTGGGCTGTCTTAAGTGATCTTCCTATCACAGCAGCTCGTTCAGCGGCCCGGGTTCAGTCCGGACCTTGGTTGTATTTCTATCTCGTACTTGCTCCGCTTGTTGTTCTGCATGTTGTAGCAGGGCTTTATCGTATTGCGGTTAAGTGGGGATTTATCAGAGATTATCAGCGCAGCAAACTTAACAGGTTTGCAACAGGTCTTGCAGTTGTTTTCATCTGTATAGGTCTGGCGACTCTTGTCCGTTTCATGACCCTGACTGCGTAAGGGGGATTGATGCAGACTATATATAAGGACGTACTGATTATCGGTGCCGGACTTGCAGGGGAACGTGCAGCTGCTGAAGCTGCGGGTGCGGGACTTTCTGCTGTCTGTTTAAGTATTGTTCCAGCCAGACGTTCTCACTCTGCTGCGGCAATGGGTGGAATGCAGGCGGCTCTTGCCAACAGCATAATGGGCGAAGGTGACAGCACTGATGTTCACTTTTCAGATACCGTAAAAGGTTCTGACTGGGGATGTGATCAGGAAGTTGCACGCTTATTTGCAGACACTGCTCCTATAGAAATGCGCCGCCTCTGTGATTGGGGAGTGCCGTGGAACCGTGTTGTTCCCGGTAAGTCAAAATACTTCAAGGGCGGAAAACAGTTCGACAAAGAAGAAAAAGAAGAGAAGCGCGGTCTGATTACTGCCAGAAACTTCGGTGGTACTGCCAAATGGCGTACTTGTTATGTTTCTGACGGAACAGGTCATTCTGTTCTTTATACTATGGACAACCGCTGTGCTCAGCTTGGCGTGGAAGTTCATGATAAAGTTGAAGCAATTGCTCTGATTCAGGACGGCGAAACCTGTTACGGCGCAATTGCCCGTTCTCTGCGTACCGGTGAGCTTGTAGCTTATATTGCTAAAGCTACCATGGTTGCTTCCGGCGGTTTCGGTAAAATCTACAAAGCTTCCACAAACGCTGTCATTTGTGACGGCGGGGTGCATGGCGCTGTGCTCGATACCGGCGTTGTTCCTCTTGGAAACATGGAAGCTGTACAGTTTCATCCCACAGGGATCGTTCCTACCGATATCCTTGTAACTGAAGGATGTCGCGGTGACGGCGGAACTCTGCTTGATGTGAACGAAGAACGTTTCATGCACATTTATGAGCCTGAAAAAGCCGAACTTGCCTCCCGTGATGTTGTCGCCCGCTGGATGACTCATCACATGCGTGAAGGTAAGGGCGTTCCTTCTCCTTACGGTGAACATCTCTGGCTTGATATCCGTCACCTCGGCGAAAAGCACATCACTGGAAAACTTCGTGAAGTTTACGAAATCTGTACTTCATTCCTCGGAGTTGATCCTATTCACCAGTTGATTCCTGTTCGTCCTACACAGCATTACAGCATGGGCGGAGTCCGTACTAATAAAGACGGAGCTGCTTACGGACTGAAAGGACTCTTTTCAGCCGGAGAATCTGCTTGCTGGGATATGCATGGGTTTAACCGTCTTGGCGGTAACTCTCTTGCGGAAACCGTAGTAGCCGGCGGAATTGTCGGTCATAAGATTGTTGAGTTTCTCGAAAACTATGAATGTTCTATTCCGACTGCCGTTATATCAAGCACTGCCGCAAAACAGCAGCAGCGCATTGATGATATTATCAGCGGTGCGAACGGTAAAGAGAATGTCTATAGAGTTCGTGAAGCAATGCAGGACGCACTCGATAAGGGCGCGCATGTCTTCCGTACTGAAGAAGGATTGACCAAGTGCGTTGAAACACTTCAGGAAACCTTGCAGCGGGCCAGAAAAGTCGGTCTTCAGACTGATGGATATGGCGCAAGTCCTGAACTTTCAGCAGCACTTAAAATTGAAGGACAGGTTAAACTTGCCCTTTGTGTTGCCTATGGAGCATTGCAGCGTAAGGAATCTCGCGGAAGTCATAACCGCGAAGATTATCCGGCACGTAATGACCGTGACTGGCTCACCCGTACTCTTGCTTACTGGAAGAACCCTGATGATGATCTTCCTACTCTTGAATATGAAGATGCAACTCCTAGCTACGAGATTCCTCCGGGAGATCGCGGATATGGTAAAATGCAGATTATCAGCGCAGACAGCAAGGAGGAAAGCTAGCCGTGGCAAGACAGCTTAAATTCAATATATTCAGATTTAATCCTCAGAATCCTGAATCCATACCTCATATGGAATCATACATTCTGGAAGAAACTGACAGCATGACCCTTTTTATTGCTCTGAATCGTATCCGTGAAGAACAGGATGGTTCATTGCAGTTTGATTTCTGTTGCCGTGCAGGTATTTGTGGTTCCTGTGCAATGGTTATCAACGGTAGACCGGGACTTGCTTGTCATACCAAGACTAAAGACTTTCCTCTGGAAATAACTCTCACACCTCTTCCGGTCTTTAAGCTGGTTGGAGATTTGTCAGTTGATACCGGAACATGGTTCAGGTCTATGTATAATAAGGTTGAATCATGGATTCATACAGATAAAGTTTTTGACGCCAACGCAATTGAAGATCCTATGGAAAATGATGTTGCGGAAGATGTTTATGAACTTGATCGTTGTATCGAATGCGGATGTTGTGTCGCTGCTTGCGGTACCGCCCGTCTGCGTGATGACTTTATGGGGGCGGCGGCTCTCAATCGTTTAGGTCGTTTTGTTGTTGATCCCCGCGATAAGCGTACGGATAAACAATACTTTGATGTAATCGGTTCCGACGAAGGGATTTTCGGATGTATGGGGCTGCTTGCCTGTGAAGATGTCTGCCCGAAAAATCTGCCACTTATGAATCAGCTTAGCTATCTCCGTCGTAAGATGGGGATTGTAGCAATTAAGCAGATGTTTAAAAAATAGAAGTAAGCGCTACAATTTGAATGAAAAAACTCCCGGCAGGTTGCTCCTGTCGGGAGTTTTTTCATTTTTAAAAAAAAATAAATTTGCAAAAATCGGCTCTTGACCTGATCTGATAAGTCTATTAGGTGGTTTTCGAAATAGAAGTTTTTATAAGTAACTTTCAAGTTACGGGAGTTCATTATGGAAAATCTAGCTACGGCAGATATGCAGAAAAATAAAGATGAGAGCGACGGTACCGTGTACGTTCCTTATCCCGGTGCAGACACCAAATATAAAGATAATCACCGCGACTGGCGTATTTATAATCCAGACAAATACCTTGATCCTAACTGGTCACCGGACAAAGAATAACAGTCTATAGTTTGATTTGGATATATAGGCCGTGGGAGTAACCTCCTGCGGTCTTTTTTATTAATGACTATTTTTGCCAGATGTAAAAATTATCTCTATGTTCTATCCAGTGCTGTAAACCGAATTTTTGTATTTTCCTGATATTGTTCTTTGGCATCTGACCGCATCGGGGTGCCAGAAAATCAAATTTATCACATCCTTCCACTTCAGGACAATCCCAGCATCCTTCGTATTCATTAGAAAAACAGCATTCCATTATTTTACACGGAACGCCGGAACATCCGCCGCCTACTCGACAAGCCCAATTGCATTCTGTGCCGGCAAGCGCATTTAAAACCTCTTCAAATTCATCATATTTTTGGAATTGTTCACCGAAGGGGCTTTTTATTTTTGCGTATTTATCGAAGTTAATCTCTATAAGGTGCTCTTTCAGCAGAAGGGCATATACGCTGTATTTGTTTTTGTAATGAATACAATCAGGACAGTATATCCCGCAGCAAGCAGTATTTTTTTTGGATTTCATTTTATATATTGAGCCTATTTAATGACGCATATTTTGTTGAATCTGTGGTGTCTACTTATGAACGTAATCATAAAATCGTGTTAGAGTAAAGAATGAGGCTCTTTCAGGGTAAATTAAATCCAAATATCTTCATCTTCGATTAAAAGCTCAGCAGTTCCGTTTGTTTCTTCAATGATAGTCTTTGTAAATTCTTCCACCCGGTTTGATGGCATAATTAAAGTAAAAGTAATGTCCGTTCCGAAGGTTTGTTCCTCTATTTTTGCTGTAAAGCCTTCAAGCATGCGGCGCAGCATTCCTTCCTGCGCGTAACTTATTTCAAGTGTTACAATCCGCATGGGGACTTTCATTACAATTTCGAGTGATTCAAGTCCTTGTTGTACTGCTCCTGAATAAGCCCTGACCAACCCTCCTGTGCCCAGCAGGATTCCTCCGAAGTACCTTGTAACAACCGCGGCAATATCTCCGATTCCGCTGCCTTGCAGGACTTGCAGCATCGGTTTTCCGGCTGTTCCCTGCGGCTCTCCGTCATCGCTCATTCCCATGTCTCCGGTCTGCGAGGGGCCGGCGATAAAAGCGGAGCAGTGATGTCTGGCATCCGGGAATTCTTTTTTTACGGCAGCAATGAACGCTTTTGCTTCATCTTTACTTTGTACGCGGCAGATATCGCAAATAAATTTACTCTTCTTAATTATACTTTCAGTTCTTTGTGCCTCTTTAGGGACGGGGTAAGCTTTATTTTCCATAATTTGAGATAAGTCTGGTTTATTCATTAATTATAAGTGGTAAAAGCAATGTTTGTACTGATTCCCAGCTGTTACTTTAAGACAGCTTTAAATTAAAGTTCTTTTTATCCTTGACTTGCTAATAGTAATTGTTACTATTTAATCAAGGTTGATGGAAAAAGAGCTAACAGTTTAATAAGGAGACGGTTATGGGAAGCCTAAGAGAATACAGAAATTGGGACATTGATTGGGACATGACTCCGGAAGATGCCGTGATGTTATATTTGGAGTGGGGTAACCACCCATGGGATAGCAAGTTCCCTCCGGTAACTTCAAAGAACGATTACACAAATTATTTCACCGTTTATATGTGGGATGAAAAGCCGAGAGTACTTTTTGTCCGCAGAAATTCGGAAGAAGCCCGCGAGTTGCTTAGTATTGATCTGCCTAAGGGTATAGCAGAAAGATTCAGAAAGTCAGTGGGCGGATTAAAGGGAAATTATCCCGTAAATGAAGAAGTCAGAGAATGGATTGAAAATCAAATGGATAATTAGCTCCCATCTCCTTATTACCCAGCCTTAGAAAGGGAGGGCGGTTATGCCGCTCTCCCTTTCCTTTTGTAAGGAGAAATGTCTTTTTTAATTATGGGTAGCCGTACTTGTTATATTTGGGTTATAATTCTTGAGGTGATTGTTATATCTCTGAAATTTACCTCTATTTAAAGGAGAAGTATTATGACCCGTGATAAAAGCCGGTATTGTTGCAGATTAGTTTTAGTTGCTGTTATGTTTTGCTTTTTATTCGTAGCAGGTTGCTCAAAAAATGAAGTTACGATTCAAGATCCGATCTCAGTTGCGGAAGTTGAAAATGCGCAAAAGCAATGGGCGGATATGCTGATAAATGTCGGAGCGGTTCATTCCAATGGCGGAGATTATAAAAAAGCTGCGCAAAATCTGATTAATCAACTTTATGCGTATAATTATGAAAAAGGCATAGTCTTATTTAAGCCGACCAAAGCCAAAATTCATCCATTTCGGGTTTCAAAAGAAGGGGCTCTTTCCTATTTTATAGGGGATAATTCAGAATATCTGGAAGATAAGGGGTTTGCCTTGGCGCCTTGGGTTGATATTAAATTTCATAATGATGAAATGTATATGCACGGTGATATGGCCATTGCCATGGGGGAATATCTTTTCACAGATACAAAAGGGAACACCGCAAAAGTTGAGTATACATTTGGATATATAAGGGATGAGTCCGGAGCCTTAAAGATTGTTTTACATCACTCGTCTCTTCCGTATCAGGACTGATTTTTTAAAATAAGCTGATTATAATACGTATTTTAAGGTTGTAACTACTTATTATCATGAGTGAATAAAAAAAGTGCACCTGTATTCTATATATAGGTGCATTTTGTTGCTTGTGTTCCCTAAAAAAATAAGTAGGATGTTTCTTCTTTTGATTATTAAATCGAAATGTCCCTTTAAATGCACCAACTTGCTGACAATTCTTTCGGGAACGGTTTCTGAAAGGCATGAACTGGGTTTCTGGAATACATGCTTTAGATTGTGGCGTTATGGTTTTCAAGGAGGCTCGGATGCCTGTTAAGTTTGCCGATCGGATGTCTACTGTCCACAGATCTTTCATTCGTGAAATACTCAAAGTCACTGAAGATACATCTATTATTTCTTTTGCTGGCGGTTTACCTAACCCGGAATTATTTCCTGTTGCTGATCTTGAAGCTGCCGCAGTTGGTGTTTTTCAAGATTCAGGACCACAGTCTTTACAGTACTCAACGACTGAAGGTTACCTTCCACTGCGTGAGTATATTGCTGCTCGCTATAAGGAAAAGAAGGGAATTGATGTCAGTCCTGATGAAATTCTCATTACTTCCGGTTCACAGCAGTGTCTAGATCTGCTTGGTAAAGTTCTTCTTAATGCCGGAGACAAGGTCATTATTGAGCGTCCCGGTTATCTTGGAGCAATTCAGTCTTTTTCAATGTTTCAGGCAGATTTTATTACTGTTGATCTTGAAGCGGACGGACCTAATCTTGCGGAGCTGGAAGCAGCTTTAAATCAAGATAAGGTCAAAATGTTTTATGCTGTAACAAATTTTCAGAATCCTTCGGGATTGACCTATAGCGCCGAGAAAAGAGCAGGCGTCGCTAAGCTTATGAAAGGACGCGATACTCTGTTTATTGAAGATGATCCATACGGTGAACTCCGGTTCAGGGGAGAATCTCATCCTCCTGTTGTCAGAGGATACCTTGACGAAGGTGGAATTTTACTCGGATCTTTCTCTAAAGTTGCGGCCCCTGGATTCAGGCTCGGCTGGATGGTTTGCGGCGGCGAAATGCGCGACAAACTGATTATTGCCAAGCAGGCTTCGGACTTGCACACCAGCACTTTTGCTCAGCGTGTAATGCATCGCTATCTTACTGATAATGTTCTGGATGATCATATAGAAAAGATCAAAGAACGTTATGGTAAACAGAGAGATGTTATGGTTGAAAGTATCAAAAAATACTTTCCGGCCGAGGTCAAAATAACCGAACCTGAGGGCGGAATGTTTTTGTGGGCGACTCTTCCGGAATCTCTGTCTGCTATGGACTTTTTTGATGAAGCTATAAAAAATAAAGTTGCTTTTGTTCCCGGTCGTCCTTTTTATGTTGATGACAGCGGTGAAAATACTCTTCGTCTTAATTTTTCAAATTCCGATGAAGAACGCATCGTTGAAGGGATTAAGCGTTTAGGCGCAGGTTTAAAGGATTTCATTGCCAGAGCGTAATGTAATATTTAGTTAATTGGTTATTTATTAAGGAGGTACAGATTTTTATAATCTGTACCTCTTCTTGCATTTAAGAAATAAAGAGAATACCTCCCTTTTAGGTATAGTTTTTTTAGAAGTTAAGTTAATTGAAAATCAGAGGTTTGATCATGTCAGAACATGTAGTTGTCATAGGTGCTGTAGCACTTGGACCTAAAGCGGCTTGTCGTTTTAAACGACTCAGACAGGATGCCAAAGTAACACTCATCGACAGAGATGATGTTTTTTCTTACGGCGGTTGTGGAATTCCTTACTTTGTTTCAGGTGATGTTTCGGAAGCAAGTGCTCTTCGTGCCACTGCCTTTCATATGGTGAGGGATGAACCCTTTTTCAAAGATATCAAAGGTGTTGAGGTCCTTTCCAGTACGGAAGCCACTAAAATAGATCGCGATAAAAAGCAGGTTCATATCACGAACTTGAAAACGGGCGATAAGAGTGTGCTTGATTACGATCAATTGGTAATCGGTACCGGAGCTACTCCCCGTAAATTAAATCTTCCCGGTGAAAATCTGGAAAATGTATATTACGTCGGTAATATGCACGATGCCGAAAAGATTAAACAAGGCATCACTCAGGGCAAGTTCAGTAAAGCCGTTGTTGTCGGTGCTGGATTTATCGGCCTTGAGATGGCGGATGCTTTTTCTGATATGTGGGGAATTGAAACAACTGTTGTTGAAATTTTCGATCAAATTCTACCCCGCATGGTCAGCCCTGTGCTTGCTAAGATGGGTCAGAATCATATGCAGGAGCAGGGCGTTGAATTTAAACTCGGACAGACTGTTACCCGTATTGAGGGCGACGGCAAAGTTGAGCGGGTTGTAACTCCTGACGGAACTATAGAAGCTGATATCGTAATTATTTCAGCCGGCGTTCTTCCTAATGACAAGCTTGCACGCGAGTGTGGACTTGATTGCAGCGAGCGTGGTGGAATTCTTGTTGATGAAACTATGCGTACTTCCGATCCTGATATTTTTTCAGGTGGTGACTGTGTAATAATTAAAAATGCTGTCGATGATTCTCCTTTTTATCTGCCCATGGGGTCCATGGCCAACAGACAGGGGCGTGTTATCGGTAGTAATCTTGCGGGACGCAATGAAGCTTTTCCTGCCGCTGCCGGATCGTTTGTTGTTAAGCTTTTCGAAAAATCTATCGCGGGTACCGGTTTAAGTCTCGCTTCTGCTAAACAGGCCGGCTTTGATGCTGTCAGTGTAATGCTGATCATGGCTGACAGAGCACATTTTTATCCTGTTAGGGATATGATGATTCTGGAAATGACCGTTGATAAATCCACTCGCCGGGTTCTTGGATTGCAGGGTTATGCCTCCAGCGGAGATGCAATGGTCGGACGTATCAATGCTGTTGCCGGTATGATGAAATTCAAGCCTACCATCGAAGATGTAAGCAATCTTGAAGTAGCTTATTCACCGCCTTTCTCATCAGCAATGGATGTGCTTAACGCCATCGCAAATATGGCGGATAACGCTCTTGCCGGCATGAATTACGGACATGGTCCTGATGTTTTCGCTAAATACTGGGCTGACCGTGAATGCGGTGATTACTGTTTCCTTGATGTTCGCGAACACGCAGATGCTGAACCGTTTCTCGAGAAGTATCCCGAGTATTGGCACAATATCCCTCAGGGTGAAATTCCTGCCCGCTTCAAAGAACTTCCAAAAGATAAGAAGATTGTTCTCGTCTGTAATACGGGTGGTCGCTCATACGAAGCTCAAGTTATGCTTCATGGACTGGGTTTTGATGAAGTGCTGAATACTCAGGGCGGCATGGCTGTAATTAAAGCTTGGGGTGTCGATATCTAGCTGTCTTCTTGAATTAAATTCTTTCAAAAAATAAAATTAATTCGTTATTAATCAGGTTCAAGGCTTAAGTGTCACTATTTGACGCTTCGGTCTTGAACCTTTTTTTATATTAAAAATTAAAATCGCTCAATTAATGAGTGCTTTGAAAAGTATTTTACAGTTGTTTGTTTAGGATTCATTATTGCTATACAAATCTATTTGCTATAATATAGAAAAAATTTAAGTGATTTTTGGGTTTTTTATAAATTAATTTAAAATCGGGAACGGTTGAAGCGAGGGGTTATGAGGTTTCTTATTATTGATGACGATGAAACCGTCCATATGTATCTGACGCAACTTTTGTCACCGTATGCTCGTTGTGAAGCTGTGTTTAACGGAACAGAAGCTCTGGATATATTTAAGAAAGCTGTTGAGGATAGTGATCCGTTTGATACGGTTTTTATGGATATCCTGATGCCGGAAATGGATGGACACGTTGCGACAAAAAAACTTCGCGATTTTGAGCTCCAGCGGGGGATTGAAGGGCCTGATGAGTTCAAACTTGTTATGATTACTTGTCTTAACGATACTAAAAATGTGAGTCAGGCCTTTTTTAAAGGTTACGCCAGTTGTTATATAGTGAAGCCTTTCAGCAAGGTTAGAGTTTTAAATGAACTTCGCGAAAATAATATTTTATAATTTAAAATGTATTTAATATATAAGTGCGGTCGGTATTTTTGATCGCACTTTTTTTGTGTTGATTATAGTTGTTTTTGTTAAGCCTTCGGCACATTGTCTATCCGCAGTTGACTGGAACAATGTCGTAGTCCATATTCGTTCTTAAGTTGATTGTAATAAAAATATGAATTCAAAATTAGGAGATTAATAATGATTGCAAAGAAGATCACCACATTTTTTCTGTGTACCTTGATGGCCTTGTCTCTTTCAGGTTGCGGCGCTGTTTTACTCGGCGGAGCAGCAGCAGGTGGAACTTACGCCTATGTAGCAGGTCAGGCAAAACGCCAATATAATGCCAATTTAAGCTCTACTTATCAGGCTACATTGAAAGCTTGTCAGGGACTTGGTTTAAAAATTGAGAGTAATGAGAAGAGGATAAGTGACGCATCGATTAAGGCTATTGATGTTGACACTACAATATACATTGACATGAAGAGCATTTCTTCCAGAGTTACTGAAGTTTCAGTCAGGTATGGTATGTTAGGTGATGAGCAGGCTTCATCAAGAATTCTTTCAAGGATTAAGAGTAATTTGTAGGTTTAATCAGCCCTTATAAATAAAAAAAGCACACTTGACTTAGTTAAGTGTGCTTTTTTTTATTATTTTCAGCTCCAATAGATTAATGGTTTTTTGTTGTCGATTTTTTTTCATGCTGATTTAGTGTTCCTTGCAGATTCCATTTGATGAAAATCAGCACTCATAATATTTGCCCGATCATCCTGCTGAACATTCCAGTTTTCATTTGTGAGCACGAATATTTCACATTTTTCCTGAGTTGTTTTGACCTTTGGGTCAACTTTGGTGCTAATCTTTTTCTGTGGAGTTGGGATTGGTGTTGTCTTTTTCATAAGTCCTCCCTTTGCTGAATGGTTATATCTTTATATTTAGAATATAACTCTTCTGAGGTGGCAAGACAATGCCTATTTGAAATAAAATAGCATGAAAGCAAAATCTATCTGTAATACTTAGTAATATAATAATTTAGTTAAGACTCATAAATAACAAGATAAATTGTAAAATACAAAATAAAGTTCAACAATTACAAAGAGTTTTAATTGCTATTTTTAACACTGTCTTTACCAACGGCTGCATAGGACTTGTTATTTGTTTTTAGATTTTTTTTTAAGCTGTTGGGGTGCTCTAAGGTATTAGGATGGCTATTGCGGTATAGTTTTTGTATGGTAGGAAACATCGAAATTAATTTTCAGTTGCTTCTAATATTTAAATAAACCGGAGAGCAATACAAGTGAGATATTTAGTCACTGCATTTGCACTATTTATAATGATTTTTTCAGCGACGTTATCCATGGCTGAAAGTGAGAAAAGAAATGTTCTTTTTCTCAATTCTTATCAGAATGGCTACGCATGGTCAGATGATATTCTGGATGGTGTCAGAGAAGTTTTAAATGATAGCAATCTGAATATTGATCTGCATATTGAATATATGGATACAAAGCGGTTTAAGGGTGAAGAATTTATGGAAATTCTGCATTCTTATTATGCTTTCAAATATAAAGGTTACAATTTGTCGGCGATTATTGTTTCGGATAATGCGGCGCTGAATTTCATGCTTAAATATCAGGATAGTTTCTTTTCTGATGTTCCGGTTCTTTTTTGCGGTATTAATGATTTTAAACCTGATCTTATCAAAGGAAAGAATAACTATGGCGGAGTTCTCGAAAATCCGGATATTGAAGCCAATGTAAATCTTGCTCTTACGTTTAATCATGACATTAAAAAAGTTACAGTTGTCGGAGATAATTCCGTAACATCTCGAGCAATAGTTCATCAGATAGAAACAGCTGCACCGCTGTTCGCCGGCCGGTTAACCTTTGAATATTGGAATGATCTCACCTTGGCTGAACTGCTCAAGAGGTCTCGTGGCATGGATCGCAATGAGATTCTTCTTTTTACTCCTTTTTATAAAGGAGCTCACGGTGAATTATATACAGCGGAAGAAGTCCTTCAGATTATATCAGATAACTCTCCGGTTATGGTTTTCAGCGTATGGGAATTTCTTCTTGGACATGGCATAGTCGGGGGGAAACTTCTTTCGGGGCAGGATCAAGGACGGCAGGCCGCTAAAATGGCTGTCGAGGTCTTGCAGACAGGTCAGATGCCCGGACAGAAAGTAGTCTTGGGTACGAATGAATATTATATGTTCGATTATAATATCCTGAAAAAGTTCAATATAGATCAAACACTTTTGCCCGAAGACAGCATTATTATTAATGGGCCTGACTATTTTTATAAGCTGAACAAACAGGTTTTCTGGACAATTATAGTTTCCTTGTTTGTGCTCAGTATTATTTTAATTTTTCTGGTTATTTCTATTTTACAGCGCAGAAGGGTTGAAAAAAGAATTAAGGCACAGTTGTCTTTTCAGGAAATTCTTATGGATACCATACCCCTACAAATTTGCTGGAAAGATAAAAGTCAGCGGTATCTCGGGGCAAACAGCTCTTTTACTGATTTCTTTGAAATGGGTTCTCCCTCGGCAATCATCGGTTTGGATGATTCCGTACTCAAGCCTGACAAGGAGTTTGCAGAGGAAGCCGCTAAATGGGATAAGCAGGTTATTGAAACAGGGAAACAGCGTTTACGCATCAGTTGGGCAATGACGCGTGAAGGTGGTGATGCTGTCTGGTTGGATATTAATAAGGTTCCACTTTATAATGAAAAAGGGGATGTTGTAGGAACTCTTTCAACGGCCCAGGATGTTACGCGTAGAGTTAATCTTGAAAAGCAACTTCTTCAATCGCAAAAGATGGAAGCAATCGGGACTCTTGCCGGTGGTATTGCTCATGATTTCAATAACATCCTTACTTCCATCATAAATTCGGTTGAACTCGCGATGAATGACGTGAAAGAAGGAACCATCACTTGGAAAGATTTAGATCGAGCTGTAAAAGCCGCTCAGCGCGGAAGCCGTGTTGTTAAGCAGATTTTGACGTTCAGCCGTCCTTCACAGGAAGGTTTTAAACCTACAGATATTAGTGATGTTGTTCGCGAAACTGTCGATTTTATTAAAGCTTCCCTGCCAAGAAATATTCGGGTTACGGCGAATGTTTCTGAAGATGTCCCGTTAATCATGGCTGATCCTACACAGATTCATCAGGTAATAATGAATCTGTGTACCAATTCTTTTCAGTCTATCAGGGATAGTGGGGGGCATATTGAGGTTTCTCTTAGAACTGTAGATGTTGATGATGAGCAGGGACAGTTTATGCGAGTTAAATCAGGGAAATATCTTAAACTCGCAATTTCAGATAATGGTCCGGGCATTCCTGTGGAAATATTGGATAAGATTTTTGATCCATTTTTTACGACCAAAGGTAAAGCTGAGGGAACCGGGCTTGGACTCGCAGTTGTCCACGGGTTAATAAAGGGACATGGTGGCGGTACAAGTGTACATAGTTCTCCGAATGTTAAAACAAGTTTCGAAATATATCTGCCTGTTACAAGTCAAATTAGAAATTTGGATAATAAAAGTTATGGGCCTTTGCACCTTGGGCAGGAAAGTATACTTTTTGTTGAAGATGATGAAGATCAGCTCGAAACAACACCTAGGATATTGGAAAGTCTCGGATATACCGTTAAAGCTCTATCATCACCTGCTGAGGCGTTCAAATTAATCAGTGCAGACCCTCATCAATTCGATTTGATCATAACTGATTATGATATGCCGGAAGCTAACGGTTTGGACCTTGCCAAAGATATTCAGAATGTTGCACCGGCTATTCCGGTGCTTATCGTCTCAGGGAGAAGGAATTTCTTAAACTTCGCGTCTGAAGTAAAAAATGTCAGGAAAGTCCTAATGAAACCATACAGTAAGAACATAATTGCGGATGCTATTAGAGAAGTTCTATTGTCCACGGAGAAAAATGATGGGTAGAATTCTTATAATAGATGACGATGTGCAGGTTTGCGAAACAATTGAAAGTCTTATTGTTCGATCGGGTCACGAAGGAGATTATGCTCATACTTTGTCCAGCGGTATGGATAAAGTTGAGAGAGTTGCCTTTGATCTCGTTTTTTTAGATATTTCTTTACCGGATGGAAACGGGCTGGATTTTCTGCCGCGCATAAAGGGTTCATCAGGTTCTCCGGAAGTTATTATTCTTACCGGAAAGGGTGATGATGACGGTGCGGAACTCGCTATACAGGGCGGGGCATGGGATTTCCTTGTTAAACCTTCATCAATTAAGCAGATATCTCTTTCCATGAGCAGGGCTTTGGCTTTTCACAATGAGAAGAAAAATAAAGCTCAACGGGTCGCCCTTAATTTAGATAATATTGTCGGTAAAAGTCCCGAAATAAAAAGTTGTTATGATCTTGTAGCTCATGCGGCAGGCTCTGATGCAAATGTGCTGGTAACGGGTGAAACCGGTACAGGTAAAGAGCTTTTCGCCCGTACAATTCATGATAATTCCAGACGCGCACAAAATAATTTTATTGTTGTGGATTGTGCTTCGCTTACCGAAAATCTGGTTGAAAGCACCTTGTTCGGGCATAAGCGGGGATCGTTCACAGGAGCGCAGGCAGACCGTAAGGGGCTAGTTCCTTTAGCAGATAAAGGCACTCTGGTTCTTGACGAAGTAGGGGAGATGTCTCTTTCCGTGCAAAAATCTTTTTTGAGAGTTTTGCAGGAAAGAACGTATCGTCCGGTCGGAGAAAATAGAGAATTTAAAAGTGATTTCAGATTGATAGCTGCTACAAATAGAAATCTTGAGGCGATGGTTGCCAAGGGCGAATTTCGTCAGGATCTTTTATACCGCATCCAGACTATTCATATCACTTTACCGCCGTTAAGGGATAGAAGCGGTGACATACTGGAACTTACTGATTTTCATTTGAGAAGGCTTCGCACTCAGTACGGAGTCCCTCCCAAAGTTGCCAATTCTGACTTTTATGATGTTTTAGAAAATTATGAATGGCCCGGTAACGTCCGTCAATTGTTCAATGTGGTAGAGCAGGCTTTTATTGCATGCGGCAGTGGGAATACTATTTATGCCATGCATTTATCAGATAATTTAAGAATTAAAATGGCAAAATCTAATCTTAAAAAAACTGAAGCCGTTGTAATTCGTGATCAAGGACGACTGGATTACGAAACAATGGAAGAGTCTGAAAAAGTGGACACGTCAATTGATTCTGTTGTTTCAGCGACTGTTTCAGATCTTTTTTTGAGTGAATTGCCATCTCTAAAAGTTTTTAAGGGACTTGCCGAGAAAAGGTATCTTGAAGAACTATTAACTAGGTATAGTGGAGAAACGTCCGTTATCTTAGGTGTTTCTGGTCTTTCTCGTTCGCACTTTTATGCTTTGCTTAAAAAATATGAGATTAGTTATTAGTTAATAAAATATAATGTAAGCATTAGTCCGTTTTTTAGGACAAGCCCTGTCTGGTTTTTAAGACAGGGCTTTTTTTGTGTCTTTATAGGTGTTTATAGAATTTTTAGGTAAATAAATGTGATTATATGGCAGTTTGTGAATGTTTTTTTTCGTTATTAATTGTTTTCTTGTCCTGTTTTTAGGACTGGTGTTGAGTGGTTATTCCAATTCTAAGTCTGTTTGATTGCTAAGTGTTTGTTTATATTAGATTTTTATAAATATTCTATGTTTGGCATAAAATTTGAGTAGTGGTTAGTTGAGTATTCAATCTTATGCCTGCATTCAGGCTCAAAACAAAGTCTTAACTCGATGAGGTTGTTTCATCAAATCTCTAAGGAGCGAAATTAATGGCTAAAATTATGAAGACAATGGATGGAAACACTGCAACTGCACACGTAGCATATGCTATGAGTGATACCGCAGCCATCTATCCCATTACCCCATCATCCACCATGGGTGAAGTTGCTGAAGAATGGGCAGCACAGGGCCGCAAAAACATTTTCGGTCAGGTTTTAAATGTAAAGCAGCTTCAGTCTGAAGCAGGTGCCGCCGGAGCAGTTCATGGCGCTCTTGCTGCAGGGGCTCTTACATCAACCTACACAGCGTCGCAGGGTCTCCTGCTCATGATTCCTAACATGTACAAGATCTCCGGTGAGCTTCTCCCCGGTGTTTTTCATGTTTCTGCCCGTGCTCTTGCAGCGCAGGCTCTTTCTATTTTTGGGGATCATCAGGACGTAATGGCTTGTCGTCAGACAGGTTTTGCAATGCTGGCATCAAGCTCCGTACAGGAATGTATGGACATTGCACTTATTTCTCACCTTGCTTCAATTGAGTCCAGTGTTCCATTCATGCATTTCTTTGACGGATTTCGTACTTCTCATGAAATTCAGAAGATTGAAGTCATCGATTATGAAGATATGGCAGCACTCATGGACTGGGAAGCTGTTGCGAATTTCCGCGCCAGAGGCATGAGTCCTGAGAATCCGTCTATTCGCGGAACAGCTCAGAACCCCGATATTTATTACCAGACACGTGAAGCTTGTAATCCTTTCTACGAGCAGGTTCCTTCAGTAGTCGTTAAGTGCATGAAGAGAGTCGGTGATCTCACCGGTCGCTACTACAAGCCTTTTGATTATGTAGGACATCCTGAAGCTGAAAGAGTTATTGTTGCAATGGGTTCCGGTTGTGAAGCAATCGAAGAAGTTGTCAACCACCTGATTGCTCAGGGCGAAAGAATCGGACTTGTTAAAGTTCGCATGTATCGTCCTTTCATCTCTGAATACTTCATGCAGGTTCTTCCTGCTACTACCACAAATATCACTGTTCTTGATCGTACAAAAGAGCCTGGCGCTATTGGTGATCCTTTGTATCAGGATATTTGTACTGCTTTCATGGAACGCGGTGAAGCTCCTGTTATTACTGCCGGCCGTTACGGTCTCGGTTCTAAGGAATTCACACCTAGCATGGTCAAGGCTGTTTTCGACAACATGAAAGCAACCGGTCCTAAGAACCACTTCAACGTTGGAATCGAAGACGACGTAGCTCACACATCACTTGATATGGGTGCTTCTCTCGATACAACTCCTGAAGGAACTGTACAGTGTAAGTTCTGGGGACTCGGAGCTGACGGAACTGTCGGTGCTAATAAGCAGGCTATTAAAATCATCGGTGATAACACTGATATGTACGCACAGGGATACTTCGCTTACGACTCTAAGAAGTCTGGCGGTATCACCATGTCTCATCTGCGTTTCGGTGACAAACCGATTCAGTCCACCTACTTGGTAACAAGCGCGGACTTCATTGCTTGTCATAACTCAAGCTACGTTCACCTTTATGACCTTCTTGAAGGCATTAAAGATGGCGGAACTTTCCTTATCAACTCACCTTGGTCCGCAGAAGATATGGAAAAAGAACTTCCAGCTTCCATGCGCCGCACCATTGCTGAAAAGAACCTCAAGTTCTTCACAATAGATGCTGTTAAAATCGCTGCTGCTGCAGGTCTTGGTGGTCGTATTAATATGATCATGCAGACTGCATTCTTCAAGCTTTCCAGCGTAATTCCTTTTGAGCAGGCTGTTGCTTTGCTTAAGGAATCCATCAAAAAAGCTTACGGTAAAAAAGGCGACAAGATTGTTAATATGAACAATGCAGCAGTCGATCAGGCTGTCGCAAACCTTGTCGAAGTTACCTATCCTGATTCTTGGAAAGACCTCACTGATACAGAAGAGACCGTCACAGATGAACCCGACTTCATTACTGATGTTGTTCGTCCTATATTGGGCCAAAAAGGGGATAACCTGCCTGTTTCCGCTTTTGAACCAGACGGTCTCTTCCCTCTTTCCACTTCTCAGTTTGAAAAGCGCGGCGTAGCAGTAAATGTTCCGCAGTGGCTTCCTGAAAACTGTATTCAGTGTAACCAGTGTGCATTTGTTTGTCCGCACGCTGCAATCCGTCCTGTTCTCGCTGCTGAAGAAGAACTGGAAGGAGCACCGAAAAGTTTTGTAACTATTGCTGCCAAGGGCAAAGAACTCAGCGGCCTTAAGTATCGCATGCAGATTTATTCTCAGGATTGTCTGGGCTGCGGTAACTGTGTTGATATCTGTCCTGCAAAGGAAACAGCACTGGTTATGAAACCTCTTGCAACTCAGGCTCCGACTGAAATTCCTAACCTTACTTTTGCGCAGACTATTCCTGAAAAAGATGACCTGGTCAGCAGATCTTCCGTTAAAGGAAGTCAGTTCCAGCGTCCTCTTATGGAATTCTCCGGTGCATGTGCCGGTTGTGGTGAGACCCCCTACGTTAAAGCTCTCACTCAGCTGTTCGGCGAACGCATGGTTATTGCGAACGCAACAGGTTGTTCCTCAATCTGGGGTGCATCTGCTCCGACTACTCCTTACTGCACAAACAAGAACGGTCATGGTCCTGCATGGGGCAACTCACTGTTTGAAGATGCTGCAGAGTTTGGTTTTGGTATCGAAATGGGTATTTCGCATCGCCGTGAAAAACTTGCAGACCTCGTAACTGAAGCTATCAGCGAAGGTGTTCCTGCCGAGCTGGAAGAAGCAATGCAGGGATGGTTGGACAACCGCAAGAACGCTGCTCTCTCAGAAGAGTTCGGTAAAAAGGTTCTTCAAAATCTTTTCGCTGCTCCTCAGACAGATCTTCTTTTCGAAATTGCTGACATGGAAGAATTGTTCACTAAGAAGTCCTTCTGGGTCTTCGGTGGTGACGGTTGGGCATATGACATCGGTTTCGGCGGCGTGGATCACGTCCTCGCATCCGGTGAAGATATCAATATCTTCGTAATGGATACCGAAGTTTACTCAAACACCGGTGGTCAGGCTTCTAAAGCAACACCGCTCGGATCCATCGCTAAGTTTGCTGCTTCCGGTAAAAGCACAGGTAAAAAAGACCTTGGTCGCATCGCGATGACCTACGGTTATGTATATGTTGCCTGCGTTTCCATGGGAGCTAACAAACAGCAGTTCCTGAAAGCTGTTCAGGAAGCTGAAGCATACCCCGGTCCTTCTTTGGTCATCGCGTACGCGCCTTGTATCAACCAGGGAATCAGAAAGGGTATGGGCAAAACTCAGCTTGAAATGAAGTTGGCTGTAGACAGCGGTTACTGGCCTCTCTACCGCTACAATCCGCTTCTTGCTGATGAAGGTAAGAATCCTTTCATCCTTGAATCTAAAGCTCCTGACGGAACAATGCAGGAATTCATGGCTGGTGAAAACCGTTACGGATTGCTGGAACGTACCAACCCAGAAGCATCAAAAAAATATCGTGCGAAAATCGAGAAAGATTACAACGAACGCTACGATATTTTAAAATATATGGCTGACGCTGGTTCCAGCGAAAGCGAATAAAAACCCCACCGTTTGCGGGTGGACAGCTCTTAGTCCACCCGCAAACATCCCTTTTTCTGCGAGGTTGAAGGTGTTTCGTAGAAGGTTGGGAGGGAGTCATTCAAAAGACTTTAAAAGAATGAGATTTTATTATGCATATGTGGTACGATGAAGCTGTTTCATCAAAGCATAATAACAAACTTCGATTTTTTCTGCTTAAGGAGGAAACATGACTGTAGGAATTCTAGCTCTTGTAGCACTCGTTCCGATTGCTCTTGCCCTGATTTTAATGGTTGGTATGCGTTGGCCTGCAACTAAAGCAATGCCGGTTGCATGGTTATCCTGTGCTATCGGCGCAATCGCTGTCTGGAATCTTCCAGCTGCTTATGTTGCTGCGCTTACTTTGCAAGGTTTTGTAACTGCAACTGGTATTTTAATCATTGTTTTCGGTGCTATTATTATTCTTTATACGCTGAAATACAGTGGTGGTATGGAAACCATTCAGTATGGTTTTCAGGGAATCACTCGTGACCCGCGTATTCAGGTTCTGATTATCGGGTACATGTTTGCCGCATTTATTGAAGGCGCAGCAGGGTTCGGTACTCCGGCAGCTCTCGCCGCACCGCTCCTCTTAAGTCTCGGTTTCCCGCCACTCGCAGCCGTTGTTATGTGTCTGGTTTTCAACTCCTTCCCGGTAACGTTCGGAGCTGTTGGAACACCTGTCATCATCGGTTTCAAGTACCTCACCGGACTTGTTGAAACAGCAGTAGCTACCGGCGCTCCCGGTGTTAATTTCAGCTCAATGGAAATGTTTGATAAGTTGGTCAGTCAGTGGGCAACTTTGATGCATCTTCCTATGATCTATATCCTGCCTATCTTTATGCTCGGTTTCATGACCAGATACTTCGGTAAGAACCGTTGCTGGAGTGAAGGTTTCGGAGCATGGAAATTCTGTTTGTTCTCTTCAACTGCATTCTCAGTTCCCTACCTTTTGACTGCATGGCTTGTAGGACCAGAATTCCCATCTCTCATCGGTGGTCTTGTCGGTCTTGGTATTATCATTGTTGGAGCTAAAAATGGTTTCTGTATGCCTTCCACTTCATGGTCTTTCGGACCTATGTCTGAGTGGGATGCTGAATGGACCGGTTCTGTTTCTGCTGAAAACGGCGGAGAATTCAAAGCTCACATGAGCCAGTTCCGTGCATGGACTCCTTATGTTCTTATCGGTTTGATCCTTGTTGTTACCCGTATTCCTGAACTCGGTCTCAAGGGCATGCTTGCCGGTGTATCTATTCCTTTCACAAACATCCTTGGTTTTGAAAGTGTAAATGCTTCTATTAAATATCTATATCTCCCAGGTACTATTCCTTTTGCTCTTGTAGCTATCCTTACGATCTTCATTCACAGAATTCCCGGCGATAAAGCTGCTCTTGCTTGGAAAGAAGCTATCGCTAAGATGAAGAGCCCTACAATCGCATTGTTCTTTGCTGTTTCAATCGTTTCTATCTTTAAGGGTTCCGGTATTGTTGATGCGGCTCTTAACCCTAACAATTATTTGTCCATGCCTCTTGCATTGGCAGAAACTGTTTCCGGTCTTGCCGGTCAGACATGGCCTATGTTTGCATCCTTTGTTGGTGGACTCGGTTCTTTCATCACAGGTTCAAACACTGTTTCCGATCTTCTTTTTGCAGAATTCCAGTGGGGCGTAGCTTCAACTCTGAATCTGCCTCATCAGATTATCGTTGCAGCACAGGGCGTCGGTGGAGCAATGGGTAACATGATTTGTATCCATAACATCGTTGCCGGTTGTGCGGTTGTCGGATTGTCCGGCATGGAAGGCGCTATTCTTAGACGTACTGTATGGCCTTTCCTGCTTTACGGTCTTGTTGTCGGCGTAGTTGCATGTCTCATGTCCTTCGTATTTTTACCTCACCTGTTCTAGTTTGATTTAATATCCCGGTCGGAGCCATCGCCGGCCGGGATATTAAAAAAGTGTAGAATGGTGTTAATTATATATTCATAATGAGTTCATTTTTAAGACAGGAGCAAATATAATGTCCAATGCAAAACTGGCAAAAGAATTTGAAAAAATAGTCGGAGCTGAAGGTGTTCTGCATACAGAAGCAGACCTGCATTCATACTCCTACGATTCAGCAGTTCTTAATCCTGCTGTCCCGTCTCTTGTGATTAAGCCTACTACCACAGCACAGCTTGGGCCGGTTACAAAGCTTTGTAATGAGCATGGTCTTCCTTTGACTGTTCGCGGTGCTGGAACAAATCTTTCCGGCGGAACTATTCCTCATCCTGGCGGAATTGTAGTTCTGACCAACGGCCTTAATAAAATTTTAGAAATTAACGAAGAAGACCTTTATGCAGTAGTTGAGCCGGGTGTTGTTACAGCTCAATTTGCAGCAGAAGTCGCAAAACGCGGCCTTTTTTATCCTCCAGATCCAGGCAGTCAGGCTGTTTCCACACTCGGTGGTAACGTTGCTGAAAATGCGGGCGGTCTTCGCGGCCTTAAATACGGCGTTACTAAAGATTACGTTATGGGAATTGATTTCTTTGACGTTAACGGTGACCTCATTAAGGCCGGTTCACGCACAGTTAAATGTGTAACAGGTTACAATCTTGGTGGACTCATGGTTGCTTCTGAAGGCACTCTCGGTGTTTTCAGTAATATCATTTTCAAGCTTGTTCCTCCTCCTAAAGCTTCGAAAGCTATGATGGCTGTCTTTGACAATATCGATAAAGCTTCTGAAACAGTTGCTGCTATTATCGCAAATCATATCGTTCCTTGTACTCTCGAACTGCTTGATCACGTTACTATTAAATATGTTGAAGCTTTCACTAAAGCGGGTCTTCCAACCGAAGCTGAAGCTATTCTTTTGATCGAAGTTGATGGTCATCCTGCTGAAGTTGCTGATGATGCTCAAAAGATTGTTGATATTTGTAATAAAATCGGTGCTACTTCTGTTCGTGCGGCTGAAACAGCAGCAGAACGTGAAAGTCTCTGGTTTGCTCGTCGTAATGCACTTCCTGCTCTTGCACGCGCACGGCCTACAACAGTTCTTGAAGATGCAACTGTTCCCCGCAGTCAGATTCCTGCAATGATTCGCGGAGTTAATAAGATTGCTGAAAAGTATAACATTTCTATCGGAACTTTCGGACATGCCGGTGACGGTAATCTTCATCCGACAATTCTTTGTGATAAAAGAGATGAAGCCGAGTTCCATCGCGTAGAAGAAGCAGTTAATGAGATCTTTGATGTGGCGCTTTCTCTTAAAGGAACACTCTCCGGTGAGCATGGAATAGGAATGGCTAAATCCAAATGGATGATAAAAGAAACTAATCAGGCAACTCTTGATTATTCTCTCCGTATGAAGAAAGCCATTGACCCTAAGGGTATTCTTAATCCCGGCAAAATCATTGAGGCTAGCTAAATGTCTGACGTTAAAAAATTAGCTAAACAACTTATGGAGCTGGACGACCAAATGGTCGCTTGCATGAAGTGCGGTATGTGTCAGGCTGTTTGTCCTGTCTTTGCTGAAACCATGCAGGAAGCTGATGTTACTCGCGGTAAGATCGCTCTTCTTGAGAAGCTTGCTCATGAAATGATTAAAGATCCTGATCAGGTTAACGAGAAGCTTAACAGATGTCTGCTTTGCGGATCATGCGCTGCGAACTGTCCAAGTGGTGTTAAGATCATGGACATTTTCATTAAGGCGCGTGTTATCGTAACAACCTATAAGGGTTTGTCTTCTGCTAAAAAGTTTATTTTTAAGGGACTTCTGACTCGTCCGAAATTGTTTAACTTTCTGACTGACATGAGTGCTAAGTTTCAGGGGCCTTTTGAGAAAGTCGCTGATGAAGCAGCCGGAACAGCAAGCTGTGCTCTTTTGAATCCGTTGCTCGGTGAGCGTCATTTTATGCCGCTTGCAAAGCGTCCGTTCAGAAAAGATTATCCCAGCGTTGATACTCCTCGCGGAGCAAGCGGCCTTAAAGTTGCTTTTTTCCCGGGATGTGTCGTTGATAAAATGTATCCTCATGTAGGACATGCCGCAATGGATGTTCTAAAGTATCATGGTGTGGGTGTTTTTCTTCCTAAGGGACAGGCATGTTGCGGAATCCCGACTCTGGCTTCCGGAGATCAGGAATCATTCATCACACTTATGAAACAGAATATAAAAGCTTTTGAAGAAGGCAATTTCGATTATCTTGTTACTCCATGTGCAACTTGTACTGCAACTATTAAAGAAACATGGATTAAGATGATCGAGGATGAGAATCCTGTCTTTATAGAAAAAGTTAAAGATCTTGCTGACAAGACTATGGATATCACTGCATTTTTAGTTGATGTTGTGGGAGTGACTTTGCCTGCAGAACCTAAGAAAAGTGACAGGACTGTGACGTATCACGACCCTTGTCATCTTGCAAAATCTCTTGGAGTTACTGAGCAGCCCCGTGCATTGCTTAAAAAAAGTGATAAATATGAGTTTAAAGAGATGAATGAAGCCAACCGTTGCTGTGGTTGCGGTGGTAGTTTCAATCTATTCCATTACGATTTATCGAAAAGTATAGGCCAGCGTAAAGCTGATAATGTAAGAGCCGTCGGTGCAGAAGTTGTTGCCACCTCATGTCCTGCATGTATGATGCAGCTTGGTGACATGCTTTCGCAGTCCGGTGGTGGAATTGAAGTACGGCATGTGTTAGAAATTTATGCCGATGCAATAAAAAAATAGTGTAAAATGGTCCAGATCGTAATTACGGTCTGGACTACTTTACGAAAAACCGCTCTTATGTGAGCGGTTGGTTTTTTTAGCGGGTAGTAGGAAAGTAAAGTTACTTCCGGCCCGTTTGGTTATCAAGTTGAACAGCGCGGGATTTGTCTGATCCGGAAACCAGATATCCAACCTCCCCGCACGTCAAACAGGAGTTTTTTAGTGTCTATAAATTTGTATATTACAGCCACCGAAGAGAAAAGCGGAAAGTCTGCAATCGCTTTGGGCGTAATGCAATTGTTACTTAGAGACATACAAAATGTCGCTATTTTCAGGCCTATTATTAATGATAATCAGACAGGTTCCCGCGACCATGATATCAATCTTTTAATGAATTATTTTAATCTTGATATCAATTATGAAGATACTTACGCTTACACTCTTAAAGAGGCTAGAGAGCTGATAAATAATGGCAAGCATTCATTGTTGCTAGAAAATATCCTGAATAAATACAGTAAGCTTGAAGAAAAATTTGATTTTGTTCTCTGTGAAGGAACCGATTTTCAGGGTAAAGACCAGAACTTTGAATTTGATATCAATGCGGAGATCGCCGCCAACCTCAGTTGTCCTGTTTTGCTTGTTGCAAACGGCAGAGGAAAAACAACAGAAGATATCATTGCTTCGACTCAGCTCGTAATTGATGCTTTGGAAGATAAGGGTGTAGACACCGTGGCTGCTGTAATCAATAGAATTACAGCTCCGCCTTCTGAAATGGCTGAAATCCTTTCCAGCATCAAATGTAAAACAAGATGCGCACAAGATTTGCTTGTTTACGGTATTGCTGAAGATGAAAGTCTTGGTAACCCCAGCATGAACGATGTGCGGAAATGGCTCGACGCTTCTGTTCTTTATGGCCACGGAAGACTTGATACTCTCGTAGACGACTACGTAATCGCCGCAATGCGTATTGGTAACTTCCTTGAATATATTGAAGCCGGAAGTTTGATCATTACTCCCGGTGATCGTTCAGATATCATTTTGAGCAGCCTTGCATCCAGATTATCCACTTCCTTTCCTGATATCTCCGGGATTCTTCTTACCGGTGGATTGCAGCCAAGTGCCAGCGTTCACAGGTTGATTGAAGGGTGGACTGGTGTACCGATTCCTATTCTGTCGGTAGATACTAATACTTATCGTACTACTCAGGTTCTTAGCGAACTCTACGGACGCATTGATCCTGAAGACCAGCGTAAAACAGCTTCCGCTCTGGGAACTTTTGAATCGCATGTTAATATTAATGAACTTAGACAGCGTCTTGTTTCTACAAAATCAGACAAAGTTACTCCGAAGATGTTTGAGTACAAGCTGGTTCAGAAGGCAAAGGCTAATAAGCAAATTATAGTCCTTCCTGAAGGAACAGCCGAAAGAGTTCTTCGTGCCGCTGATATGCTTACCCGTCGCGGTGTCGCTGATATCGTTCTGCTTGGTAAAGCAGATGAAGTCGGTTCTAAGATTTCTGCACTCGGTCTTGATATGCACAATGTCAGAATACTTGATCCTGAGTCTTCTCCTCAGTTTGAAAGCTATTGTGAAACTTATTTTAAGCTTCGCGAGCACAAAGGTATCCGCATGTCGGATGCCAGAGACAGAATGCTGGACCCAACTTACTTCGGTTCCATGATGGTCTATACAGGTGATGCAGATGGAATGGTTTCAGGTTCTGTTACTACAACTGCGCAGACAATTCGTCCCGCATTTGAGTTTATTAAGACAAAGCCCGGAGCATCTATTGTATCCAGTGTTTTCCTGATGTGCCTGAAGGATCGCGTTCTTGTATTCGGAGACTGCGCGGTTAACCCTAATCCTAATGCTGAACAGCTTGCAGAAATTGCTCTCAGTTCTGCTCAGACCGCTCGTATTTTCGGTGTAGAACCTAGAATTGCGTTACTTTCATACTCAACAGGGCAGTCTGGTAAAGGTGCTGATGTTGAAAAAGTTAAGGAAGCCGTCCGTATTGCAAAAGAGCGTGCTCCTGACCTGCTGATTGAAGGGCCTTTGCAGTATGACGCTGCAATCGATCCTTCGGTAGCTAAAACAAAACTTCCGGACAGTCAGGTGGCAGGACGAGCAACAGTGTTCATCTTCCCTGATCTAAATACCGGAAATAATACTTATAAAGCAGTGCAGCGTTCAGCTGAACAGTCCGTTGCAATCGGACCTATTCTGCAGGGACTTAACAAACCGGTAAACGACCTTTCCAGAGGTTGTACGGTTCCCGATATTGTAAACACCGTAGCGATAACCGCTATTCAAGCACAGGCGGAAAAGGGACTTATTTAATGAAAATATTAGTAATCAACGCTGGAAGCTCATCAATTAAATATCAACTTCTTGATATGACTTCAGGCAATCCTCTTGCTTCCGGCATTGTCGAACGTATCGGCGAAGAGATGGGCAGTCTTACTCACAAAGCATTTCTTGGAACTCCGAAAGAGTTTAAAGAAGCTATTGAATGTGCATTTCCTACACATAAAGAAGGAATGCACGAGGTGGTTCGCCTTCTAACCGACCCTGAAAAAGGGGTTATTAAAGATAGTTCAGAAATTGCCGGTATCGGTCATAGAATCGTGCACGGCGGAGAACTTTTTTCTAAACCTGTTGAAGTTGATGCAGAAGTACTTCAGGGAATCAGAGACGTTATTCCTTTGGCTCCTTTGCACAATCCCGGACATGTTATCGGGATTGAAGTTGCAACGGAACTGTTCCCCGGAGTAAGACAGGTTGTAGTGTTTGACACTGCTTTCCATCAGACAATGGAACCTAAAGCATTCATGTACGGTATCCCTTACGAATATTACGAAGAGTTTGCTCTTCGTCGTTACGGAGCACATGGAACTTCACATAAATATGTAGCTCGTGAAGCCGCTAAAGTTCTCGGTAAACCTCTTGAAGAGTGCAATCTTGTTACTGTTCATCTGGGCAATGGTGCTTCTCTTTCCGCTGTTAAAAAAGGAAAATGTAGCGATACTTCAATGGGACTGACTCCTCTTGGCGGGATCATAATGGGAACCCGCTGTGGAGATCTTGACCCAGCTATTGTCGGTTTTATCTCTGATAAAAAGGACATGAGTGCAGCTGAAGTTGTAACAATGTTTACCAATGAAAGCGGCTTGAAGGGCATTTGCGGTTCCAACGATCTTCGCGATATCCATTCCCGTATTGAAAAGGGTGATGAGCGTGCAGAACTGGCTCTTGATATGGCGACTCATAGAGTCCGTCAGTTCATAGGTTCTTATTTCTTCGAACTTGGCAAAGTTGATGCTATCGTCTTCACTGCCGGAATCGGTGAGAATGATCCTGAATACAGAGCTAGAACCTGTTCTGATCTCGAAAACTTTGGAATTATCATGGATTCTGACAAAAACTGGAATTGGGATAGAACTCCATCAGCAATCAGTGCCGATGACAGCCCTGTAAAAGTTTTTGTTATAGCGACAAATGAAGAGCTTGAAATTGCTAACGACACTGTTGCAGTTCTTGGATTGTAGCAGATAGTTACTAGGATAAATTCGGTTCGGGGAGTGGAAGTTTCCGTGCCGGAATAAAAGGATGGTTTGGGTCGTTCCTGTTATGGAACGACCCGAAGAAATGTACCCAGATCAGACTGTGGAAGGGCTGAAGTACTGCATTCGAGTGGAAGTCGAAGCTGTATTACACTGGGAATTACCAACGGATATTGCATTAAAGAGTTTACCCCTTTGACCGTGGAGAAAAAATGACAGTCAATAGCGAAAATGTCAAACTTTTCACTGAAAAGGCCGGATTAGTGTCGGCCATAGTTTCAGAAGTGTCTTCTTTAGATGAAGCGTTCCAGTACACAATAGACCTTTGCGGCAAAAAAGAAGCTTGTAAATTACTTGTTTCCGGTTGTGAAGAAGGTCTTTCCGCTAAAGCCGGTGCTCTCTGTGAGACCAAGACCGGAAAAACCATAGCCGCGCCTGCCCTCAATAAAAAACAGTTTTCATCATTAGGCAAACTCTGTTCAGAGAATGGTTTTGACCTCTTGAAAGATGGTCTTCGTAAATATCTCGGTGGAATTGATATCGGTTTTACCGTTGTCGACCATGGAATTGCGGAAACCGGAACTCTTGTACTTAAGTCCCGCAGTGAAGAATTAAGAATTGCTACAATGATCAGTGAAGTTCATGTCGCTGTACTTCCTAAGTCTAAGATCGTCGGTACTTCCTATGAACTGGAATCATTCTTGGAAGAGTGTATGCGCGCTGCTGATTATACAGCGTTTATCACTGGTGCCAGCCGAACTGCTGACATTGAGCGAGTGCTTGCTATTGGTGTGCACGGCCCACTCGAACTTCATATTCTTCTTCTGGAGGACAAATAATGCAGGATGCCAAAAATTTTAAAGAGTACAAAGGCCAAGTTAGAGAAGCTTTAGATAATGATTTCCTGCGGACTGCTATGGATAATTTCGCTATTGCTTATCGCACAAGCAGAGCAAATGCTTTTAAAGAAATTGATGATAAAGCTTTGATAAAAGATATTGCAAAAGCGAAAGCTTGTTCTACTGCAAATATAGACGAACTTTTTGTTCAGTTTAAAGAAGAAGCTGAAAAAAAAGGTGCCGTTGTTCATTTAGCAGCAACTGCTCAAGAAGCGAATGAAATAATCGGTCGTATTGCTCAGGAAGAAAACTGTACAAAGATTGTTAAGTCTAAATCCATGACCGCTGAGGAAACACTCCTCAATCATCATTTGGAAGACCTTGATCTGGATGTTGTCGAAACTGACCTCGGTGAGTGGATTATTCAGCTTCGTCATGAAGGTCCGAGCCACATGGTTATGCCTGCGATTCATCTTTCCCGCCATCAGGTCAGTGATACTTTTACTGACGCTACTGGCAAAAAGCAGGATGATGATATTCCGAAGCTTGTTAAAGTTGCTCGCCGTGAACTTCGTCAGAAATTTACTGAAGCTGATATGGGGATTTCCGGTTGTAACTTTGCAATCGCAGAAACTGGATCCATCGGTATCGTAACCAATGAAGGTAACGCCAGATTGGTTACCACTTTACCTAGAGTACATGTTGCTCTGATGGGACTTGATAAACTTACACCTAAATTGCATGACGCTTTACGTGTACTTAAAGTTTTGCCCCGTAATGCTACAGGGCAGGCTATCACTTCTTATGTTACCTGGATCACCGGGTCTAACGAGTGTGCCGTGGCTGAGGATGACAGGAAGAAAGTGCACTTCGTGTTTTTGGACAATGGAAGACGCGCTCTCGCTAAAGACCCGGTGTTCGCTGAAGTTCTTCAATGCGTTCGTTGCGGAGCATGTGCCAATGTCTGTCCTGTTTATCGCATGGTCGGCGGCCACAAGATGGGCCATATTTATATAGGGGCTATCGGCCTCATTCTCACTTACTTTTTCCATGGAACTGATAAAGCTAAAAACCTTGTTCAGAACTGTATCAACTGTGGTGCATGTAAGGAAATCTGCGCAGGCGGTATTGATCTTCCTGCTCTGATTAAAGAAATTCATGCCAGAATTCAGGACGAGGAAGGACATTCTCTTCCATCGGCTATGCTGGGCAAGATGATGAAAAACCGTAAACTGTTCCACAAATTCCTGCGTATAGCAAAATATGCTCAGAAACCTGTGGCAGGCAATGACGGTTTCCTTCGCCATCTGCCCATGATTTTTGCTCCTGATCATGATTTCAGATCATTACCGGTGGTTGCTGAAGTTCCTTTCCGCGATATGTGGTCTAAAGTTAAGCCTGCGAAGATTGCAAATCCAAAACACAAAGTCGCGATTTTCTCCGGCTGTGTTCAGGATTTCGTTTACCCTGAGCAGTCTGTAGCCACTGTGGAAAGTATGCGCGGTAAGGATATCGGACTTGAATTTCCTATGGATCAGTCTTGTTGCGGTCTTCCATTGCAGATGATGGGAGAAAAACAAGCGTGTAGAGAAGTAGCAATTCAGAATATGGAAGCTTTTGAAAATTCAGATTGTGAATATATTTTGACCATGTGTGCTTCTTGTGCATCACATCTCAAACATAATTATCCAAAAATGCTTGGCCATGATCCTAAATATGCAATTCGTGTTCAAGAGTTTGCAGATAAGGTTATAGACTACAGTTCCTTTATGAACGATGTGGTCGGAATTAAAGAAGAAGACTTCCTTGATTCAAAGGGTAAAAAAGTTACTTATCATGCTCCTTGTCACCTTTGCAGAGGGTTGGACGTAAAAACCGCTCCTCGTGAGTTGATGGTTAAAGCAGGACTCGACTACGTAGAATGTGCTGAAGAAGAAGTATGTTGCGGATTCGGAGGAACTTACTCAGTTAAGTTCCCTAAAATATCTGAACAGTTGCTTTCTAAGAAAATGCACAATGTAGAAGAAACTGGTGCAGCTGTTCTGCTTACCGATTGTCCCGGTTGTGTTATGCAGCTTCGCGGTGGTGCTAAGAAGAAAGGCCTTGATATAGAAGTCCGTCATGTTGCGGAACTTTTATCCGAGCGCAGAAAATAGTTAAATGGTAGAATCAGCTGTCTCGCATAAGGCGTGACAGCTGATTCTGTTTAAATATTTATCGTCGCGGCATGTAAACAGCATTGCCTCCATGTCCGGTACCTTCACCTCGCAACTGAATATATATCGGTTACCTGCCGCACAATCCAGGCTTTTCCATTCGCTCGCCCGGTGGAAAAGCCTTTTTTTGAATCTAATTTCTAGAATGATTGTCTTTATAGTTTAATTCTTACTTGTGAAAGGAGAGTGCTATGTTTAAAAATTTATCGATTGGCGGCAGATTTTTCGTACTGTTGCTGGTGATGTTTTTGTTTCTAATTCTTAGTGGAACGATGTTTATGATGCAAAATCAGGAGCTTGCTGACTACGGAATGAGTGAGATTCAAAAAGTCATGTTTGAAGAGGAAAAAGGTAAAATTGAGGTTGCGACTAAAACGATTGCAATTTCTCTCGGAGAAGAACTGAAAGACGTTTATGGTCAGGATGATAAAGTTGAATTTATAAGAAAAGCAGTTGATAAAATCAGGTTCGAAAAAGATAAGTCAGGATATTTCTTTGTATACAAGGGGACTGTTAACGTTGCACTGCCTACGAAAAAAGCTGTTCAGGGTAAAGATTTAAAGAACGCCAAAGATAAAAATGGTGTATATTTTGTTCAGGATCTTGCACGTGCAGCTCTAAGTGGCGGCGGTTTTGTTTCTTATGTTTTTGATAAGCCCGGTAAAGGGATTCAGCCGAAACTAGGCTACGCAGAAATGATACCCGGCACGGATATGTGGATTGGAACAGGGGTTTACATTGATAATATCGATGAAGTTAAAGCCCGTATCAATGGTGAGATGATAAGCAATGCTAAGTCCGGTACTATTAAGATTGGGTTAATAGTCGGGGCTGTTTTAATTTTTTTAGTTTTACCACTTTGTCTGTATATGATCCGGACGATTGTTCGTCCTTTGCATGAATCGACTGAAGCTGCCAGTAAAGTTGCTTCAGGTGATCTTGAAGTAAAGCTTAATCCGCAGGGCAGAAATGAAATTTCTACTTTGCAAAGTGCTTTAAATTCAATGGTCGTTACTTTGTCGTCTAATCTTGAAAATATAAAAGCGAAAGGCGCGGAGGCTGAAGAGCAGACCCGTGTTGCCAAGCTGGCCGCTGCGGAAGCAGATGAAGCGCGTCGTCAGGCCGAAGGGGCTAAGAAAGAAGGTATGCAGACTGCTGCGGATAAACTTGAGTCTGTTTTAAAAAATATAGTTGAAATTTCTAAAAATGTTGAACAGAGCACTGAAGAAATAATGACCGGAAGTGATTTCCAGAAACAGCGCATAGCAGAAACTGCCACAGCAATGGAAGAGATGACAGCGACTGTTCTTGAGGTTGCTCAGAGTGCTTCTGAAACGAACAAAGACACGGAACAAACAAGAAATAAAGCTACCGAAGGACATCAAGTTGTTCAAGGGACCATTGAGTCGATGCTGGGTATTCAAAAGCAGACTAATGATCTTGAAGAACTGATGGATAAGCTTAATACTCAATCAACTGATATCGGAAAGGTTATCGGCGTAATTAATGACATTGCCGATCAGACAAATCTATTGGCTCTTAATGCTGCAATTGAAGCTGCCAGAGCAGGGGATGCCGGTCGAGGTTTTGCGGTTGTTGCTGATGAGGTTCGTAAGCTTGCAGAAAAAACAATCGGTGCAACAGATGAAGTTGAAAAGAGCATTGCTTTGATTCAAAACCTAGCAAAACAGAACATATCGGGTATGCAGAGCGCTGTTAAAGCAATTAGCGGTGCTACTGAGTATTCAAGGACGTCTGGTGATGTTCTTGCTGAAATTGTTAAGCTTGCAGGAAATGCTGCGGGACAGGTTCAGTCCATTGCCACAGCAGCAGAGGAGCAGTCGGCAACATCAGAAGAGATTAATCGCAGTATCGCCGAAATTGATTCTATGACAGAAGATAATGCGAAAAATAGTATGCGTGCTGCAGAGGGCGCAAAAGATCTCTCCGGTGAAGTTGATGCGCTTGTTGCTCTGGTTGAAGAATTACGTAGATAATAAATTTATTAATGATTGTGTGTTATTGGGTTTTTATGCCGATTTAACTGGCACTACAAATAATTAGGCAAAGGAGAAAGTAATGATTAAGCATATTGTTATGTGGACGTTGAAGGATGAAGCTGAAGGTGGAACTGCTGTTCAAAACGGGTTGAAAATTAAAGAAATTCTTGAAAATCTGTCTGGAAAGATCGATACCCTTAAACATATTGAAGTAAGTGTAGACATTTTTGAAGCATCTCCGGCTTGCAATGTAGTACTTTATTCTGAATTTGATACAAAAGAAGATCTTGATGCCTATCAGATTCATCCTTTGCATCAGGAATGTGGTGTTTTTATCAAACAGGTAGCGTTATCCCGAAGTGCTGTTGATTACGTGATATAGCAACTCCATAATTATTATTTTTAGAGAGCTGGAAGTTTAACTACTTCCAGCTCTTTTTTTTGTTTCAACTTTTTTTACAAAATACTTTTATTAAAATTATATGTCGTGTATATTGGGATTAGGTTTTAGTAACTGGTTCAGGAATTGTTTTCTGAATTGATGCGTTCAATGTGTGTAATATCTTATAGGGGGAGGATCCTATGTTTAAAAATTTATCAATCGGATCCAGATTTTTCTTTCTGTTAGCTCTGATGGTTCTATTTTTGATTGTAACCGGAGTTCTTTTTCTAGGAGCTATCCGCGATATTACAGAATATGGAGTAAGCGAGACTCAAAAGGTCATGCTTGCAGATCAGAAAGATAAGATACATGTAGCTACTAAGAGCATGGCACTTTCCATTGGTGAAGAGTTAAAGGATATTACGGGCGAAGATGAGAGGTTAAAGTTTATACGTAAAGCTTTGGACCCGATCAGATATGAAAAGGACAATTCCGGGTACTTTTTTGTATATAAGGGTACTGTTAATATGGTTATGCCTCCCAAGAAGTCCTTGCAGGGTAAGGATCTCGGAGGACTCAAGGATCATAACGGGCTTTTCCTTGTTCGGGAGTTAGAAACCGTTGCCCAAGGTGGCGGTGGTTTTGTTACTTACGAATTTGAAAAGCCTGGAGCTGGAGTTCAGCCGAAGGTCAGTTATGCACAGATGATTCCCGGAACTAGTATGTGGATAGGAACCGGCGTTTATATTGATAATATTGATCGTGAAAAGGCTCGTATAAGTGGCGCTATGAATGAAAGCGCAAACTCTCTTACTATGAAGATTCTGCTCGGGGCCGGCGGAGTTTTTCTTATTTTCATATTACCTTTAAGTCTCTATCTTATCAGAACAATTGTTACTCCTCTACGCGAATCAACCGAAGCTGCAACATCTGTAGCTGAGGGTAACCTTGATGTAAGTCTTGATCCGCAAGGTAGAAATGAAATTTCAACGCTGCAACAAGCTTTGAATTCAATGGTTTCTACTCTGTCTCAGAATATTGAGAGTATTAAGCTAAAGGAAGCAGAAGCTCAGGAAGCAACTAAGATTGCTCAGAAGGCTGCTGCTGAAGCTCAGGAAGCAACTAAGCGTGCGGAAGGGGCAAAGAAGGAAGGTATGTTGGCTGCTGCTGAAAAGTTGCAGGCCGTTATTGACCGTGTTTCTACAATCACTGATGAAGTTACTGCCAGTGCTGAAGAAATTCTGAGTGGAAGTGAGTTTCAGAAGCAGAGAGTGGCCGAGACTGCAACAGCAATGGAAGAAATGAACGTTACTGTTCTTGAAGTTGCCCGAAATGCTTCTGAAACAAGTGAAAGCTCTGAGATGTCTATGGAAAAGGCCGGCGAAGGCGCTGAAATGGTTCAAGATACTATTGTTGCTATGACGGACATTCAGGATAGAACAGCCAAGCTCAAGGAGACAATGGAACAACTCGGCAGGCAGTCTGTTGAAATCGGAAATGTACTTGGTGTCATCAATGATATTGCCGACCAGACAAATCTTCTCGCTCTGAATGCTGCTATCGAAGCCGCAAGGGCCGGAGATGCCGGAAGAGGATTCGCAGTTGTCGCCGATGAAGTACGTAAGCTAGCAGAAAAGACAATTGGTGCAACAGAAGAAGTTGAAAGTAGCATCAATTCTATTCAGCAGTTGGCGCGCGAAAATGTTAAGGGCATGGATGCAACAGTAAGTGCTGTTGAAAAGGCCACTGACCTTTCTCGCACTTCAGGAAATATGCTTACTGAAATTGTTGAATTGGCTCGAAATTCAGCAGATCAGGTTCGCTCTATTGCAACAGCCGCTGAGGAACAATCTGCAACCTCTGAAGAGATTAATCGTAGCGTCGGTGAAATTGATTCCATGACTGAAGAGAACTCCAGAAATAGTCAAAAGGCATCTGATGGAACCCGTAATTTGTCGGAAGAAGTTCGAGAATTGCTTGATCTGGTTGAAGAATTAAGGCGCGGCGACTAATACGTTTTTGCTGAAAGCATTGTTTAATCAGCTTCGACAAAAAAATCAGGGCCGGGACCGTAAAAGGCTCGGCCCTTTTTTGTTATTTACAGGCCATTTGGGCGGAGGTTTTTGTGAGTTACAAACAATTGTCAATTGCTCGAGATTTTCTGTCAAAAGAATTGAATTTACATCCTGATAAATTGGATGAATTTATAAAAGAAGTAGCTGATTCTTTGCGTTTGCAATTGGACGAACTGGATGAATCAATTGATAATGGCGATTTCGAGTCAATAATTATCCATGCGGATACGCTTAAAGAAAGTCTTGGCAATTTAGGGCTTGTAGATATGAGCTTGGTTGCTGATAATATCGGAAAAGACGCTCAAAGTACTACTCCTTTATATTTAGGATGTTCTTTTATGCGACTTAAAAAAGAGTTGTCATGTTTATTCTAATTTTAAAATTTAATTAAAAAAATAAGGCCCGGCAGATATTTCTGCCGGGCCTTATTTTTTTATGTGTTTAAAAACCTTACAGCTCGGCTTTCAGACCAGAGTTGTTTTTCTTGTGGTAAGTCTGTGAAACCAACATGTCCGCCATATTGGGGGATTTGAAGAGATAGGTAATTGTTGTTCTGGGCTTCTGCAATGGGGTAGCATTCAGGAGCGAGAAAAGGATCATCTTGAGCGTTTATAATAAGCGTAGGAATTTTAATCCGATGTAAAAACTGTTTGCACGATGCCTTGCTGTAGTAATCGGAAGCGTCTTTAAAGTCATTAAGCGGTGCGGTATATTTGTTGTCGAAATCTATAAGATTTTTAATGGATGGCAGACCTTCAAGCGGAAAGAGAGTTGGGAATAGTCTGTTTTTGGTGATGACCTTTTTTTTGAGTGATCGTAAAAAATATTGGCTGTAAATAAAGTTTGATTTTTTACAAAGCTGCCTTGCTGCTGAAGCAAGATCACATGGAACGGATATTCCTATTGCCCGTGTAACATTTTCAGGAACTTGTTCGGGATTTTCACCTAAGTATTTCAAAACCTGATTTCCACCCATGCTGAATCCGATAAGAGCCGCGTCATCATATATGCCGTGGTTTAATCCGTATTGCAGAACTGTGTTGATGTCTTGGGTGTCGCCGCTGTGGTACATTTGCGGCCTTCTGTTCATTTCTTTGCTGCATCCTCGAAAATTGTAGGTGATGCAATCCCATCCGGAAAGAACCATGGCTCGTGCCATTCCAAGCACATAGTGTCTTCTTGAGTTGCCTTCAAGTCCGTGAGCAATTACAGCCAGTCTTGTGCTGCCGGCCAGATGCCAGTCGATGTCCAGAAAATCTCCGTCGGGAGTGTTGATTCTTCTTCTTATAACAGGAGGGAGATTAACTTTTCGGAAAAGTCTCGGGAAAATGGTTTGAAGATGGCCGGACTGGAGAGGAAATTTAGGTTTATAGGGTGGGGGCTGCAATAAGGGCATTTGGTAAAAATATCCGTCCTTGGCTTACGTTTGCAAACCGGATTTTGATGTTTGTTGAATAATAAACGACACTATTCAAACCAGAGTATACCTAGGATTGTTTACTGTCAAAAGCAGAAATGAGGATTTCGTGATTATTTATGTTTAATTTTTTTTATTGAAGCAAGAGCTTAAGGCCGATGAGGATCAGAACGATGCCGCCAACCAGTTCTGCAATATGGCTATAGCGTGAAGCTTTGGAGAATTTTTTGCCAATTTGCATACCTATTGCTGTTAATACAAACGCTGTAATACCAATTAAAACTGATGGCATGGCAATGGGATAGTCCATAATCGAAAAGGACAACCCGACAGCAAGAGCATCAAGGCTTGTAGCAATTGACAGGAAAATAAGTGAAAATCCTTTAGTAGGATCTTTTTTGGTGTCGCACGATTCGTCTTGCTGAAAGGAGTCATAAATCATTTTTCCGCCTACAAATGAGAGCAGAATAAATGAAATCCACGGAGCGTATGTTTCCACCATGGCTTTTACGGCAAGACCGGCAGCCCAGCCTATCACCGGCATGAGAGCCTGAAAAAGACCAAAATGAAACGCGAGTCTGAAAGTATGGCGTTTTGTTACTTCCGGCATGCAGAGACCGCATGCAACAGCTATGGTAAAGGCATCCATGGCAAGAGCTATGGATATGATGATTATTTCATATAAAGTCATAAAAATTTTGTTTTGCTTTGATGGGTTGAGTAAGAGTTGTTAACAGCTGAAACCTCTATCTAGTATGAGCTGTTTTGTTAAGTAAAAAAAGATGCGTGAAAAAAAATGTCGCGGAAAAAATATCCATTAAAGAAATAGCCCGGAACTATTTTTAAAATATATAGTTCCGGGCTGATTACAAACTTTTTATTAAATTCCCGGAACCGGAAATTTAGAGCAGAAAGATTCAATCTCGTGTTTAGTATGTCTAGCCAGTTCTAATTTATCTGGATTTTTCAAAGTCTTTATCATCCATCCTGCAAGTTGAACCATATCCTTTTCTTTCATACCGCGAGTTGTGGCGGCGGGGGTTCCGATTCTTATTCCGCTCGGTTTCAGCGGAGGATTTGGGTCGTCGGGGATAATTTGTTTATTAGTTGTGATAGACACCGAATCAAGAAGTTCTTCTGCTACTTTACCGTTTATACCAAAGCTTTTTTCTGTATCAATAACCATCATGTGATTATCAGTGCCACCCGTGACGAGGCTTACTCCTGATTCTGTGAGTTCAGTCGCAAGCGTTTTTGCATTATTAAGGATTTGCAATCCGTATTTGTGAAAATCAAGTTCCGCTGCTTTTTTTAAAGCGATAGCTATACCGGCAATCGTGTTCATATGCGGGCCGCCTTGTAAGCCGGGGAAAACGGCCTTGTCGATCTTCGGAGCAAATTCTTTTTTACATAAAATGATTCCGCCGCGCGGACCTCTGAGCGATTTGTGGGAAGTGGTTGTGACTATGTCGAAACCGAAATCAAAAGGGTTCAGCATAACATCTGCTGCAACCAGTCCTCCATAATGCGAGGCGTCTGTCATTGTTATGGCACCGACTTCATCCGCGATTCGTTTGAATGATGCATAATCAAGATCTCGCGGATACGAAGTGTAACCGCATAGAATCATTTTAGGTTTATGCTTTAGAGCTGTCTTGCGGAGTTCGTCGAAATCAATGTTTCCATCGACAGGATCAGTTTTATAGCGGATAAAATTGAACAATTTACCCATAAAGGAAACAGGCGCACCGTGAGTCAGGTGCCCGCCATGGGAAAGGTCCATTGCCAGAATGGTGTCGCCGGGTTCGAGAAGGCCGAGGTATACAGCCTGATTCATGGGCGAACCGGAGAGCGGCTGCACATTAGCGTGTTCGCATCTGAAAACTTCTTTAGCTCTTTCGCGGGCAATATTCTCGATTTTGTCGGTAAATTCTTGACCGCCGTAATAACGTTTACCGGGATAACCCTCAGAATATTTGTTGGTAAAAACACTGCCTAATGCACAAAGAACTTCGGGATAAGTATAGTTTTCGGAAGGAATAAGTTCGATGCCGACTCGCTGTCTGCGTTCTTCACCCTCGAGGGCGGAAAAAATGTCGGGGTCTGATTTTTTGAGAAGGGCACGGTAAGAATTCATGGGCAACTCCTTTGTTTGTTCCCTCGTTAAAGGGAAAGGATGCACGTCGTATGACGTGGCCCAGGCGAGCGGCAGAAAGCTGATTCCGTGTTTCCTCGTGGTTTATTCCACTTAAGATCGCCAGTTGCACGGAATGATATAATTAAACAGCAGGCTTAAAAACTATCAACAGAATTTTATCCTGTAAACAATTTTTAAGCCTGCAATTTATTATGCTTCGCCTAATTTGTATCTGATGCGTAAAACGCCATCTTCAAAACTGTGTGAAACCATCTTGAATTCACCAATTTCGCTGGTGTTATCAACATGTTCACCAATGCAAGGGCAGGTGTCAAAATCGCCGATTTTAATAACTCTTACGCCGTCTACTCCGTCAGGGAGTCTTTCCAGATTATATTTTTCTTCAGCTTCTTCAAGGGTGATCAGATCGTCGGTGACAGGAAGTTTAGCAGAAATTGCTGCATTAACAGTCATTTCAATTTCTCTAGCTTCTTCGTCAGTCATGCCGCGTTTGTATTTATAGTCGCATTTAGATTTTTTCTTATTAATATGTGCGCTGAAACAACGACCGCAGTTGAATTTGCGATCCATTGCTGAATTCAGCATATGCTCCGCAGAGTGCATTCTTGGCTGATAGTCTTTTGCCATGATAAAATCCTTCTACTAACTAGCTGTTAGTTTGTACTTTTTATGTGATGAGTAATTATTCATTAATGATGAGGATATAAAGCAAGTGTGATTGTTTTGCTTTCACCGGATATTCAACAGGTAGGCATAGTATTTAAAATAGGGAAGTATTACAAGTTGAATTATTTTTATTTTTTAAATGAGATTCGCGTGGGGGCAGAAGGCTGGGTAAAGAGAAATTGGAGGCGCTGACAGCGTGTGCGCCTCCGTATTCTCTTTTACAGGGAGGAAGAAAACAGATCTTCTGCAATGTTTATGGGCATTACAGAGGGAGGTAGAACCCGTCTCTTCATGTTCATTTAAGGGGATGCCCTTTTAGAAATATAAAATCTTATTAAAATGACTGAGTTTGTTCGATAGAAGGAATCTGTATGTTCGAACTAAGAAGAGGTGTATACGAATTTGAAAAAGGTGTCAAAAGAAAGATAATAATAAAATTAAGATGTACTCTTGAAATAATCAACAAGTGCCTTACTAAGCCCATTCAGCAAAGGGGTATCCACACTCCATGATTGCCAATACAAGGGAACAGATACTCTCACGTTAGAAATCAACTCAATAAGCTTACCGGAATCAATGTCTTCCTGTGCCTGCATTTCCGGCACCATTCCGTATGCAAATCCTCTGCGAATTACATCTATGAATGATTCAGATGATGGCACGTAAAAAATAGGGTGCGTGATTGTCGTATCGGGAAAGGCTAAATTTAATATTTGGCCTTGAGTTTCATCTTTGCGGTTGAACATAGCCGCCGGAGCTTTTGTGACATTCTTCAAAGTGAATCCGTCCTTAAACCACTTATCCCGGAATGAATCCGTGCAAACGCATAAATATTCTATGGTTGCGAGGTATTCTCTTTTACAGCTTTTAAGTTGTTTAGAGCCGGTACCGATGCACCCGACAACTTCCCCTCGCTTAAGTAACTCATGAGTTTGGTTTTCGTCGTCAACGTAGATATCAAGAAGCACGCGATTTTCATGTAAAAAATCATCCAGCGCGTCAAACAGCCATGTTGCCAGACTGTCCGCATTCACACCAAGCGGTATTATAATAAAATCATCGGGATGATTAAGTCCTGTTTCATCTGCCAGTTCATGTTCCATAAGCCTTACTTGCCGCAAATGTTTTATCAGTTTGCGGCCTGCTTCCGTAGGTTCCGGCGGAACTGAACGAACTATCAGTACTTGGCCTGATTGTTCCTCAAGGTTTCGTATGCGCTGAGATACCGCTGATTGAGTAAGGTTCAGCTTGGCGGACGCTTTATCGAATCCGCCTTCCTCTATTACCGCAGTAAGAGCTTCCAGAAATTTATAATCGAGCATGTCATCAATATAAGCAAAATTAATAACAAATGAAAATATTTAATTTTACTAATTCAGATTGGATGTTTAAGATCGCTTCAACTTAAACAATGGAGATAATAAATGTCTATGATACTACCATATATGCAGGGATTCGGGACCGGGGGAGGGCTGATTGTTGCTATCGGTGCTCAGAATGCCTTTGTGCTGACTCAGAGCATCAAAAAGAATCATCATCTGAAAATTTGTTTGGTGTGTGCGCTGTGCGATGCTGTGTTGATTACACTTGGCGTGCTTGGAACAGGTGATTTTGTTGCTTCTCATCCTATGTGGCTTAAACCTGCCGCGTGGGGCGGAGCTGCCTTTCTTGCGTGGTGCGGATTTAGTTCTTTCCGTTCAGCAATAAATGGCGGCAAGCTTGAAAGTGATGAGGAGACTGTCACGGGAGTACGCCCAATCATTATGATGACTTTTGCGATAACCTTACTTAATCCGCATGTATATTTGGATACGATAGTAATGCTCGGTTCCATCAGCGGCCAGTATTCAGGCGAAGCTCGATATTTCTTCGGTTTTGGAGCTGTGACAGCATCATTTATCTGGTTTTACACCCTTGGATTTGGAGGGCGTGCGTTAGCTCCTTTATTTAGAAAGCCTGTGACTTGGCGTATACTGGATAGCCTTGTAGGCGTGACCATGTGGGCGATAGCGTTCAGTCTTGGTGCAAAAGCTATGAGTGTATAGTGACAATAAACAATAGTAAGATAATTCATTCCCACACTTCGTAAAATAGGCTAAAACCAAAGGAATATTCATAGTGCGGATGCTCCGTTATGAACATTAGTGATGACTAACAAAAAGGAGTTCTTATGAAAAAACTTTTGTTTAAAACCGGCATTTTTGCAGTTTTTCTAGCGATTTTATTGGTGTTATCGGCGCAATCTTCTTTTGCAGATGTGTCGAAAGAGACAACCCCTTACCGGGTGGGAAAGTGGCTACCTTCTGATCAGCAGGTATTGAATGACTGGCGAGCTGATATTATTAGTCAGACGGATGGTTCCAGCAAGGTTGTCTTGCTTCCTGTTATTCAGGAATTTAAAGATTTGATTGAGAGCGACCCTGAACTTTTCATGCTCTTTACTGAAATGTTTAAGCAGGTTCCCCACAAGCCTCCTTATGACAAAGATCCTACCGGCAAACCGCAGGTCAGAGATTATAACCATATGTTGCGACTTATAAACGCCATTATGACGCGTGCTCCTGAATTCAACAAAACAGGGCTGGTTGGATTCCCGATCAATGCTATTTTAGACTGGCCTATGGGAACTTCTGCCGGGACTGCTGCTTTTCTGAATGATAAGGTTAACCGGCAGCTTAAGAAAATTTTGACTCAGTGGGCTGTGTTTCTTGGTTCACAGGATTCACGTTACGTTTTGAGTGATGATCCTGAAAATGGCTGGTTCGGACGTGATGCAAAAAAAGCAATGCCGACTTTTGCAAAGGACTTTATCTGCGATCCGAAGAAACCGTATTACGGTTTTACTTCATGGGATGACTTTTTCACACGTGTCTTTCGTGAAGGCCGCCGTCCAGTGGCGGCCCCTGACGATGATTATGTCATAAGTAATTCCTGTGAATCCGCACCGTATAGACTGGTTGAAAATGTTAAGTTGCGCGATAATTTCTGGATCAAGGCGCAGCCTTATTCCCTTACACATATGATGGGTGATGAGGAACTTGCTAAACAGTTTGCCGGAGGAACAGTCTATCAGGCTTTTTTGAGTGCTCTCAGTTACCACCGCTGGCATAGTCCTGTGAGTGGAAAAATCGTGAAAGTTCAGAACATAGACGGTTCATACTACGCAGAAGCTCAGAGTCTCGGCTTTGATCCTTCCGGCCCTAATGAATCTCAAGGATATATCACGCAGGTTGCTGCCAGAGCATTGGTTCTGATAGAAGCTGACAATCCGGATATCGGCTTGATGGGAGTAATGTTTGTCGGCATGGCAGAAGTTTCATCTAATGAAGTTACTGTCTATGAAGGGCAGCATGTGAAAAAGGGTGATCAACTGGGCATGTTTCACTTTGGAGGCTCCACGCATACTCTTATTTTCAGGCCGGGTGTGAAACTTGAGTTTGATCTGCACGGTCAGAAACCGGGACTGCATTCTAGTAATATTCCTGTAAGATCAAAAATTGCGACGGTAAAGAAGACGAAGAAGTAGTACAGAATAAAAAAGGGGTTTACATCGCATACGATGTAAACCCTTTTTTATAGTGGTGTTCTTCTAACTTTTTGAATTCTTTATCTTCGAATAGTTTCCGACACGTCGAGCAGTCGCTCTCTCACTGTGAACATATAGCGAGCCATCTTGCCTCGGTGGTCAGCGAACATAGAATCTTCTTTGCCGCGTAATACAACCGCAGGGTTGAATGTGCAGATTTTGTTCATGGCTACCATCGCTTCCTCAAGGTTCTGAGTTCCGCCCTTGTCCACATTGGTAATTTTTTCAGGATAGAGTTCTTTCAGCACGGTGATTACATCACGAAGAACCAACGTCATGCCTTGTGCGAAATACACACGGTCATCCAGTTCAGATCCCGTCAGAGAATCTCCAGGTGCAGAGAGCCAGCCTAGCGGAACATCAATAAAGTTTTTGGAAAGGATGAAGGTCAACATCTCATAGATTTCGCTGGCCTTGATGTTGACGATAGCACGGGTATCTTTCTTCTGCTTGCTGTCCACTTTCATTCCAATCAGCTTATCGGCGTATTTGTGGACGTTAGCTACGCCATCGTCATACGCGGAAGAGGAAGACCTCTCGAAGAAACCCCAAGTCCGGGGACCGTAGGTAAAGTCGCGTTCACGAGCTTCCTGCATCCATGGATTTTCAGGGTCCATGGAACCGTATTTTGCCATGGTGGTGGAGAAAAATTTCTGCAAAAGAGTTGTAGCTGTGAGAACTCCAAGCTTACGATTGACCGCATTATCGAAATGAGATTTGGGATTCACAAACAAATACTGGGGGGTCCACCCGTCAGCCAGCTCAGCTTCCAACCGGGACACAATTGCTAGAACAAGAACCCGGCCTTTCAAATTTTCAAGTTCTTCCTTGCTCGAATCAGAAGCATCTGGGTTGTTGAAGGCAGGATGTGCCTTAACCTCTACGATTTCCGTACGGACAGGGGAGGATATTTCAGGCCATTCAGTAGTGGAGAACATATACCCCATCCCGGAATATGCCCACCAAAGCCCCCACAGGACCAAGGGAATAAAGAAGGCCAATACTTTGCCACTAGTCGGGACCATTTTATGTAATTTTTTTATAATGCTCATAATAATACCTATTTTTTTCTTTGTTATTCATACGCTCATCTTTTCTTTAATTGTTCTAACTATCTTGAATTCAAATCGCAAGTGTAACTGAAACAAACTTTGAGCTTCTCCCCAACAGCAAAGTTAGAGGAGTATAAATGAGTCATTATACGCTGCATACCGGAGAAGAAAGATATCAGAATTATGCATTAAAGACAGCAGATCATATTAAAGTAAAAAAATCTTAAATTATTGGTGGTTATAAAACTAACGTAAGGCTAGCAAGAGGTTGTATGTTTGTTTTGTAGATAGAGATAATGGCTGGTCACTATAACAAAAAAAAGGCTTAATCTTTCGATTAAGCCTTTTGTATTAAACTATATGGTTGCGGGGGCAGGATTTGAACCTACGACCTTCGGGTTATGAGCCCGACGAGCTACCAAACTGCTCCACCCCGCGTCACTGAGAATGTTTCTACACATTCTGGTATTTGCTGTCAACTGAAATTTTGACATTTGCAAATTATTTCGAATATTATCAGGGTCTTAAAAAATATCATCCATTTTAAATATGGATTTAACCCCGAAAAAAAAAGAACCCGTCAAGCGATCAGGTTCATCTCAGAATCTATGTGGTTGCGGGGGCAGGATTTGAACCTACGACCTTCGGGTTATGAGCCCGACGAGCTACCAAACTGCTCCACCCCGCGTCACTGTGAAAAGGGAACTACATGCTCAGGTATAAGGTGTCAACTAAAAGAATGACGGTCTCAAATGATTTCTTATACCATATGTCTGCCTATGGCGACAACAAGCATTCCTGCCAGCATAGCAATAAATACATTTTTGGTTTTGAATGCGACTGCAATGGTTATCAAACCGCCCGTAAACCCCACAATTCCTTCTGAAAAAAAACCGGGAGCAGCAAGAGATATGAGTATAGTTCCGGGGAGGGCGGTTAAGGCTCTTCCTATGCGTCCTCCGGTGGGTAAGTATCCGGCAAGAAGCAATCCTCCGGCACGCATTAAATATGTTGCCAGCGAGGCGAGTCCAATTGCGAGAAAAGCGTTTTCAGAGGTTAAAGAGATCAAGCTTTCTCCCTTTGTGGTGCTGTGAAAGCAGCACATGCTGCTCCTGATACGCCGCCCACCAGTATGTACCATTTGCCGGGCACGAAGTGTTCGGTGAGAACTGAGGCTGTTATGGCGACCATCCACGGGAGCACATCCTGTCTGCCTTGCCATAAGGAAACAGCCAGAGCTGTGAATACTGCGGTGAAGGCGAAGTCCAGAGCAAGCACTTGCGGGTCGGGTATAATTCCTCCCAGAGACATGCCCGCCATGGTTCCACAGCTCCAGACCAGCATCAGAAACATTCCGCCTCCGAGAAGGTGGAAAATATCAGCTTGGCCTTTGCGCGCAGCAACCATGGTCATGGCCCAGTTTTCGTCGGCCACAAAATGCATGATGCTCATTCGGCGCAGCAATCCTTGTCCGGCAAATAAGTCTTTAAGTGAGGCTGCGATGAGTATGTAGCGCATGTTTACAATTGTTGCTGCGATAGCCATTTCCGTTACGGGTAGCGGGTCAGCCCACATATCCACCATTACGAATTGGGCAGATCCGGCAAACATGAAAACATTAAGTGCCATTATATAGGTCCAGGCAATGGATTTTTGTGCAGCTAGAACGCCAAGTACAGAGCTGTATGCAATAACGCTGGGTGTAAGAGGTATATTGGCTCGGACTCCATTCATAAAGCCGTTCATTCTTATCTCCCTTTTTCGAAAAAAATTGATCGACTGGGGCAAGGTGGTGCTTATCTCACATTTATGATGAGTTCAAATTTTGTGGTGTGCAGCTTTTATCAGAAAGAAGTATAATAATTTGTCTGTCAGAGTCAGGTCTTTTTTTCATTAGGCAAAAAAATAACCCATTTAAAAAAATGGGTTATTTAAAAAATCTATGTGGTTGCGGGGGCAGGATTTGAACCTACGACCTTCGGGTTATGAGCCCGACGAGCTACCAAACTGCTCCACCCCGCGTCACTGAGAGCATGTCTACAGTTGGACCCTTTCATTGTCAACAGCTATTTACAAAATTATTAAATTTTCTTATCTCATCTTTCGATATGACAAAAAACTATGACATCTCCCTCGTAATCCCCGTTTATAACGAACAGGATAACTTACGAAAACTAATGCAGGAAATTGATTCGGCCCTAGAGCCGCTTAATATTCCATATGAAGTTGTGTTTGTGGATGACGGCAGTAAAGACGCAAGTCTCTCTGTTTTGAATGAAATTTCAAAAACCTATCAAGCTGCCAGATATATTTCATTTGAAGAAAACAGAGGGCAGTCAGCTGCATTTTGTGCAGGTTTTGATGAAGCTCTTGCACCGCGCGTCGCTACAATGGACGCTGACCTTCAAAATGATCCCGCAGATCTTCCGGCTATGTTAGCCCTTTATAACGAAGGATATGACATGGTTATAGGCTGGCGTATGAAGCGCAAGGATGTGTGGATTAAAAGAGTCGGCTCTAAAATTGCTAACGCTATAAGAAATAAACTGACCAAGGAATCGGTTAAAGATACCGGATGTTCCTTAAAAATTATGCGTACTGAAATGGTCCGTACAATTCCCCGTTTTAACGGAATGCACCGTTTTCTGCCTACACTTATGAAGATGCAGGGCGCGAGTGTTTCTGAAATTAAAGTGAATCATCGTCCACGTCATCAAGGTGAATCCAAGTATGGAACTTTGGATCGTGCCATGGCCGGAGGATATGATCTTTTAGGTGTGCGTTGGTTGCAAAGTCGCCAATTTTCTTATTCTGTTAAAGAGCGCAGCGGCGAAAAAGATAATTTATGACATCTCCTCGAAGTGATTCAAAAGTAAAAGCCAAAGCCCTTATTAAAGGGCTTGCAATGCTCGGTGTGCTTGCTTTAGCTGTTTATTTAGTCAGATATGCCGGGCTTTCTGAAGCGCTGGATACTAAGTGGATTGATGAGCATGTCAGCTCGCGCGGAATGACAGGTGTAATTTTATATGTCGGCATAGCCGCGTTCTTTTCTGCCATTGGATTTCCGCGTCAGTTAATTTGTTTTATGGGTGGATACGCCTACGGATTTGCGCTTGGAGCCTTGCTCGGGACCATCGGAACAGGGCTTGGGTGCGCCTGTGCATTTATTTATGCACGACTTGTGGCCCGCTCATTTATTCAAAATAAATTTGGAGCCCGCATTCAAAAAGTGGATGATTTTTTAAGTCGCAGTCCGTTTAATATGGCTCTGACAATTCGCTTTTTCCCGCTGGGGAGCAATGTTATTACAAACCTCCTTGCCGGAGTAACCGGCATTCCCGCGATTCCCTTTATTCTCGGTTCCACAATTGGTTATCTGCCGCAGAATATAGTTTTCGCACTTTTTGGTAGCGGAGTGAATGTTTCTTCGACCACTCAAATGGTTATGGCGGTAATTTTGTTTATTGTTTCAACTTTATTAGGTTTTAAACTTTATAAAAAATACCGTAATCAGGCCGAAGCTATGGTTGAATAAAAATAAACCCCGTCGATTTTATCTGACGGGGTTTATTTTTTTATATTCATTTTTTTTAATTTAAAATTAGAGTCTTAATTTGTCGGGAATTTTATTTTTGATAAAATTATTCCAGATCAGCCAGACTGAAATTGCGACACATATTCCGACAACCCATCCGGCTAACACATCGGTCGGGAAGTGTTTTCCCAGATATAAACGTGAATAGCCCACAGCCAGCGGCAGCAAGATCATCCAAGGTCTCAGCTTACGGAAAAAGAACATACACATCAGCGCAAATGCCATAGAATTGGCGGCATGTGCTGAGGGGTAGGAGTTGCCTTTTTCTTTGAGCGGTTTAAAATCAAGTGGTCTGCGTTGCCACTGTCCGTCTTCTCTAAAATAGGTCAGAGGGAGTGAATTTACAGGGCGGACTCTGCCGATGGTTTTTTTTATCAGCCCTGTGGAGAAATCGGCGACTCCCATAGAGGCAATGATGACCAACATTACAATTAGAATTTTCGGCCCTTTTTTATAAATGCCGTATGCTGTAGCAGCGAGAATAATCACCCATAAAAGAGCTGCGGATGAAATCAGCGGCATTATTTGATCCAGCCAGCTTTTTCTAAAAATCTGGTTGGCAAAAATAAATAATTTCATATCTAAAGGCTGTGTTGCGAAAAACACGTATTTCTCCTGATTGACCGTTTATCTTGGCAAATGAGCTGTTTCCGACTAACATCTTCGCGCGGTAGTTTGTACGTATCGCTTCAGTTGGCAGGTATCAATTAAAACGACAGCCCGCAAGGTTACAGTTTTATTGCTGATTGAGCATGATATTAACGTTTTTATGTTTACTTGTTATATTCCGTAAGGTTATAAGTTAAAAATATGATTAAAATTGCAATAATGCTGCCGCGTTTCAGCCGATACGGTGGAGTAGAGCGCTTTGGATATAATCTCAGTAAGACTTTGGCTGAGCAAGGATACAGTGTCGATTTTATCTGTTCCCGGGCTGAGGAAAAACCTCCGCAGGGTGTAACGGTTATTGGTGTAGGGCGATATGGTTTGTGCCGTGCCGGAAAGTTGTTGTGGTTTATCCTTGCAGCCGAAAAGGTGCGTAGGGATGGAAAATATGATCTTTGCATAAGCCTAGGTAAATCGCTCAATCAGGATATATTGCGCGTTGGCGGCGGTCCTCTTGAATCATTCTGGAAACTTTCACGCCGGGCATGGCCTGCGGGATTCGCTCGTTTATTTAAGATGTTTCGCAGGCGTACCGCTCTCGTAAATATACTTATTAAATATATTGAGAAGCGTCAGGTTCGTTCAGGTTGCCGCATGGTCTGTGTTTCACACCGCGTTAAGGAATGGATGATTGAATCGCATCCTGCCATGAGTGAGCGCGAAATAGATGTGGTTTACAACAAGCCGGACTTGTCTCTTTTCTTCAAACCAACCGAAGATGATAGAATTAAGAGTCGCGCTGAATTTTCTTTAACTGATAATGATGTCGTAATATCAACCGCCACTACTAATTTTGCCTTAAAGGGTGTTTCAAGCCTGATTAAGGTCTTGGCAGAATTGCCGGATAATTATTATTTGCATATAGCCGGGGGCCGTAACCCTGCAAAATATCAGGCTCTGGCAGAAAAACTCGGTGTCGCGAAGCGTGTCCGGTTCTTGGGTAAGGTCACAGATATGCCTGCTTTTTACGGAAGTTCAGATATTTTTGTCCTTCCTTCATACTATGATGCGTGTTCAAATTCGGTGCTTGAAGCTCTGGCTTGTGGTCTGCCTGTTTTAAGTTCCCGCGATAATGGAAGCAGTTACTTTCTGCCGTCCGATAGAGTTTTTGATGATCCGTCAGATTTTATGAAGATTAAAGAGATGATTGTGACGGCATTAGAAGAGCACGATGAAATTCCATTTGAATGGCCTGAAAAAATTCCATGCGGAATTGAGCCATATTTAAAAATGGTAAAAGAAATGGTTTTACAAAAATAAAATTTGCTTATTAATAGGGATTCCAAAGGGGATTATCCCCGTTGGTCCAGCCGAAGGCGAAAGATTTTAAAAAAGGCCCTCAAAATTAATTTTGAGGGCCTTTTGAATTAACAAATATCAGTTGTAAATCTGCTACCAAGTGGAGCGGGTTTTAACCCCTTTTGAAGCCATGTGCTCTTTCAACTGAGGCAGAGTATATTCACCGTAATGAACGATGGAGGCTATAAGGGCTGCGGATGCGCGGCCTTCTGTCACAGCATCAACCATGTGCTGAGGGTGTCCTGCTCCGCCTGATGCGATGACAGGAACGGTTACGCTTTCAGCTATCAGTTTGGTAAGTTCAAGGTCGTATCCGTCTTTTGTTCCGTCTGCGTCAATTGAGTTGAGGCAGATTTCACCGGCTCCGAGAGCTTCACAGGTTTTGGCCCAGTCGAGAGCATCGATGCCCATGAATTTACGTCCGCCGTTGATGACGATTTCAAAACCTGAAGGGATCTGTTCAGTTTTAGGTACTCTTTTAACGTCCATTCCTAAAACAATGCATTGCGATCCGAAAGCTGCCGCGCCCTGACTGATAATGTCGGGATTTTTAACAGCGCCGGAGTTTACGGATACTTTTTCTGCACCGGCCATAAGTACTGCGCGCATATCTTCGACAGAGTTGATTCCTCCGCCGACTGAGAAGGGGATGAATATTTCAGAAGCAACACGTTCTACAACATCCAGAAATATTCCACGTCCTTCAGACGAGGCGGTGATGTCGTAAAATACGATTTCATCAGCACCTTGTTCGTAATACATCTTTGCTGTTGCAACAGGGTCACCGATATCAACGTTGTCTTTAAATTTAACGCCCTTAGTAAGGATTCCGTTGCGCACGTCCAGACAGGGTATGACTCGTTTGCTAAGCATCGGAAGCCTCCTTGCAGTATTCGTAGAAATTGGAAAGCATTTTTAGGCCGGGGTTACCGCTTTTTTCCGGGTGGAACTGAACGGCCCAGAGTCCTTCGCGTCCGTGAAGGGAACAGAAAGGGCGGCCATAAATTGTTTCGCCGATAATAAATTTTTCTTCGGGAGCTGGATAATAGCTGTGGACAAAATAAAAGTATGCTTCAGGATCAATATCTTTAAAAAGAATACAGTCCTGTTTCAGCTCAACTTGGTTCCAGCCCATATGAGGCACGCGGATAGGAACTCCTTCGTAATCCACCCATGAAGGATTGAAGAGTCTGCATTCTCCGGGGATAACTGAAAGAGCTTTGGTGTCGTTTTCTTCGCTGTAGTCCAGTAGAATCTGACAACCTACGCAAATGCCGAGCAGAGGCTTTTTTTTCGAAACTAAGTCTTTTAATAGTGCGTCAAGACCGCCGGCAGTAAGTTCGTCCATAGCCTGACCCGCAGCACCGACGCCTGGAAAAATTATGCCGGTTGCTTTGGATAGCACGTCCGGATCAGATGTGATTACGTTTGGAATGTCTAATTTGTTCAGAGCGCGCTGAACACTGGTTTGATTCCCAGCCTTGTAGTCAAGAATGGCCAGCATGAGTTGAACTCCCTTATTTTTTTATGTATCTTTTGGTCCGCTTGAAAGTCACAGTCAATAAAGCTGAGCGTGAAAACATCCTAAAAGGGATAAAACGGTTCTTCCTTATCTTAGGGGCTAGTAAAAAAAGCGGAGGAAAACAAGAAAAAAGATGAATAGAATATATTTTTCTAAAATTCTATTTAGCAAGAATTCGTAAATAAAGGTCACCTTTCAGCGGGCCGAGCTTTCTGCCTTGGCCTTTAAGACGTATCGGTCTGCCGATGATAAAATCTCGCGGTAGTGTAATATCGAGAATTTTTGAACTTTTTTTGAAACCTTGCTGGATGGTTATGCGAATGTTTCGACCGGGGATAAGTGTTGATGCGGGAAAGAAGACGGTTTGTTCATCGTCCATCTGTCCGCTCACCCACGACTTAATTCCTCCGAAAATTCCACGCGAAACATCAACTGATACGGATTTATCACCCCAGTTCATGTTTATTTTACGCTCTTTAGCCGAGCCGGGAGTCGTATAAGGTTTATCTTTGCTTATCTGGCGGTAAATATCTTCGAATACCTGTTTTGCAAATGGATCATTAAGAATATCTTTGAGGACATCTTCCTCTTTTTGATAAAAAGATCTGCTTTGCTGGGCAGAAGCTGAACGGGTCTTGTTCTGGGCATCCGTTCGTGCGGTTTTTTGTTGTTGCTGGTAAGCTTTTGCACCTTGAGATGCTGTTTTTTGATCGGCTCGAGAAGTGAATGTTGCTTTTCTTTTGGTATACGAGGCTTTTCCGGCCGAAGTCGGTTTTTCAGAATCGTTACGCATTTCGTTTCTAAGAAAAACGTACGCTTCATTCACTTCTCTGAATTTACGGGCAGCATCAGGGCTGGGATTAAGGTCAGGGTGCATGGTAAAGGCCAGTTTACGAAATGCCTTTTTCACATCTGCAATTTTTGCATCTGAATCTATTTTTAATATTCGCCGTGCTTCCTGAAAATTCATATAACTAGTCGTCTTCGGTAATGAGTGCGTTGGGGCCCACTTCAGGATCGTGCTGACGCAATCCTTCAGCGCGAATGTATTCTTTGCCTTGAATTACAAATTGTTCATGTCCGGCTTCGTTGTTAATACCCGGACAGTAATCCTGAACCATCTCCCAGCTCAGTTTGTCAACGAGATTTCCTCTGAAAAAAGGCCATGCTCTGCAAACGTCAGGTCTGCCGGGGTGAACTCCGCACCCTTCGTTGAAAAATACGCAGTATCCGTCTTCTCTGCTTTGGAGACGGATTTTACCGTTTACAGTCTCGCTGTATTTTAAAACCATTTCTTCTTCTGGCAAGCCGAGATGTTCAGCCAGTCTTTTTCTATCTTTTTTGGTCATTATTATGCCGCCTTCGCCTTGACAGCAGTGGCCGCATCTTTGACATTCAAAAGCTTTAATCATAATTTTTTGCCTACGAGTCTTTTATGGTCAACCATTATACATCGGTCTTCAATGACAGTAATATCTTTTACGCTTAGAATTTCCCGGGATTCAGGGCTGAATATGCCTTGCTGCATCCAGAAAACTTTTGGAAGAGTATTCAGTTTTAAACATTCTTCAGCATGGTCCGGGCAAAATTCCGGTGCTCTGAAAACATCTACAAGGTCAACATGTTCGGGGATATCAAGAATGGACTTATAGGTTTTAAGTCCCCATACATCCTGTCTTTTAGGATGAACAGGAATAACTTTAAATCCGGTTTCAATCAGATAGCGGCCCACCATATCAACGGGTCTGCCCGGTTTATCGACAGCACCTATTACGGCTATGACCTTGACCTCATTCAGAAGTGCGGCTAACTTTTTTTCATCAAGCAATAACATATTACTTTTCTCCTCGTGGTGCACAAACTCGTGCATGCTACAGTAAAGCACTATGACTTGCAAAGAGCTCTTTTTATGTATTTTGATTAAGATTAATATTTTATTTAAATTACTCATTCAGCTTAAAAAAGTATATATTTTTCAAAGTAATTTGGAATTTAATTAAGAATAGCAAGGAGATTTTAACACATGAGCAACATAGAACAAAATATAGCCGTTCCCAGAGAAGAACTTGAAATACGCTGGGCTAAGGCAAGAAGATTTTTAGCTGAAACAGCTCCCGAAGCAGGGGGATTGCTGGCTTTTTCACGATTGCAGGTTTTTTATTTATCAGGAACGTTTGTGAATGGAGCGTTGTGGCTGCCGGTTGAAGGGGAGCCTGTTCTTTTCGTTCGTAAGTCTGTTGAAAGGGCGCGTCTTGAAAGTTCAATAAAAAACATATGTCCATTCAAGTCTTTTAAAGATCTTGCTCCGCTGGCTAAAAATGTATGTCAGCCGTTATCGGATATTATCGGCGCTGAAACCGCCGGACTTACATGGCAACTGGGAGAAATGCTTGCCGCCCGTATGCCGGATACTAAATTTGTCCCTTGCGATAAAGCGCTGGCTCTTTCCCGTGCAGTAAAGTCGGAATGGGAACTTAAAAGAATGCGCAAGGCCGGAGAACTTCATAACCTCGCGCTTGTTGATATTCTGCCCGAGATATTAATGGCCGGAATGACTGAACGTGAGATTTCGCACTTTATCTGGAATATCTTTTTTGAACTGGGCCATCAAGGAAACATGCGGATGCAGGCATTCGGTGAAGAAATCTTTCTGGGTCATGTTTCTGCCGGTGATTCCGGTATATACCCGAGTTCGTTTAATGGTCCTTTGGGAATGCGCGGTGAACATCCGGCAGCTCCGTTTATGGGTAACGCATGTAAAAAATGGCAGAAAGAAAGTTTGCTTGCCGCGGATGTCGGGTTTGTTCTTGAAGGATATCATACCGATAAAACACAAGTTTACTGGTCCGGTGCAAAAGAATCTGTGCCTTGTAGTATTATGAATGCACAAGCTTTCTGTAAAGATATGCAGGATCTAGCGGCGGATAATTTAAAACCCGGTACACTTCCGAGCTATATCTACGCAATGCTGGTTAACGAAGCTGAAAAAAGTGGATATTCAGAAGGTTTTATGGGGCTTGGTGAAAGTAAAGTTCCGTTTATCGGTCATGGAATTGGGCTGACTGTGGATGGATTTCCGCCTATTGCCAAAGGTTTTGAGAATCCAATCGAAGAAGGAATGGTCTTCGCTCTTGAGCCTAAAATAGGCATTCCGGGAGTGGGCATGGTCGGCGTGGAAAATACTTTTGAAGTCACAAAAGACGGAGCAAAATCCATCACCGGTGATAATTTTGATATGATTTTTATCGGCTGATTTAAGTTTTTATATCTAAATAATAATCCCCTGAAACAGGCACTAAATGTCCGTTTCAGGGGATTTGTTTTGATCTATATCTATAAACTTTAATTGCTATTTCACGTCAATATTCAGACCAGTGTCAGTCTTCATAATTGTCGGAGCCGGAGTGTCACCTTTGAGGTCCATTACCATGCGTAATTTATTTTCATAAATTCCGATTCTGAATTTGGAAAAAATCGGATTTTCCGGTTTCAAAGTGGTCGGTCCGAAATATTCCCAGCTGCCGTGAATGTCGACAACCAGTCTGTCCGGGTTACGCAGGAAAAAGGAAGTGTAGGAGAGCGGAGATCCACCCATATCAAGGTTGATCCGCGTTTTCCCTCCGATATTTTTGAAGTATATCGAATTAAGTCTTCCGCCTTGTAAAGCTGTTTTGGCTGTAATTTTGGGTACAGTCGCATTCTGTTCTGTTGCATTGAAACTTACTTCGGAATTGTCAAAGCTCACTTGCATTGTATCGACAGTGCTGTTTGACGTACCATTATATACATCCAGAACCGTGGCGTTATCTAACGTTTCTGGTTTGTAGGCCAGAGTTGCGTTAAATTCGCCTGTCGCATTTGCCGTAGCTGCAATTCCGTTGTTTGTGAATTGATCTTCGGGCAAATTTTCAGTGCTTTGTTGTTCCAACTGAATATACTTTTCAGGCTGAGTGGCTTGTTCCTGCATCAACCAGTTTCCGGGATTAATCAGGCTGGGGCGGGTAAAAGCGACGAGAGCAAGTATTATCAGAATGTGAATAAGAGCCTGTTTGCTGGTAAAGTAGTTGTTATATTTTCTGAAACTTCGACTGCACGAACCACAGGTAAATGATTTTACTGGTGTCAGTAGTGAAATGAATGCGTCAGAAACTAATCCGCGTCTGAGATAGAGACGGTTACTGTTGCAAAAAGGGCACTGAATAATTTTTTTATTTTTGACGGGCATACTGCACTATATTTTCGGTTACGTTAAATTACTCAAAGCCTATGCGAAATAAACACCTTTTGCCAAGGGGATTCGATTATTTGTTCAGAATTTATCCAATTATCCGGCAATAGCTTCCGAGACAATACATTCAAGATCATCCTGATCCATTTCAGTCGGGGTGTAGTCGAAAAGTTTGCCCATTGTGGCCATGGCTATTTCAACAAGTTGCGGAACATCTTCTTCTTTTGCTCCATAATTTTTCAGCGATTCCTGAGCTAAGCCTGTGCGTTCGAGCAGAACACGTAATCCTTCCAGAAAAACTGACGCGCGCTGATTTTCATCAAAGCCTGAAGTGTCGTAGCCCATTGCCATCGCGAGATCTTCAAAACGGTCAGGGCTGCCGGGGATAAGGCGTTTAAAGTATGGAAGTGAAAGTTTAGCAAGTCCCAGACCGTGCGGCAGTTCGGGATACATTGCGCTTAAGGCATGTTCCAGAGAATGGTGAGATATGCAGCGTGAAAGTGTTTCGCACATTCCGGCCGCTGTGCTGGCCCATGCCATTACAGTGCGGGCTTCAATATTGTCGCTCTGTTCAATCGCCATAGGCAGATAGTTGGTGATGAGATGTACTGATTCAAGTGCCAGCATATCACTCATGGGCTGATGCTCGGTTGAAACAAAAGTTTCAACAGCGTGGAAAAACGCATCAATGCCAGTGTATGCAGTCGTGCGCGGAGGGACGGACAGCATCAATTCAGGGTCAATGATCGACATGTACGGGAATGTTGAATCTGAGCCGAGGCTGATTTTTTCAGTACCGCCGCTTTTGCTGATAACTGCCCACGGGTCAGCTTCTGTGCCTGTTCCTGCTGTGGTCGGGATGGCAATCAGGGGCGCAGAAGGATTTTCAGCAACAATGCCTCCGCCTGAACCGGCCTGAATGAAATCCCAGCATTTACCGACATTTGTGGTCAGCAGGGCAATTGCTTTAGCTGCGTCGATAGTGGAACCTCCACCAAGTGCGACGATAAAATCTATATTTTTTTCACGGGCAAGTTTCGCCGCTTCATCAATTTGATCAGATTTCGGATTGGGAGATATATTATCAAAAACCATTGTAGAAACATTTTGTTTGCCGAGGGCAGCTTGAACTTTATCAAGATAGCCGTTGGTGATCATCGCCCCGGATTCACCTATAATTATAAGGGCTTTATCTCCTTTAGGAAGATTTGGAGTAGTGCCAAGCTCAGCAAGTTTGCCGGGGCCGAAAATGAGTCGTGTCGGGATGAAGAATTGAAAGTTTAGCATGTTGATCCTTAATTATTTATCATTATGAAATAATAAGCGTGTTAGTTCAGCCAAGGTATTTAACTGACACGGACCCTCTCGTAAAGGGGCAGAGTGCAATAATAAAACAGTCCGTGAATGGATGCCTTATTGCTTAGTCGCCGATGAGTGTCTGGCTTAGCGCTTCTTCCATTTGTCCGGTGGTATAAAGATCACGGATGACCGTTGGCGAAGTGCTGTTGTCCCCTTTTCGGAAAATAGCCGCAAGCGGGATTGATCTGCTGCCCATAGCACGTAAAAAGTCGTCCGCTGTTTTATCCGGCGCGGTCAGATCAACTTTGATATAACGCAGATTATATTTTTCCTGCCAACGATTAAGGTTGCCGGAGGTAAGCACTGTCTGTTCAAGGATTTTACAAGATGGACACCAGTCCGCAGTGAACTCTACAAACATGGATTCTTTTCCGATTCGTGACGCGAAATCATCCTGTTTAAAGCTTATCCAGTGAGCAGTCGGCACGGATGGAGTTTCGGCCCAGAATCCGGCGGCAATACATATGGTAAGAGCTGCGGCCCTTAAAGCTATCATACTCGTTTTAGTGTCACAGCCGGATGACAGTCCCCACATCCAAGCGGCAACTCCTGTGAACCACAAGAAAATCAGCGTCGGTATAAGCATGTCTTCCGGTAGAATGCTGATTAGATATATGCAGGTTGCAGCGAGGAAGAAACCTGCCGCACGCTCTACCCAGACTGTCCATGCACCCGGTTTCGGGAATTTTTTTACAAGGCCGGGAAACATCGCCATTGCAATATATGGAAGAGCCATCCCGGCTCCAACACTCATAAAAACACTGCCGATTACATAATGCGGTTGAATCATGGCCCAGCCCAGAACTCCGCCTAGAAACGGTCCACTGCACGGGGTTGCCAGAAGAGTTGCAAGTATACCCGTAAATAAAGCTTGTCTGCGTGGTCCTGAATTTTCCGTGTTTATTTTAAGATCTACGATCGGGAGATTGTATAGTCCGAACAGGCTCAAACTGAGGGCGAATACGATTCCGGTCAGTACTATGACAACAGACGGTTTTTGAAAAATCTGTCCCCATGCCAGTCCTGTGAATCCTAAAATACCACTGAGCGCACCGAAGTAGAGCATTATCCCGAGAGCAAAATATAGATTGTGTTCTCTAAAACTTTTTTTGCGCTCCCTTTCCTCAACATGCTGTGAACCCGCCAGCAGAGCTGAAAGTTTCAAGCTGATCACTGGAAGGACGCAAGGCATAAAATTCAGCAGAAATCCGGCAAGAATACCGAAAAGAATAGCTGTAGTCAGGTTCGCAACTTCTAGGCCGGGGGTAAAAGATTGCGGTTTCAAAGAGTCAAACGAAAAAGTTTCTTTTGCATCCGTTTGTACAGGAGCGGATTTCAGCTTCGTAGTTTCTGAAACTTTGTCCGCAACGGGGGCTGGTTTTAGTATTGTTTCTGGTTCGGCAGATATATTTTTAAGAGAAATTTTACCTTTGTTTGCGATCTGAGTCGCTTTTAAAAAAAGAGGCCACCATGGCTCTCCGTTGGCAGATGGAAGCTTTTCTGGAACAACTCCTATGCCGAAGAAATTTAAATCCGTTTTAAATGGCAGGCATGCTGTCTTTGAACACATAAGCAAAGAAAGCCGTGCTTGCAGGGTGAAAGATTTTGATTCTGACGGAACAGGCACAAGTATTGGGGTGGGGGAGGGGTAAATTTCTATTTTGCTCCCTTTATTGAAAGGATCGTCTTTAAGTTTACCGGCAAGGTAAATAGGCGAAAGCTCTGCTTTACGCGGAAGAAGGGTCACTTTTAGTTTCGTCGGCTGCCCCATTTTTCCGGGATTATGCGAATATGTGTACCAGCCGTTCTTGGTTTTAAGAATAAGGGCGGCTAAAATTTCAGTCTGCAGTCCCGTTTTGGCTTGGTCTTCAGTACTCAGTTTGTAGAGTTTCCACTTGGTGCTCAGATTGGGATTTTGATTTTGAGCACTGTAAGCCTTACTAGGGCAGGTAGCGCCTGTCAGAAATAAAATGCTGATAAATATCACGAAATAGGTCTTAAAACTCATTAATTAGCCTTTTTTAGAAAAAAACATAAAAATATTATTGACAACTTGCGCTATCCACTCTAAATCACTTTTCACACGCGGGTCACTAGCTCAATTGGTAGAGCACCGGACTCTTAATCCGTTGGTTGAAGGTTCAAGTCCTTCGTGGCCTACCACTCGCAAGTACAGGGGTTTAGATGAAAATCTAAGCCCCTTTTCTTTTTGCCCTTCACTTTTGTACAATTCCTGTACAACTTTTTCAGATAACGCAGAGTGACAAAGATCGATTGTTGGCTTGTTCATAAATAAATTATGTCCAATTGCTTGCAAGTTGTCTAATTGTTTTAGGGGTGGTGGGTGTTTTTGCATTGGCAGAGCTGGTCGTTTTTTTGATACCTATTCGTAATCAGTAAGTCGTCAGTTCAACTATGATCGTTGTCTTCAGTAAAATAAGAGGTTTACATCTTTTTAGGTGTAAGCCTCTTTTTTTATGATTTGGTGGCGGTTTTGATGTGGTATGGCGCTTGTATTGTAATTGAATTTCTTAATAGCCATCTTAAACTGTTTTTCCTATCATTTAAATTGTCTGTTCCGTTTAGATATGGATGAAATAATTAATTTATATTTCTCGGATCTACCAGTAGCAATGGGGAGAAGTTTTCATTTATAGACAGAGAATAAAAGTCTTTTTAACTAGATGTACCAGTTCTTACGATCTCCTAGACGACCTGAATGAAGATAAAAGAATTTCAAGATTGTCTCTCCTTACTCTGGGCAAAACAGGTGAGAATAGCATTGATGAGGTTGCCAAAGCCGCTTTGAAAACAGGCTTAGGCTCGCAGGAGATTCAGAAAATGATTCAGAGCGGTGTGCAACCCGTATATTGCACGTATGGACCTTCGCTATTGCTTGTGGTCGTAGACAATGAAAAGGGAACGCTCGTATTGCTTATGCGGGTGTTTTTTTAGTGATATCGGCAAGGATAATATCCTTTAACGGCTGGATATTCTGGTGATACCGTGCTGTTTTATAAGGGCATAGAGCCTTGCGCGTGAGAGCCCTGAGATATGACATGATTGCTTGATATTTCCTTGTGTTATTTCAATCAGATCTTTTAGATACCGTTTTTCAATTCCTGCTGTTTGCTCGTTCCGATATGTTTTGAGGTCTGGATAATTTGCTGCATCTGCGATTTTGTTTTCTTTCTTGACTGCTTTTGGAGCGTTTTTTTCAAGTTCCCGTTTGGCAATATGTGCTCGGATGGTTCTCGGTAAATGCCGAGGGTATAGGATTGTTTCCGTTTCTGCTCTGGAAATGGCTTGTTCTATGGTGTTTATTAGCTCCCTGATGTTACCCGGCCATTCATAAAGCATGAGTGCATTAAGAAAATCTGGCGAAAATCCTTTACTATCTATTTTCAGTTGCTGGCAATGGCGGCGGATGAAATGACAGGTGAGATCATTGATGTCTTCGGATATGGTTTGGAGTGGAGGTAGTTGGATGTGAATTCCGCGAAGGCGATAGAAAAGATCTTGTCTGAATTCTTTGGACGACACCATACCTTCCAGATCTCTATTTGTTGCCGCCAGCAACCTGAAATTACTTGTTATCTCCTTTACTCCGCCTACAGGCCTAAAGCATCGGCCCTCCAGAACTCTCAGAAATACTTTTTGCATGGCGAGTGGCAGTTCACCGATTTCATCTAAAAATAGAGTTCCTCCGTCAGCTTGTTTGATGAGCCCGACTGATGAACTGTCCGCACTGGTATACGCTCCGCGTTCATGGCCGAACAGCAGGTTTTCGGCAAGAGTATCCGGCAGTGCCGCACAATCCACAACTACGAAAGGATTCTTTTCCCGTGCGCTGTTTTTGTGAATTGCTTTTGCGAAGAGTTCCTTACCGGTTCCGGTATTGCCAGTGATAAGCACATTGGTATCAGAGGTTGAGGCTTGAGCAACTTTATCAAGGCAAGATTGGAGCGTACGGCTGTTTCCTATTATGCCTTCCCTCCGTAGTGAAACAGGAGAGCATTTTGCCTGTCGTTCCGTATGGTATTCTTTTACACGGTTTATAATTGCGATAATGCGATGTATGCTCGGGGGTTTGGTAATGTAGTCCCATGCTCCGTTTTGTACGGCTTGTTCCGCTGTATTTGGGTCACCATTTTGAGATAAGACAATCACTTCCGGGTATGGCTGAATCTTACGTATGGCTGTGATATAATCTAAAACTTTTCCTTCCGGCAGATCTTCATCTAGTATTACTGCTTTGTAATTGCCTGTGTGCAGCAACCCTATGGCCTTGGCTATTGAGTTACAATATGTGGTGTCTATCTCATGTCGTGATAAATCCTTTGCCATATGTGCGGCAAAATCTTTGTCGGTATCAATAATGAGAATGTCAGCCATACAATCCTCCTAATAAGAATTATCATACAAACTGTAGCATAATTCGGCATGATTTTGTCAATTGCGTATTTATATTTAATTTATGGATTAATTTTTAATTGTAACTCTTTGAATCTAATGTTGTTTCGTCAAGCAAGACAAATATTAGTGATTAAGTCTCAGGCTGTTAAAATAGTATTTGTAGAACTATTTTGTTTAAATAATTACATTTTAATATGAAAATGCAGCCTTTGTTTTGTTTTTTGTCTTACAACACAAGACTTGTCTTGTGTTGTAAGACGTTTTTACCTCAGTTTTCTTCCTTTTTTAGCTCCTTCCTGTCTCATTTAATCAACTAATCGTAAGATATTTATACAAGTATTTAATACGGTATGTATCTTGTTAAGGAGAGTAAGTGACACGTCTGACGTGTGCTCCGAAATCTTAGAGAGATAATTATTTAAAAAATGACAATATGTTGCGTAGGTGAGGCTCTACGAATGGAACAGCCATTGTGAATGGCGGCAGTCTCAAACTCTCCATTGGATCGCCCTGAAAATGAAGACAGAGGAAGACTGACAAGGAGGTTTTCGCAGATGAGGCGTAAATGGGATCCCAGGGTAAAAGCGAAGATTGTGTTGGAAGGGCTTACTGGAAGATGTGTTAATGAACTTTGTCGTTCTCACGAGCTTCGTCCCGGGCAGTATTACAAATGGCGAGAGCATTTTTTGAAGAATTGTCATCTTCTTTTTGAAAGAGAGAAAAGGGCTCCGGATAAAGCGGAACTCGCGATCGAAAATGAAAAGCTTAAGCGTCTAGTGGGTGAGCTGACATTGGAATTGAATAACGGCAGAAGCATTCGTTGACCTTCTGAAAGAGGGACTAATCATGGCCAAAAAGATCGGTGTGTACGTATGTCATTGCGGGTCTAATATACAGGGAAGAGTCGATTGCAAAAGCGTTGCCGGCTATGCAGAGGGGCTTAAGGATGTCGTTGTTTCCAGAGATTATCAGTTCATGTGTTCGGACCCCGGTCAGGATCTGATTATTAATGACATCCGGGAATATGGACTGAGCCGTGTAGTGGTTGCTTCATGTTCGCCTAGGTTGCATGAAAAAACATTTCAAAAGGCATGTGCCAGAGCGGGACTTAATCCCTATCTTATGCAACACGCCTGCATCCGTGAACATTGTTCGTGGATTACAGCGAATCCTGCCGAAGCCACAGCTAAAGCTATGCACATAGTAGAGGCTGCGGTGGAACGGGTAAGCGGACACCAAGAACTTTTTTCCAGAGAAGTAGATGTGCTGCCCGATGTAATGGTCGTTGGTGGCGGGATTGCGGGAATACAAGCCTCTCTTGATATCGCTAAGTCCGGACACAAGGTTCATCTTGTGGAAAAGAGTCCTTCCATAGGCGGACATATGGCTCAGTTTGATAAAACTTTTCCTACTCTGGATTGCGCAGCCTGCATCTCGACACCTAAGATGGTGGCCGTTTCTCAGGAAGCCAATATTAACCTTATGACATGGAGTGAGGTTGAGGATGTTTCCGGTTTTGTGGGTAATTACACGGTTACGGTCAAACGCAAGGCCCGGTTTATCAATGAGGATATTTGTACTGGTTGCGGAGCCTGTCTTGAGAAGTGTCCCACCACTGCGCTCAGTGAATTCAACGAGGGGCTTAGTAAGCGGAAGGCTATTTTCAGAAATTCTCCGCAGGCAGTGCCAAGCACTCCGGTCATTGACGGAAATATCTGCAAGATGATCACCAAGAACAAATGCGGTCTTTGCCAGACGATTTGTCCCACCGGAGCAATTGATTACAACATGAAGGACAGCCGTGAGGTTTTCCATGTAGGTAGCATTGTTCTGGCTACCGGCTATGGAACCATGGACCCTACTCCTATTTCTGAATACGGGTTCGGAAAATATGATGAGGTTTATACGGCTCTTCAGTTTGAACGGTTGAATAATGCCGTAGGCCCTACTGGCGGACAGATTATTATGAAGAATGGTCAGTCGCCGGAGAGTGTTGCGATTATCCATTGCGTGGGAAGCCGGGATCAAAACTATCATGAATATTGTTCACGAACCTGCTGCATGTATGCCCTCAAGTACGATCATCTTATTAAAGATAAAGTGGGGCATGATACAAAAGTCTATAATTTTTACATTGATATGCGCTGTTTCGGAAAAGGTTATGAAGAGTTTTTTAAACGGGTTCAGGAGGAAGGGGTTACCTTCATTCGCGGTCGGCCCGCAGAGATAGTTCAGGAAAACGGCAAGTTGGTAGTAGTCGGTGAAGATACACTGCTCAGCATGAATGTCAGGGTGCCCGTGGACATGGTCATACTCTGTACCGCAATGCAGGCGCAGGATGATATGCCTGAGGTTGCTCGTATTTTCGGAGTGGCTCAGGGGCAGGATGGTTTCTTCTTGGAAGAGCATCCAAAACTCGGACCTGTTTCTACGGCTACGGATGGTGTTTTTCTGGCTGGAGCCTGTCAGGGGCCTAAGGATATTCCTGACGCAGTGGCTCATGCTTCGGGCGGAGCCGCTCAGGCGCTGGCTCTGGCTGCTAGGGGTAAGGTTTCCATTTCTCCTACTACGTCGTGGATTAATCCTGATATTTGTGTCGGATGTAAGGTTTGCACTAAATTGTGTCCTTATTCAGCTATTGAGTTCGATGAACGTAGACAGGTTGCGGTTATCAATGAGGCCATGTGCAAGGGATGCGGTAGTTGTGCCGGGTATTGCCCAAGCGGCGCGGCCCAAATTAAGCATTTCAATGAAAATCAGATATTCAACGAGATAGATGGTTTGCTTGGTATGATTCCCGATATTTTAATTGAAACCCAAGTGGAAGATCAGGCCTGAGGAGGCAGTCATGAGTAATGAATTTGAACCTACTTTACTGGCATTTGTCTGCAATTGGTGCACTTACACGGCCGCTGATCTGGCGGGAACTTCAAGGATGGTGCAGCAGCCTAACCTGCGATTGGTGCGGATGATGTGTACTGGTATGGTGGACCCCAAGTATGTCATTAAAGCCCTTTTATCCGGGGCAGATGGAGTGCTTATCAGTGGATGCCATCCCGGAGATTGCCATTATATCAACGGCAATTACAAGGCGAGGCGCAGAATTAAGCTTTTAAATGAGATATTGCCGCAATTCGGCATTGAGAAGGAGCGGGTTAAGTTGACATGGATCGGTGCTAGCGAAGGGAATGAATTCGCAGCAACGGTGAACAGTTTTATTAATGAAATAAGAGAGCTTGGCCCTATGGAAGCACGTTCCATGGCTGTGATGTAACGCTACGGACCGGGAGGATATACAACATGGCTACCACAGTGAAAATTCAGGTCGAAGAAAACAATCCTGTTCTAGCGTTACAAGGTTTCCTGAAAGGGCTTTTGAACGATGAATCCCTGAGTGGAATTATGGTGCCGGTTCATTTGTTCAGTAAGGGAATTCCTATGCCTACTTTGGTAACTAATCCGGATCAATTGTCTGGTGCTGACCCTTTAGCTCCGGCATTCCCTATGAACAGTGCCAAACTCCTGTCACGTTTGACTCGTGGGCAATCTACAGAGCGGATTGCCGCGGTCATGCGTCCCTGTGAAATTAGGGCTTTTGTCGAGTTGGTCAAGTTGAATCAGGGGAGCTTCGATAAAGTTATTATCGTGGGCGTGGATTGTATGGGGGCCTATGACAATATGAGCTACAAAAAATTTCTGGGTGATTCAGATCCCGTAGAGGCAACGCTTAGTTTTCATGGGCAGATCGGCGATGGCAATAATTCATCTATAAACGGGGTCGACATAGCGTCTGCTTGTCAGTCCTGTGAGCATCCTGATGCGAGAAAAGCAGATATCGTCGTCGGAATTGCCGGAGCAAAGCTGCATGAATATATTCCAGCTATGGCTTCAAGTGCACGCGGTGAAGCTTTGCTTAGTGCTCTGGGATTGCCGGATATGGAGTCAACAAATGGCAGGGAAAAAGCTCTCGAATCGCTGATTGAGACTAGAATTGTGACTAGAGACGCGATGCTGGAGCGGACCAGCGCAGCGACGGGAAACTTGAAAGATTTGTCCGAGTACCTATCATCTTGTGTTAATTGTTATAATTGTCGTGTGGCCTGTCCAGTCTGTTACTGTAAGACGTGTGTCTTTAATACCGATGTTTTCGAACACAAGCCTTGGCAGTATATGGAATGGGCTAAACACAAGGGTAGTTTGAAGATGCCTACGGATACGGTTTTTTACCATCTGACACGTATGGCTCATATGAGCACGGCTTGCATAGGTTGCGGACAATGTTCCAATGCCTGTCCGAACGATATTCCGGTGATGGAATTGTTCAGAACCGTGGCAGCGCGTACTCAGGAAAGTTTTAATTACGAGCCGGGTAGAAGTCTCGATGAACCACCACCTCTGTCAGTGTTCAAGGAAGACGAGTTTCAGGAAACGGTATCGCACATAGCCTGATTATTTTAGTTTTTGGAGGACGCAATGAGAAAGCAATATGGAGCGCTGGTTGTCGGAGCTGGCATAGGTGGTATCCGGGCCGCTTTGGATCTGGCTGTTACCGGTCATAAGGTTGCTCTAATTGATAAGCGGCCTAATCATGGCGGGATTTTGAGTCAACTGGATTACCAGTTTCCTTCTGATCATTGCGGCATGTGTAAAATGTTGCCGCTTATGGCGCGAGATTCGTCCAGTCAGTATTGTCTGCGCAAGGGGCTTTTTCATGACAATATTGATATTATGCTTTCTACCGAGTTGACCGAGATTGATGGTGAGCCCGGTAAGTTTTTAGTTTCTCTCTGTCGAAAATCGACTCTGATTGACCCTACCAAATGTGTGAGTTGCGGTAAGTGTTCCGAAGTCTGTCCCGTGAAAGTTCCCAGTGAATTCGACGCGGGATTGTCAGAGCGGTCGGCCGTGTATCTGCCGGTTCCTCATGCAATTCCCAACCATTATGTTCTTGATCTCGATAACTGCCTGCGTTGCTGGAAGTGTTATGAAGCATGTCCTACCGGAGCCATAGATTTCAAATTTGATGAGCGAAAGGATTTTCATATCCTTATTGTAGATAGTGATGCTGAAGTGGCTAATTTCATGAAGGAAAAGTTGAAAGAACAGAATTTTACACTTCATTTCTCAGAAACTGGCAGTGAAGCTGTGGAGATGCTCACATCAGATAATAGAATACGTCTGGTCCTTTTAGGAACGAATCTTGAGGATATGGATGTTGGTCGCATTTTGACTCGTAGTCTGGAACTGAGAGCTGATGTGCCGGTTGTTGTTATGGCAACAGCGGGGCAGGAGGAGCAAGGTGCAGATCTCGTTATGCAGGGAGCCCGTGAATATTTGATTAAGTCTTTGGCGTCCAAAACATTCGTGCCTTGGCTGGATAAGCTTTACATGCGCATTATGTCCGACTCTACAGAGAAACTGGAAGTTGGTGCTGTTATTTTGGCCGGAGGATTTGAGTGTTACAATCCCAAGATGGATCCGGAGGGGGGGGAAGATGTCTGGAGCTATGACCATCCCGGCGTGCTTACAGCAGTTGAATTTGAACGTCTTATGAGCGGAACCGGACCGACAGGAGGGCAATTATTAAGACCCGGAGATAATAAGCCTGTCAAAAATATTGCATGGATTCAATGTGTCGGTTCGCGTGATGTGCAGAAGGGGGCGGATTATTGCTCAGGGATCTGCTGTATGTTTTCTATTAAAGAGTCTGTGCTTGCTAAGAAGGCCACAAACGGAGCTGTAGACGCCACTATTTTTTATATGGATATGCGAACATCGGGAAAGGATTACCAGCAATATCGTGAACGTGCAGAGAATGAAAAAGGTGTTCGTTTTGTGCGAAGCAGACCTCATTCAATTATGCCTACGGACGATGATCAGGCTTTGAAAATTGAGTACATGGCAGAGCAGGGACATATGGTGACAGAGGTTTACGATATGGTGGTCTTAGCTGTCGGAGCTCGCCCTCCGAGCGGTATGAAGCAGTTTGCTCTGACTCTCGGTTTGGATGTTAATCAGTGGGGATTTGCTGAGACGAAGCCTTATGCTCCTGAACGTACCAGTCGTGTAGGCGTGTTTGCAGCCGGAGCTTTCGGTGAACCTAAGGATATCTCTGAATCTGTAATTCAGGCGGGAGCCGCAGCTCAGGCTGCATCCAGAATTATAAAAGTTTATAATGTGCTTGCGGGTATAGAAAGCGAACCTGAGCCTGAGTATCCAGATGTCTCCAGAGACCCGGCACGGACATTTGTAGCCGTATGCGCTTCCTGTCCTACTTTGGGGCAGTCCATTGATATGGAAGCGTTAAGCGATCGTCTTGCGAAGGTTCATTCCGTTCATAAGGTTGTCCCGATCAGTCGGGCCTGTACTGCGGAAGGCTGGGCAGAAATAGGGAAGGGTATTGATGAATTCAAACCCAATCGAGTACTTATAGGTGCCTGTATGCCTTACGCCTATATCCCTCGGCTCAAAGAGCTGGGAAAGACTATCGGACTGAATCCGGCTCTTATGGATGTGGTTGATATCTACACTCCCACTTTCAGACCGCAAATAGAAGGCAAGTCCGAAAAGGAAATTTACGTTTCGCTTTCCATGGCTGTGGCCGGATTGCAAGGAGTTGATCCCGTATCTGCGCCTGTAATGGTCGATATTACTCGATCTGCTTTGGTCGTGGGTGGAGGACTGGCCGGAATGACCGCAGCTATGTCTATAGCCGACTATGGATATGGAGTCTGTCTGGTGGAATCCGAGGAGGAACTTGGGGGCCTGGCTATGCGTCTGCATACTCAGCTTGACGGCTCAGATCCTCGTAAATTTATGGAGGAACTCATAGGGCAGGTGCAACGACACCCTAATATTAAAGTTCTCACGGATTCCAGAGTCGTCCTTTCAAGAGGAAGCGCAGGGCACTTCCGGTCCGCTATAGCCAGTCCTCAAGGAGTTTTTCCTCTTGAGCACGGTGTGTCCATTCTCGCTACGGGCGGGCATGAGGCAAAGGTCTATGAGAGCGGACTTTGTGTGCACAAGTCGGTGATGACCCACCTGACCTTTGAGGAACGGCTTGCTACCGGTGTTATTGATGCCGGTGCGTTGTCCGGGGTTGCTATGATTCAGTGTTGGAGATCGCAGGGTGAAGACCGCAAATATTGCAGCCGGGTTTGTTGTCCGGAAATGCTTAAGAACGTGCTGACTCTCAAGGAACGTAACCCTAATTTGCCTATTTACGTTTTCTATCGGGATATTATGGCTCAGGGATTTTTGGAAACTTATTACACTCGCGCCCGCAAAGCCGGGGCTATTTTCATTCGTTACGAGCCTGACAATAAGCCAACAGTTGCGTTTGAGGATGGCAAGCCAGTGATTACTTTCTTCGATCATATTCTTCGCAGCAAGGTCCAGATTCATACTGATCTTCTTTCATTGTCCAGTGGGTTGGAACCTAATGATGTTGAAGATCTTCTGGAAGTTTTCGATGTGGGGGTAAATGAAAACGGATTTTATAAAGAAGCCGACTTCAAGTGGCGGCCCGTGGATTTCCTTAAGCAGGGTATTTATATGTGCGGGATTGCCCATTCGCCTCGGCGTATGGGGGGAACGGTGGCTTCGGCAAAGGCTGCAGCGCAAAGGGCATTACGTATTCTAAATGCTGAGAAGATACCCAAGGAAACAGTGGTGGCCTTTGTCCGTCATTCCTTGTGTTCCCTTTGTCAGGCATGCGTGGCCGCTTGTCCTTATGGCGCCCGTGTTGTGGATATGGAGGCTGGGAAAATTTTAGTGGACGATATGCTTTGTCAGGGGTGCGGGGCGTGTGCGGCTGTCTGCCCTAATAGTGCGACCGTACTAAAAGGATTCCACGACGGGCCGATGATGTCCGTCATTGATGCGGCTTTGGAAGAACCGGCATAGAGCCGGATAAACGGATATCTCAAGGATGGTGAACCATGAGTGGTGCAATCAGAGAGACATGGAGTCCTGCTACAGATGAATATCAGTCGACGCTAATCGAGCTGAAAGACATGGTGGCGGCGTGTATGCAGTGCGGAACTTGTACAGCGTCATGTCCCAACGGGTTTGCCATGGATGTAACCCCGCGCCGCATGTGGCGGATGATTCAGTTCGGCATGGTGGACCAAATTCTTGAGAGCCGGGCGTTCTGGTATTGTTCATCCTGTTATATGTGCACTCTTAGGTGTCCACGTGGACTTAAGCTTACTTCAGCGATGGGCGCGCTTAAGCGTCTTTCTATGCTGGATGGGAACAGAATAGCCAAGAAGAACGGCGCTTTTTACGAAGCGTTTATGGACGATGTGGAATCCTGTGGCCGGGCACAGGAACTCAGTCTTATGAATAGATTTTTCCTTAAGCGCAAGGATCCTGCATTGCCGATGTCCTTCATTCCGTTAGGAGTAAAGATGCTGGGCAAGGGGAAGTTGCATATACCAAATAATGCTCAACGCGGGCGGCTCAAAGCTATGTTCGCGAAGGCTAGGGAAATGGAGATTTCGTCATGAGGTACGCATATTATCCGGGGTGTTCTCTTCTGGAGAGTGCGCAGGAATTTGATGTGTCTGTCAGGGCTGTAATGGAGCGTCTGGGCGTCGTACTGGAGGAAATACCAGATTGGACGTGTTGCGGGGCGAGTGCGGCTGAGCCCGTCAGTAAACTTATGAATTATGCCCTGCCGGCTCGAAATCTTGCCATCGTGGAAAAAGAAATGGGAGGCATAGATGTGCTTGCGCCATGCAGTGCCTGTTATCTTAATCTGCTTAAGGTAAACAAAGAAGTTATAGGGAATAGAGGACTTCATGGCGAAGTGAATGAAGTGCTTTCCGCATCTGATCAGAGATATTTCGGCAATGTGAAAGTCCTCCATCTGCTTGATGTCCTTCTGAATGATGTGGGTGCCAAGTTAGTAAAAGAGAAGGTTACTGACGGACTGAAAGGGATGAAAGTTGCTCCGTATTACGGGTGTCAGATTCTCAGGCCTTATGCCGTCTTTGACGATCCGGGCAAGCCGACGTCAATGGAACCTGTTTTGAAAGCTTTGGGTGCAAACGTATATGAGTGGGATTACGGCAATCGGTGTTGCGGTGCTTCTCTTATGGTCGGACATCGTGATGTGGCAATTCAATCCGTGGCGGAAATTTTAAACGGAGCCAGTGATGCTGATGCCATAGTTACCGTTTGTCCTCTCTGCCAGATGAATCTTGAGGCATATCAGGCTCAGGCCGTTAAGGCCGGAGGAGCGCGTGTTCCGGTTTTATATTTATCGCAGCTTATGGGGCTGGCTTTTGGTTTTGGAGAGGATGTAATGCAATTGAAGAAAAATCTGACCATGACGGCTGGGGTCAGGGATATGATTAATAACAAGGTCTGGAGGCAACTGCGCCAGACGGAAAGTGGCGAAGAGTTGACAGGTGTTGAACCGTAAACCCTAACAAGGGAGCAGATTATGTTTAAGGACATCATTGTGGGTATTACTCCTACCGGAATTGATGATTTTGCTGTCAAGGCGGCTGCAGAGTTTGCCAGGAAGTTCGAAGCAAATCTATATCTGGTGCATGTCGCAGGTATGGCTCAAGGATGGGGTTCGGTTGAACGTCTTGAGCCTTCGGGTGAAACAGCTAAGCTCAAGGATCAGATTGACGGGATGTACGGCGAGGTGCTGAGAGATATTCCAAATTCTCAGATAATGGTCGTGCCGGGTATTCCTCATAACGAGCTTCTCCGTCTGGCGCGGAAGAAGAATGCAGATCTTGTCGTTATGGGGCCGCATACCAAGGAATATGAAGAAAAGCGTTCTAAGATGTGGGGCATGGCAGGCAGTACTCTTGAGCGGGTGAGTCAGAAGGCCCGTTGTCCTGTTATGGTTGTACATAAGGACGTGGTTTGCAAGGAGCCGTTGTTCGAAAACATTCTTATAGCCACTGATTTCTCGGATCAGGCTGAGTGTGCCGTGAGCTATGGAGCGCAGATGGCTCGACAGTATAAGGCTCGGTTGACGGTGATGCATGTAGCCGATTTAGAGGCAGAAAAGGATAAGCTCACGGCTCGTCTTGAAAGTGAGTACGGCCCTCGCTTGAGTGGCTTGGAAAACTGTTCGTATGAAGTGTGTACCGGTCAACCACCTATGGAGATTTTGAAGACGTCGCAAAATCTCCATGCGGATCTGGTTATAATGGCTCATCACTCCAAGGAGCAAGATCCTGAAAAGGCATTCATGGGATCTACTGTGGTACAGGTGGCGCTTAATGCGCCCAGCCCCACAATGAGCGTCAACCGCTACTTCGATTTGCGTTGCGGTTTGATGTACGATCAGACTGGAAATGTAATGGAAGCTGATTCCGCCAAGGTGTAGTTGGTCTCGTGTCAGGCGAAGTGACTGCTGCGAAAGAGAATGTAACTCTTCGGGGGTGGGATTTATGCCCCCGAAGAGAATAAATGGTGAAGTACCTCACCATAAGGAGCTGATCATGGACATGGTTATGCCGAAACCGATGGATGACGAAATTCGGGAGTTTTTGGATAAGTTCGATTTTAGTTCCTGTATGGTCTGCGGTACTTGTTCCAACGGGTGTCCCATAACCGACACTCCCGGTATGGAGGGGTGGGATACTCGCAAGGTTATGCGTATGCTGGCTTACGGCATGGTAGATGAAGTTGTGGATTCTAATTTTCCTTGGTTGTGCACCGGGTGCGGACGGTGTGCGTATTCTTGTCCTATGGGGATAGATATACCTGCTGTAATGGGACATATGAAAAGCTTGCGTGATCGTGACAAAGTGCCGGGTACTTTGCAGCAGGGGATGGTCAATAATGTGGAGACAGGAAATAATCTCGCCATAAAAAAGGATGATTATTTACTAGGTATGGCCGAGCTAGGGGAAGAACTGGACGAAGAGTTTCCGGGATTTTATGTTCCAGTTGATAAACAGAATGCGAATATCCTTTTTTTCCCGAATTCAAAGGAAGTCTATGGTGACTTTGAGGATCAGTTTTGGTGGTGGAAAATATTCTATGCTGCCAGAGAAAACTGGACCGTACCTTCTGAAGGGTGGGAAGCTGTGGACTGGGCTCTTTTTACGGGTAATTATGAGGCGAATAAGACGTTGGCCAAACGCAAGATAGATTTCATGAAAAAGCATAATATTAGTAGAATGATTATGCCGGATTGCGGGGGAGGTTCATACGGTTGCCGGAAGGGTATGGATAAATGTGTTATGGAAGATCCTAATAACGAGGTGGGTTTCACTTATCTTTATGATTATTTGATCCAGTTAATCAGAGAGGGCCGTATCAAGCTGGATAAATCAGTTCATGCGGGCAAGCGGTTTACTTGGCATGACTCCTGTAAGCATGGTCGTGAACTTGAACGTCATTTTGGTAAGGGGTATTTTGAAGAGCCGCGGTGGATTATTAACCAGTGTGTTGATGATTTTATGGATATGACTCCGAATAGGGGGCTTAATTATTGCTGTGGCGGGGGCGGTGGCATGTGGCCTATGCCTTATGAAGATGAGTCAGCTTGGCACGCTAGATATAAGTATGATCAGATCAAGCGTAGCGGGGCGGATGTCGTGGTCGTCGCTTGCTCCAATTGTCGTGACCAGATAATGAGGCGTATTCCTAAATACTATACAGAATACAAATATGAAGTGAAATATATATGGCAGTTGATTGCCGAAAGTTTGGTGCTGGAAGAGTGGGATGCTGACATGATAGCAAAGGGGCAGGCCGAAGCTAAAGCGCAGTGGGAGAAACTCGGAATAGATCTTACGGATGTAGAGTATTGATAAAAATGTATAGCTTCAGAGGTCGTAATGAAAAATAGCCATTCCGAGCACCACTCCTGATCTGAACGGCTCGGTGGAGCAAAAAGCTGGGTACGGCTGCAGGTGTGCATATCTTTCTGTCATTGCCAGAGTGGAATGGCCCATGAGTTTTGCCACTGTATACAAAGGAGTTCATCTCTGAACTAGCCAGCTTGCAAATGTATGACGTAAAGTATGGAAAACCACTTTTTGTCGACGATCCTGAAGGTTCAAGTCCTTCGTGGCCTACCACGCAAGTTTAGGGGTTTAGACAAATAGTCTAAGCCCCTTTTTCTTTTCAATAAATTATTCCCCATACTTTCCCCCATAAATTAAAAAAAGTTAAAAAAGTTTGTGTAAGCTCATCTTTTTAACTTTGTTCTATTGTTATGCCCTAATTTTGCTTGATTAAACCCAATTTAACCAAGTTGTAGAATAGGTATGCCTAACGCCGAAAAGTATAAATCCGTAGGGGTTCAAAGTACAGAAGTAAAGCCCTTTAAGAGTGAAATAAATCTGAAACTCAAATGGTGGCTGATGAAAATCTGTATTCAGGGCAGACAGGGCACAAAGGATAAGAAAGATAAGTGTATTTCTGATAAATTTAATTAAAATAGTAGCATATATCTTAATTCATCGGAATTCACGTGGAAATATTTTGACAAATTTAGTGTGTGTATTGCTATATCAAATAGTGTTTTATGCTTGAGAGTGAAAGTGAATTTATTTTGGTTTGTCTTGCTTTGTTTTAATTTGTTCAAAGAAAACTCTCAACACTTCAAACATTGAACTGGATATGTCATAAAAGGCTGAAAAAGAAGATAAAGTAAAAAAAGCAGTTATAAATATTGTGTAATTTTTACGGCTTATTTCTTCAATTGGAGATCTGATAAAAGGAATGTCACTATTAGGAAGAGCTGACACCATATAGATTATAAAAAGTGATGAAATTATAAAAATAAAATCTTTTTTTATACTGTTTACAAAGTTATAGTAAATTTTATCTTCAATATTATATTTAATAGCATTAAGTGCAAATTTTTCATTTGTAAGCATATTCAAAACGATTGCTATTGCAGCAACTGATGCTCCACTTACAATTCCAATAATATTTAAAGATAATTGCTCGATAGCGCAGTTAGAATCTCCATTCATAAGGTAAGCATATGCTAAAGATAAAGTTAGTACTATATAAAAGGTCCAAGTTTTAATGTATGCACATAAATATTTTATCATTTTATATTTGGTTATAGTTTGCTAATTATATTATATCCAAATGTTGTATCGAGGTCATCAGCATTAATGGTTTCGTATTTGTCAGAACTTTTAATTCTTCCTTTTTCACTAACGATTGTCCATTGACCTCCTTGCATTTCTACAGTTTGAACTTTTGCATCTAATGTGTTGTCTTTAATTATTTTTAATTCAGAATTTTCATTTGATAATTTTTCACTGTAATCAGTGATGTTTCTTTTTTGTTGCATTTCTTTAAGTGCAGCACGCATTTCGTCTCTTGTTCTTCCAGCAATATTGGGGGCAAGGTATTTAAATTCAATGTTCTTAATATGTTTAGACTCGTTAATAATATCCCAAAATCTACCTCGAATTGGTAATTGTTTTACCAGAACGGTAAACTGTTTAGATAAGATGTTAGTGAAAATGTTACCTAAGCAATCTGTCAAAGATTTAGGTGTCAAACCGATAGAATACTTCGAATTTTTTTCTAAATAGATGAGTTGTTTTTTGATATTAACTAGAAAGGCAACAGAGGGATGATCTTGTAAAAAAGTTTCAGTGATATGTTCTCCATCATCTTCTCTGATTTTTGTATTTTTGGATCTCGTGATACTTCCGGTTAAATAAATATTTTCTCTAAAATTTAAGTCTCTGAATTTTAACGTGATATTTTCAGCTAAACATGAAGTTTCAAAATTCATTATATCGCGAATCGAAGATGTTATAAACTCAACTGGAGTTTGATTCAGTTTTATGAGGCTAAATTCCTCTTTATATAATAGGTTAGGAAATGCGGAGATTGTGCAAATATAAAAATTTTTTTTGCGTGGGGCCATGATGAAACTCCTTTTTAGTGGAGAATTTATAGCCGACAGCTAAACTTTATTCAATGTAAAATAATAGGTTTATACTGATATTTTGGTTTCAGTGAAAAATGTTTCTGAATAGTTTTCCCCTCCCTCCAATTTTTTATCACATTTTTTTACTTTTTAGCTAAACACAGACGAAAATGTGTGCTATGGAAAGATAAGGTTGTCTTCTGATGTATGCCTGTGATTGTTGAGTGGTCGGTCAATACATGCAAGCGCATTGTTTTTCCTATTTTAAGACAAAGGAGAGCTGAATATGTCTACTGAAAAAGAATTCCGCGAAGTTGAGAAGAAGTTGCAGAATATTATAGGTGGCAGTATTTCGGCGCGTGTGTTGGCTGATCAGTTTATGCGGTTGAAAAAGGGATTTCCGGCAACGAATCTGGAACGTTCCTGTACTTTGAAAGACGGCATTTCAATTATTCCCGAAGAAGATAGAGATGGTTTGATTGGTATATTTAATGACGCTGTTGATATCGGACGTATAACTAAATTTGTGCCTGCATCCGGCGCTGCGACACGCATGTTTAAATTTTTGCTTGAGTTTCTGAAAACGGGTCATAAAAATTTTGAATCAAATCCCGATTGCGATGAAGCCTCTCTTCAAATGGCTCGTACTTTTGTAGATTCGCTCTCTAAGTTTGCTTTTTATGGAGAACTCAAAGAATCCATGAAGCAGGGCGGTGAAGATTTGGATGAATGTCTGGCACAAAATGACTGCCGGACAATTTTGGAATATCTGCTTACCGAAAAAGGGTTGAACTATTCACAGTATCCGAAGGGCTTAATTCCGTTTCATGTTTATGGGGATGGTTCTCGTACACCTTTCGAGGAACACATTTTAGAAGCAATAGAATATGCGAAAGATGAAGAGGGAAAGATTCGTCTGCATTTCACAATTGCTCCCGATAATGAAAAGAAGGCAAAAAAACATATAGCTGAAGCTCTCGGTAAATTCCCGGAGTTTGACTTTGATATTTCTTATTCTGAGCAGAGTCGCAAGACAGACACTATTGCTGTTGATTTAAATAATGAAATCTTTCGTACTGATGATAATAAGGTTCTTTTCAGGCCGGCCGGTCACGGTGCATTGCTTGTTAATTTAAATGAATTGAAGGGTGATATTGTTTTCCTTAAAAATATCGATAACGTAGTCCCCGATAACTTTAAAGCGGATACTATTGAATATAAAAAACTGCTCGGCGGTCTTTTAGTTTTGCTTCAAAGTCAGATTTTTGATTGTATTAAAATGCTGAAGAAGCCTTCTCTGACAGAGTTTGAAGTCGCGGTTACTTCCCTTTTTGTAGTGACAAGATTGCATATGACCTTACCGGCTGATTTCGTTAAAATGCCTCTGGTGACAAAAGCTGAGATACTTATTTCCAGGCTTAATAAGCCGATCCGTGTTTGCGGTATGGTAAAAAATCAGGGCGAGCCGGGTGGAGGTCCATTTTGGGTCGTCGGTTCTGATGGGATTATTTCACCACAAATTGTTGAGAAAAGTCAGGTTGATATGGATAGTTCTAAGCAGGTGGAAATTTTAAAGTCTTCAACTCATTTCAACCCTGTTGATATCGTTTGCGGACTGCGTGATTACCGCGGAAGACAGTTTGATCTGATGAAGTTTACTGATCCTGAAACAGGTTTTATTTCTTATAAATCTGAACAGGGGCGGAAGCTTAAGGCTTTGGAATTACCCGGGCTTTGGAACGGATCAATGGCAGACTGGCTTACTGTTTTTGTAGAGGTTCCTCTGAGTACGTTTTCACCTGTTAAAACAGTTAATGACCTTTTAAAGGATGAACATCAGCTTTAATTTATTCTTCTTGTTGTGGAGAGATTCTGTATAGATGTTTATAGCGTTGGTAGTATTGGAGACTGGCACTAAATCTGTTTCGTAGATTTTATACGCTAATAAAACATTTATACTATTTATATTGGAAAAGCCCGTCACGACTCTGACGGGCTTTTCGTTTTTTATAAAATAATAATTTTGTTTTCATGTTAAACGAATATAGATACAATTAAATTACTTCATATTTAATTAGGGTTAGCTAGGAGTATATTGAATTTTCGAATAGTATTTAGTTTTTATCTCATCCGGAGGCAGGAATGAAAGAGGTTATGGCGATGCGCAAATTTGTTGCACCCGAACTGGTTTTTGGTGCCGGTTCCGCTCTGCTTGCCGGGCAATATGCTGAAAACTTCGGAGCTAGAAGAGCGCTAATTGTTACTGACCCCGGTGTGTTTCGTTGCAGTTGGACTACTGCTGTAAAAGATAGTTTGAATAAGGCTGGGATTGAAACCTTTGTGTTTAGTGATGTCTCGGAAAACCCAAGAGATGTTGAAGTCATGAAGGGTGCTGAATTTTACAAAGAAAATAATTGTGATTGTATTGTAGCTGTTGGAGGTGGAAGCCCTATGGACTGTGCGAAAGCTATCGGCATAGTCACAACTAACAACGCTCATATTCTTTCTTTCGAGGGAGTCGACATGGTTGATTCTCCCGGACCTCCGTTAATTTGTATACCTTCCACAGCCGGCAGTTCTGCCGATGTTTCGCAGTTTGCAATAATAACTGACACTGTTCGTCATGTTAAAATCAGTATTGTCAGCAAGGCGATGGTTCCTGATGCCGCCCTTGTCGATCCTAGTCTCACAACCACAATGGGGTCGCAACTGACTGCAGCTACGGGGCTGGATGCTTTGACTCATGCTATTGAGGCGTACGTATCCAATGCAAATTCCGCTTTGACCGATCTCTTCGCCATTGACGCTATAAAATTGGTCAATGAGAATTTGGTTGCAGCTATTAAAGATCCTGATAATATTGAACTTCGCGGTTTTGTTATGCTGGGCAGTATGGAAGCTGGGCTTGCCTTTTCGAACGCGATACTCGGAGCTGTTCATGCAATGGCTCATAGTCTTGGCGGGCATTTGAATCTTCCGCATGGTGAGTGCAACGCCATACTTCTCCCTTATGTTATTAAAACTAATTTTTCTTACGCAGAAGACAGGTATACGGATATTGCTAAAGCTATGTCTGTTGATGTTGAAGGTAAAACTGCTGATCAGATATGCGAATCCCTTATAGATGTTATTGTTGCGCTTAGAAAGGATGCAGGAATAACAAAGACCCTTAAAGATTTCGATCTAAAAAGAGAAGATATTCCTAAGTTGGCAGAACTGGCTTTGAAAGATGCGTGTATGGTCACCAATCCTGTCGAATTAAGCAGCGAAGATGTAGAGAAGATTTATGAAGCGGCGTTCTAGATCAGATAGTAATGATAATGTTCGCAACAAGCTTATCGGGCTTGGTGAGAACTCAATGCGCAAAAGCTATTATCCGGAACTGCGTGACCGGATTAATGAGCTTGAGCGATTTAGAGCTTTGGTCGAGCATGCGAATGACGCTCTGTTTGTTCTGGATGCTTTTTCGTGGAGTTTTGCAGATGTTAACGCAACTGCTTTGAAAAAAACTAATTATTCTCGTGAAGAACTGGTCGAAAGCCCTCCCGAATCCATATTTCCTAAAAAGACATGTATCCTTATGCGCACTGTGATTGCTAACAGTGATGCAGGTCCTTCTCATGATGATGAAGGTATTTCTATCACTGAGCTTTTAGGTAAAGACGGAGTCAATGTTCCTGTAGAGATCACTGTACGAGTTCATTTTGTCGCAGGCAGGCTTTATCTCGTAATGGTTGCCCGTGATGTCACCCGTAGGCTTGCTGATCAGAGAGAGCTGCAAAAAACGCGTAACTATCTTGGCAACGTAATTGATTCTATGCAGTCGATTCTTGTCGGAGTGAATGAGGATTCGAGTGTTGTTCTTTGGAACGCTTACGCTGTGGCTGAAACAGGCGTTGTTGAGAAAGATGCGTTAGGAAATTATCTTTTTGATGTGATGCCTGAAGTTAGAAAATTTAAGCAGTTAATTGAGCGGACTATTCGAAATGAAGAAACGGGTGGTACGGAAATTTTTACGGTTGATCATTCTGGAGAAACCATTTTTTTTGAGATAGTAGTTTTTCCCTTTGAAGGTGAAGGGGAGTCCGGAGCTGTTATTCGTATTGATGACATTACAGCTAGGACCAGAATGGAAGAAGTTATGGTTCAAACTGAAAAGATGATGACAGTTGGCGGGCTGGCTGCCGGTATGGCTCATGAAATTAATAATCCTCTGGGAGGAATCCTTCAGGGCAGTCAAAACATTTTGCGCAGACTTTCTGCAGAATTTCAGAAGAATCACGAAGTTGCCCGTGAGTGCGGGGTAACTTTTGAAGCCGTTCATGCTTATTGTGAACGGAGAGGAATAATCTCTAAAGTTGAATCTATCCAGCAGCTTGGAAAGCGTTCGGCTAAAATTGTTGCGAATATGCTTCAATTTAGCAGGCAGACGGGAGGACAGCAGTCTTGCACAAGTCTTGTTGAAATTATGAATACTGCGATTGAACTTTCTTCCAGTGGGTATGATCTTTACCAAAAAAAAGGACGGGTCAGTTTAGATATTATTCGAGAGTTTGAGGAGAGTGTCCCTGATATTTTTTGTGCTCCGTCTGAAATTGAGCAGGTTTTAATTAATCTGATTAAAAATTCTGTGCAGGCTATTACATCTGCAAGAAAGGAAGATCCAAATAAAGTCGGTAAAATTTATGTCAGAATCGGGAGAGAAGGGAATAATGTAAGGCTTGAGATTGAAGACAACGGGCCGGGAATGGATGCAGATACTAAAAAGAAAGCTTTGGAGCCTTTTTTTACAACAAAAGGAATCGGAGAAGGGACCGGTCTTGGCCTTTTTGTTTCGTATTTTATCATCACCCAAAAGCATAAAGGAAGTTTTGTAATTGAAACCAGCCCGATGTTAGGAACAAAGATTGTAATTAAACTCCCTGTTGCCCCCGATTGTATCGGGCTGGATTAGGTCGTTACATATTATTTTTGATAGCTTCAGCTCTGTCTTCCATTTGTTTTGCAAGTTTAGAAAGAAGTTTGCTGCCTGATAAAATTGATTCTATTCTGTTGTGATCCGCTTTTACCCGCCTGAAAACCCACTGTGCTATATAGAACGCGTCATTTGGGGTGTCACATGGTCCAGTGCAGAAGGTTTTAATCTTGTCAGAAATTCCATTCTTGATTTTTTCTCTGACGATGATTGCATCTTTTAAAATTTTACCTGCATGGGAAGCCTTGTTTTTTGCTATTACGGATTGAGAATAATTAGACTCAGTCAGTTCTTTCTGAAAGACGGCGTTAGCTCTTTCAACTCTTTTTTCGGCTTTAATATACCCGTCCATAGCTTGAACAAGATCAGGATTTTCTGCAATTGAAGTAAGAACAGCTGCTACGTGCCGTAAAGGTGCTGCGCTGACTTTAAACATATCCGCCCGCTCTTTAGCTGTGAACGCGCGAATCTCGGATGCATCCCCCTTCACCGCGAATTTCTTTTCCGCAGTAATTCCTTTTTCTTCAACCAGATCAAGAAATGAGCTGTAGTATTTTTCATATGCCTTCGAAAGTGTTCCGGGATAAAGAAGATTTTCCCATATGGATTTTCTAGCTGAAATAATGTTTTCGGCTTCCGGCATAAGGCCCATCAAATTTAAACCGAAATATGTATTTATACCCTTAAAGGAAGCGGAACTATATCCACTTTTAGGTTTAAAAGGCAGAGATCCAGCCGGCTGATAGTTGTCAGCTACATATCCCGCAAGGTTTTCGAGAAAAACATCTGTTACTATGTCATTTTTAAATTTGTTTACGGTTTCAGCTATATTCGAAGTTGCTGTTTCAGCTGATTTTTTAGAACCGGATTGTGTTGTTTTTCCGGCAATATTATCAAGTGCAGTTTTATTTGCTGTTTCATTTCTTTCTGTGGCTGAAGGAGATTTTGCAACTTTTGATGTAATAGGAAGTCTGCCGCTTGATCCTGTTTCATGAATCCATGAGGGAGCTTCAACCCGTTCAGTCGTATCTTTTTCAGTGTCTTTGTTAATAAAGAATATTAATGCAGCAGCGGAAATAATAAAAACTACAGCGAAGATGATAATAGGAAGTTTGAATTTATTCATTAATATGCTCCATGATCTTACCAGTGACGGTTCCATGCAAATTTTATTGAGCCGGTTCCGGGGCAGCACGCGCCTGAACCGGGTTTCATAGCCATAAGGTAAATTGACCCTTTGGCTGATTGTTTAGCTATTCTTCTGATTTTTGAAAAAAGTTCCAACTGATCGACCATGTCTGGAACTTGTATAATACCCCGGCCTCCTGCTGAAAGAAGTTTTGCCTTAAGGTCGTGATAGGCTGATAACATGTCTGCTATCATGTTGTCGATTTGACAAAATTCCGCGGAGCATGGGTTGTCAGCAGTATTTAGTACACCGAGACATGAGTTGATAAACACCGTAATAAGATCGGAATCAGGCCCCAAAGATGCCGTATCAGGTGCTACTCCCTTTTTTGCAAGAGAGGCCGACAGAGTTCCTGATGTGCGGTAATATTGCAGTATCCGCAATGCCGTAGCTATCTGCTGTCCTTGAATTTCAGTTAGGGGTTGTGATTGCATTTTGGCGCAGAAAGTTCTTGAAGCCTCTATTAAATTTTCAAGCGAATCTTTATCTGAATTCAGGGCTGCATAGTTAAAGTTTGAATTCAGCCCTTTTCTCATAATTGATCTGGTTTCCACTCCGATGCGCTCCAGTTCAAGATTCAGAGCGTCAACCGCCAGCGAGGGGGAGTTTACGACATTTTTATCAAGATATTTAGGTCTATCTTTTTCATAACCTTTTCGGCCGATACTCCGTTCAAGAAATGTTACAAGGCGCTTTGTAAACGGCCACAATATTACTACTCCCAGAATATTAAAGAGCGTATGGAAAATTGCTAAAACAAATGCAGGTTCCCCGGTCATGCCCAGACTTTGAGTTGTAAATATAATTGCATTTAATAGAATAGGTAGAATTAGCAGTGCAACCAGCGCAGTGACTGTGTTAAAAATGATATGACCGATAGCAACTCTTTTGGCGTTGATGGTTGCACCGATTACTGAAAGGGCTGCTGTAGAGGTCGTTCCGATATTAGTCCCGATTACGGCTGCGGCCCCTTGATTCAAGTCCATCAAACCGGAAATTGTTGCTGTCAAAACTAGAGCCATCGCAGCGCTTGAACTTTGCATAAGCAGGGTGAGGATAATCCCTATGCCGAGAAATATAGGGAGGGATATAAATCCGGTGCTGGCAAATGTTGATAGATCAAGAGTGGATTCAATGCCTTTAAAGGATTGTTGAAGTGTAGAAATTCCGAGAAAAAAAAGACCGAATCCTGCTAAGGCATCGCCGAAGTAAGCTCTTTTGGAAATCGAACCCGTGAGCCTCAAAATTGCACCGCAGGCAATCAGCGGCAGTGCCAGTCCTTTAATATTAACATTGAAGCCCGCAGTTGCGACAATCCAGCCTGTTACTGTCGTTCCTATGTTGCTGCCGTAAATGACTCCGATAGATTGAGTAAGTGTAAGCAGTCCGGCGTTTACAAATCCAATTACAGCAACAGTGACCGCACTGGAAGATTGAACAAGGGCTGTGATAAAGAAACCGGAGATTAGTCCCCGTCCCGGATTTTTGGTCCATTCTCCCAGAAGCCGGCGGAGTGAGTGTCCGGCGGCGTGCCTGAGTCCCTGCGTCATAAGGCGCATTCCGATAAGGAAAAGCCCCAGTCCACCTAGAAGATTTGCGAGAAGTGTAAATGTCATATTTTTTAATGTATGGGATTGAATTCAAGTGCTTTTATTATTCAAGATAATTGCCTGAGACAATTTAAAAAGCAAGTGTCAGGTCTGAAAAGTAACAGAATTGTTTGAAATAAGAAAACCCCCCTCACATTTTTTGCGAGGGGGGTCTTTCTAATCAAATAAGCGGAGTAGCTTTTTTAAACTATTCAGCTTTGACTTTAATATCCATTTTATCCATTGCTTCGATGATTGCAGCACTGATGTCTGAAGCTTCGTCATAGCTTACGGCTGATTCTACTGAGAAGACAGCGGACATGCCGTTTGCTTTGCGATAATCGTCAACAGCTTTAGTGAAGCCAGCGTTAAGAGTTTCAACTATGCGATTCTGTTCAGCTCCCATTTTGGTCTGGTATTCGCTGAGAGCTTCCTGGAATTTGCGTGCATTGTCTTCAGTCTGGTTGCCTGCAAGTTCTTTCTGCATGTCTGTGAAAGTAGACTGGAAGCTTTCGCTTGCCTTTTTGAGGTATTCCATGCCTTCAGCACCGGCTTTGCATTCTTTAAATACTTTGTTTGTATCAACAAAACCAACCTTTGCTCCAGCTGTTTCCTGCTGTTGACAGCCTGCAATAAAAGCTGAGATGACAATAAGTGCAATTAATGTAAGTATTTTTTTAGACATCGAATTCTCCACTGTTAGATTTTAATTTTTAAGCTCTGTATAAACAGACAAATGCTCCTTTAAGCTAAAAAAAGTGACATTGGCAAGAAATCGAAGCAAAAAATTAACATGGTAGACATTTTTTTATTATGGTTTAAGATACTAAGTATTCATGTTGACGAAATTAATGTCTTATTGTTTGATTTAAAAAAAGCAAAATATATCGTGATATAAGCAGTTCTTGCTTAGAAATATATAAACTCGTGAGGACAGGAATATGAGAACCAAAGTTATCGCCACATTAGGTCCGGCCTCTGGAAGTGTTGAAATTATACGCAAAATGGTTCTTAACGGAGTAAGGATTTTGCGTTTAAATTTTTCTCATTCTGATGCCGAAAGCTTTCGTCCGGTTGTCAAAATGATTCGAGAAGTTGAAAAAGACCTTGGAATTCCTCTGACTATTATGGGGGATTTGTGTGGTCCTAAAATCAGAGTCGGTGTAATTGCCGGCGCACCTCTTAATATCGGACAGGACGCTGATGTCTATTTGGGAATGTCTGAGGAAAGCGGTAAGTATTCGGATTGTCCGTTTATTCCGCTTGATCAGCCTGAATTGCTTCATGGTCTTGAAACGGGAATGCTTGTTTCTTTAAGTGACGGAATTTTGCAGTTTTTAGTTACTGAAACTATTATTAAAGATAAACTTTACAAACTTCAGGCTCAGAATGCAGGTATTTTGTCCTCCCGCAAGGGGATTGCATTTCCAGGTAAGAATCTCGCATTGGCTGCTTTTACTGAAAAGGACAAAGTTGATCTTATCGGTGCAATTGAAATCGGCCTTGATGCTATCGCGATGTCTTTTGTTCAGACACCTAAAGATGTCGAAGATGTTAAAGCGGAAATGCATAAGCTTGGAGCTTGGCTGCCGGTTGTTGCTAAAATTGAACGTCAGAACGCCGTAGATAATATAGAAGAGATTCTAAAAGTTGCCGATGCTATTATGGTTGCACGCGGAGATTTAGGTCTTGAGTGTAAATTGTCTTCCGTTCCTGTAATTCAGAAAAAGTTGATCAGGGCGTGTCGCCATGCTCAGAAGCCTGTAATCGTCGCAACTCAGATGCTTCTTTCAATGGTAAAGAATCCTATTCCAACACGCGCAGAAGCTAATGACGTGGCAAATGCGATTATGGACGGTGCTGATTGCTGCATGCTTTCCGAAGAAACAGCTATCGGTGATTATCCCGCAGAGACTGTTGGTTTTATCCGCGAAATTGCAGAGGCTACCGAGCCTTATTATCTTGAAAGAATTGACGGACCTTATAAGCCTACAAAAGAAATCAATCCTATCAAATATCTGAGTTACTCTGCGTGTTTGCTTGCAGACAACATTGATAGTCCTGCGATACTTTGTCATTCAAGCAGCGGTGCATCTGCTAAGATTATTTGCAGCCGTAGACCTAGACAGCCTATTCATTGCCTGACTCCCGATAAGAGTGTTCCGGCTTACTTGAATTTCTTCTGGGGTATGACTCCGGTTATAACTGATGCGACAATTCCTGTTCACAGAGCTCGTCTCGAAAGATATCTGGAAGGGAATAAAGATTTCCCTAGAGGAAAAGGTTACATCCTTGTTTCCGGTCAGCCTACACCGGGGCAGACTGAATCAAAAACTAATGAAATTAAATTGTATTATAAATAGATTTAGTAATTAGAAATTAAGAATTAAGCCATTCTGGACTATATTAAGTTCAGGATGGCTTTTTTATTTGGCTGAATTTTTAATTTTATCTTTAATGAGACCGAAAAAAGAATTGGAATCAGAAGTGAATTTCCATCCAAGATGGGAAAAACATTTTCCGCAGAACGTAATTTGCCATGAGTAACCTGAAAACCATGTGAATTCAGAAGAAGGGGGCCCTTCCGTCAAACAGCCGCTTGCATTCGAAAAACATCTAAGCTGAAAGACATAGCCGTGCGGATTGAAGAATGAATGCTCGTGGCTGTCGTTTACTTGAATGGCAAAGGTTGGCTTGGTTAACTTATGCTCGCATTCTTTACAGATAATGAATTGTTCATACTTTGACGTGTTAAGCTCTGAATCGTCCTGTAAACCATTGCGAACGGAAGAATTGGTGTCTCTTGCCGTTTTGAGCAGAGACATTGCTGTGGGATGCGAGAGGTTGTTCATAGCTGATTGTAGCGCGCGAAAGGAGATCTGAAAAGAAGGGTGTTGCTGTATTGTCTGCTTGCGGGGCGGAGAGTTTCAAAAAACGATAAAAAACAAAAAAGGCTGTTTTCTTTCGAAAACAGCCTTGTTTTAATCTGGCTCCCCGGGAGGGACTTGAACCCCCAACCTAGTGATTAACAGTCACCCGCTCTGCCGATTGAGCCACCGAGGAATATTCACTGCGACAGTTTCCCGTCGCGACGAAGAGATATCTACGGATTTGACGTGAAGTTGTCAAACATTATCTGCATTTAAATTGATTTTTTTTAAAATAACTTCAATGCATCTATATATAATAGCAGTGATAAACAGAGTAATGTCAAATTTAAAAAAATAGAATTGTATAGAAAACAGAAAAGGCTGTTTTCTTTCGAAAACAGCCTTATTTTAATCTGGCTCCCCGGGAGGGACTTGAACCCCCAACCTAGTGATTAACAGTCACCCGCTCTGCCGATTGAGCCACCGAGGAATATACGCGCTGTGCATTTCACTGCAGCAACGAAGATGGGTTTTACGTATTTGGCCGTCACATGTCAAACCTTTTTTTGAAAAAATATTTGTCGGCGTTGGGTGGCTATAAAATATGTACTTTCTTGACGACAAAGGGTATTTAGCTTAGGCAAACAACGGATCTCGTATTTTTCTAGACTTTATTCGGTTACGGAGAATTAATAAGTTGAGCGGCGACAAAAAGAAGCAAATAAAGCTAGCAACCAAATCAGAGCACGTGGCATCATTTATGCCTCTGCTTGAGGCTCTGCAAGCTCAGAACGAACTCAATCAGGTTCTGAAGAATCGTGTGGAAAAGGCTTGTACTCTTCTCGACGAAGGTGTGAAACTTTACCCCAATGACTTCAGTAAAGATACAGATGTCTCATTTATATGGGACAATTACGACAAAACTGCTACTGAGGAGTTAGATACTCTCGGTAAAAAGTTTAAGATGGCAGGCAGGGTTCTTACTCTGCGTTCCTTCGGTAAAGTCGCATTTTTTCACCTTCAGGATCCTACAGGTAGGATCCAGGTTTATGCTGCAAGGGACGACCTTGGTGCGGATCTGTACAAAATTTTTAAGAAATTCGATATTGGTGATATTGTAGGCGTTGAGGGAGAACTCTTCAGAACTAAAACTGACGAGTTAACTCTGAAAGCGTGCGCAGTCACTCTTATCACTAAATCCATGCGTCCACTTCCTGAGAAGTATCACGGACTTAAGGATGTAGAGACCAGATATCGTCAGCGTTATGTCGATCTGATCGTTACTCCTAGAGCTCGTGAGATTTTCCAGAAGCGGACGAAAATTGTCGGGGCTCTGCGGAACTATCTTGATAATATGGGCTTTATGGAAGTGGAAACTCCCATGATGCAGTCTATTCCCGGTGGTGCTGCGGCAAAACCTTTTGAAACATACCATAATGCACTTGATATGAAGCTTTATCTGCGTATTGCACCTGAGCTTTATCTTAAACGTCTTTTGGTTGGTGGTTTTGAAAAAGTTTATGAGATTAATCGTAACTTCCGTAATGAGGGTATCGACACTCAGCATAACCCGGAATTCACAATGCTTGAATTCTATTGGGCGTATGCCAACTATGTGGACCTCATGGATCTTACCGAAGATATGATTTCTAAGGTATGTCATGCTGTTAACGGCGATACTAAAGTTAACTATCAGGACGAAGTTATTGATTTGACTCCCGGGGCGTGGCATCGCGTAACGTTCCATGATTCTTTAGAAAAAATCGGTGATGTTTCTCCGGAAATATACAATGATTATGATAAGTGTAAGGATTTGGTCAAAAAACTTGGCGAAAAAGCTGTTGAGGGTGAAAAACTCGGTAAGCTTCAAGCTAAACTGTTTGACCTTCTTGTTGAACCTAAGTTGATTCAGCCTCACTTTATCTATCTTTATCCTACGGATATATCTCCTCTTTCCAGAAGAAATGAAGAGAATCCGGAACTTACCGACCGCTTTGAACTTTTCGTCTGTGGACGTGAGCTTGCCAATGCGTTTTCTGAGCTTAATGACCCAGTTGACCAGCGTTGCAGATTCTTGGAACAGGTTGAAGAAAAAGAAGCCGGTGACGATGAAGCCCATCATATGGATGAGGATTATGTTCGTGCTCTCGAGTACGGGATGCCTCCGGCGGCAGGGCAGGGTATCGGTATCGATAGACTGGTTATGCTGCTGACAGACAGTTCCTCTATCAGAGAGGTTATTCTGTTCCCGCTTCTGAGAAGTGAAACAACTTCCGGCACTGGTGGCGCATGAAATTTGAGTTGTTCGTCGCATTAAGATATTTGTTCACACTGAGGAAGAATTCCTTCATCTCAGTAATATCACTTTTTGCAGTATGCGGCGTGGCAATTGGAGTTGCGGCTTTGATTGTTGTTCTCGGTGTAATGAATGGCTTTTCTACAGATCTGAGAGATAAAATTCTCGGAGTTAATGCTCATATAATCGTGACAGCATATGACGGTACTTTAGATAATTATCATCATATGGTAGAAAAAATAGAAAAATTAAAGGGCGTTACAGGCGTAACGCCCTTTATCTATTCTGAAGTGATGCTTTCCAGCAATGGCGGAGTTAAAGGTGTTGTTTTACGAGGCCTTGATTCTTCTACAGCTAAAGGGGTTCTGAGTTTACCCGGAAATATTATTTCCGGTAGTGTGGACTCGTTGTCTAAAGAAAGCAAAATGCCTGAAATTGTTATCGGAATACAGTTGGCTAAAAGGCTTGGACTTGTTATTGGAGATTCAGTTAATCTGCTTTCTCCGACAGGAAAGCAAAGTGCAGCTGGTTTTACTCCGAAAGTGCGCATATTTAAGGTCGGGGGAATTTTCAGAACAGGCATGTTTGAATACGATTCCTCTTTGGCTTACATAAGTAATAAAGCTGCGCAGAATCTACTTGGTTTTAAAAGAGATTTTGTGTCCGGACTCGAGATACGCGTTGACGATGTTTACGCTGTTGATCAGATCGGTAAACATTTAGCTAAAGAACTTTCTGGATATCCAGTGCAGATAAGAAATTGGCAGCAGATGAATGCCAATTTGTTTGCCGCTTTGAAGCTGGAAAAAACAGCAATGTTTATCATTCTGGCAATGATTGTTTTGGTCGGATCATTCAGCATCATAACTACATTAGTTATGTTGGTTATGCAGAAAACTAGAGATATTGCGGTGTTGATGTCCATGGGGGCAACAACTGGAAGTATCAGAAGAATTTTTATGTGGCAGGGAACATTAATAGGATTGATCGGAACAAGCTTAGGGTATCTGATCGGGGTGCCTGTTGCGCTTCTTCTTAAGAAGTATCAATTTATTAAATTACCAAGCAATGTTTATCCTGTTGATTATCTACCTGTAAGGATGGACATGTTGGACTTGACCATAATTGGTGTTTCGGCGTTTTTGCTTTGTTTTCTGGCTACTTTGTATCCGGCAAGACAGGCTGCAGCTCTTGAACCCGCGAAGGCTCTGAGATATGAGTAGTTTACTTTATGAACTGACTGGTATCGGTAAAGAATTCGAAGGTCCGACTGAGATTGTTCAAGTACTTAATAATATAAATTTGAATGTTGAATCCGGTGAATCCCTTGCGATTATGGGGTCGTCAGGTTCAGGAAAAACTACTCTTCTTCATATTTTAGGGACACTTGATACCGCCAGTAGGGGTAATATTGATTTTGCAGGAATGAATTTTAATGATATGCCTGCTGAGAAGCGGGCACAAGTCAGGAATCGGGAAATAGGTTTTATTTTCCAGTTTCATCACTTACTTCCAGAGTTTACTACTTTGGAAAATGTTGCACTGCCAGCCATGGTGGCAGGTATCAGTCAGAAAAAAGCCTCTGCAATGGCTCGTGAAGCTCTTGTACTGGTCGGGCTTGAAAATCGGCTTGACCATAGGGTTACCACACTTTCCGGAGGGGAAAGGCAGAGAGCCGCAATCGCGCGAGCCGTTTTGCTTAAGCCGAAAGTTTTGCTGGCCGACGAACCTACTGGTAATTTGGATGAAAAAACAGGGAAGATGGTTGGTGAAATGCTGGTTTCCCTTAATGAAGAACTAGGAATGACTCTTATAGTTGTGACACATAATATAGAATTGGCCGGTATTATGAAACGCCGGCTTGAGTTGCGTTCCGGAGAACTTTATGCCCAGAATTAGATTTCTGTTTTTGCTGATTGCGGCAACTCTCGCGTTTTTGCTCAATTCAGGAGCTCAAAAAGCACAAGCTGAAGATGCCTCCAGTATTGTGCTTGCCGTACTTCCTTTTGAAGTAAATGCTAATGCGGATACTCAGTATCTTAAGGACAGCCTGCCCACTCTTGTTTCAGATAGATTGCGTGAGGCTGGTTTTAGAGTTGTTGATCAGAAAAAAGTGATGCAGCTTGTTGATGAACAGGGTTACGAATTTTTGAACATACAGTCGGCAAAGGACATGGCTCTTCTCGCTGGTTCAGGCTACTCTATATATGGTAGCTTCAGTCAGATCGGTGAAGATCTAAGCCTTGATGTCCGTTTAGTTGAAGCCTTTGGCATGAAGCCGGCTGTTCCGTTATTTGTGAGCAAAAAAGGATTGATTAATCTTTTGCCTGCTGTTGATGAGCTTGTTGCAAAAGTTAAACTTGAATTGCTTAGTCAGGATAAAATTGCAGATGTCGAAGTTGTAGGAACCAGAGTTCTTGATAAAGACGTCGTTATGATGCGGACTAATATTAAAGTCGGCGATATATACACTCCATATAAAATCAATGCAGATCTCAAAAACATTTACGCTCTCGGTTATTTTGAAGACGTAAAAGTTAAAGTCAGTGATGTGCCCGGTGGAAAGAAAATTGTTTTCGAAGTTGTGGAAAAACCACGCATTCAAGCAATTACCGTTCAGGGTGCTGACGCAATAGATTCAGAAGATATTCTTTCTGCCGTCAATACTAAAAAGGGTGCAGTTCTCAACCCTAAAGTTCTTTCTGATGACCTTAATACCGTGCGTGAAATGTACCGTAAAGAAGGTTATTATAAGGCCAAAGTCGATTATAATGTAGACGGTGAAGGCGCTCAGGCCCGTCTTAATTTAAAGGTTGATGAAGGCAAGAAGCTTTATATTGAAGGCATTATTATTCAGGGAGCTGAAAAGCTGGACCCTGAAGAAGTTAAAGCTCAGCTTGCTCTTACTGAGAGAGGGTGGCTTTCATGGTTTACTAAAACCGGAGTACTCAAAGAAGAGCTGCTTGAACGTGATGCCGCTGCTATTCTAGCGTATTACGGTAACCGTGGATTCATCAAAGCAAAAGTCGGTGAACCGGAAGTTGAAATAAAAGATGACGGAATATATGTGACTTTTCAGGTTTCTGAGGGCGATCGCTACAAAGTCGGTCGTGTTGAACTCAGAGGTGACTTGATTGTTAAAAAATCCAAGTTGAAGGAAATTATTGCTGCCGATGATATGGCGGACGGCGGAGAATATCTTGATAGATCTGTCCTGCGTGAGGACATGAAAGCTCTTTCAGATTTCTATGCGAACTTCGGTTATGCATACGCTGATGCCAATATTCAATTCGATCAGAATTCCGAAGATAAAACAGTTGCAATTACTTTCATGATTTCTAAGCGTCAGAAAGTTCATATCAGAAGGGTCATTATCGAGGGTAATTCAAAAACTCGTAATAATGTAATACTTCGCGAAATGCGTCTTGCTGATGGCGATCAGTTCAGTGGGTTTAAGCTTCAACGTTCAATTGTCAGGCTGAATAAGCTGGACTACTTCAGTGAAGTTGATATTGAGCCGATTCCGACTGGTGACCCCAGTGAGATGGATTTGAAAGTTAAGGTTAAAGATAAAAACACTGGTATGGTCAGTGGTGGTATCGGATATTCTACCTCGGACAGTGTGTTCGTTTCAGCCAAAATTACTGAACGAAACTTGTTCGGGCGCGGTTGGGACTTCGGTCTTAACGGTGGTTGGAGCTCAAAGAGTATCAGCTACGGTCTTAACTTCTATAACCCACGTGTAGGCGATACTTTGTGGGGAGCAGGAGCTCAGACCTATTGGCGTAATGAAGACTTTGACGATTATGATAAACAGACAATTGGTGCAGGTATTGAAGCCTCTTATCCAGTCGGAGAGTATACAAACTTCTTCACTAACTATCGTTTGGATAACTATTATATTTCAAACGTTTCAAAGACAGCTGCTCAGTCAATTAAAGATATTGAAGGGTATAACTGGTCGAGTATTGTAACTGCAGGTTTTAAGAGAGACACCACTAATAAGGCGTTTAACCCTTCAACGGGTACTCTTAATACCGCAACAGTTGCTATGGGTGGCGGTATTTTGATGGGTGATGACTCTTACGTCAAGTACACCTTAGATTCTAACTATTTCACTCCTGTGTTCTGGGATTTGATTTTCCACTGGAGAGGTAAAGTTGGATTTATTCATGACAACTTCGGTGATGGTGATATTCCAGTCTTTGAAAAGTTCTACTTAGGTGGAATTAATGATGTCCGAGGTTACTCTTCAAGAGAAATATCTCCTCGTGACAGTGTCTCCGATGACCGAATCGGTGGTAATAAGATGATGTTCATGAACTTCGAGCTTCTATTCCCAATTAATGAGGAATTCGGGCTTGTTGGTGTAACCTTCTTTGATATTGGTAATACATGGGGAGAAGGGGACAGTTTCTTCACTGATACTAAGCAGGCAGATGGAAACGATCTAACGCTCGGACTGTACAAAAGTATAGGAGCTGGTATAAGATGGTTCTCTCCAATGGGACCGATCAGGGTTGAATATGGTTACGGTCTGGATAAACTTAAAGACAGCAGCCGTCATAAGATCGAGTTTTCAATGGGGCAGTTCTTTTAAAATAGTTTGATAATAATTATTGAAGAGTAAGGGCATGTCCGGGGTTACCTGACATGCCTTTTCGACTAATTCGAGTCGTTAGATAATATAAGGAGTAGAGAGTAATGCGTAAAATTTTATTTTTAGTTCTGGTTTTAGTCCTAGCTTTTCAGGCACATGCTTTTGCTGGCACTCAAAAAATCGGTGTGGCTGCAATGGGCAAACTGATAAAGGATTCTGAGGCTGGACAAGCTGCTCAAAAGCAGATGGAAAAGAAGTTTGTATCTGCTAAAAAGAAGCTTGAATCTAAGCAGAAGGAACTTGAAGCGCTTAAGCAGTCTTTGCAGAAACAGAGTCTTGTTCTTTCTCTTGAAGCTAAACAGGATAAAGAATTAGAGTTCAAACGCAAAGTTCGCGATTACCAGGACCTTGCTCAGGCTACTCAGAGAAAAATGCAGGCTGAAGAGCAGAAAGTTGGAACTCCTGTTTTAGAAATTATTAAAGCAGCGGTTGATACATATGCTAAGAAAAATTCATTTATTGCTATTTTTGATAAAGGATCTTCCGGATTTCTTTATGTAGACGAAACTATCGATGTAACAAATGAAATTCTTCTCGAAATGAACCGTGCTTACAGAGCAGGTAAAAAGTAGGGATTTATGCTTTTATCAGAACTCGCAGCCCTGCTGGGGCTTACTATATCAGGTAAAGATACTGAAATTACCGGAGTCAATACTCTGGAAAATGCCGGATCAAGCGATCTTTCATTTTTAGCTAACCCTAAATATGAAGCTCAGCTCGCAACGACGAAGGCTGCAGCTGTCGTGCTTAATGCAAAATATGCGGATCAAGTTGAGTCTGCTATATTGAGCGAAAATCCGTATATGGATTTAGCTAAGGCTATGCACGTGTTTTCTAAGCCTCAAGGGTGTGTCGAAGGCATTCATGAACTTGCCTTTATTCATCCTGAAGCTGAAGTTGATGAAACAGCTACAGTTTATCCTTTTGCTTTTGTGGGAAAAGGGGCAAAAATTGGCCCTAACTCAAAGATTTTTGCCGGTGTTTATGTTGGCGAAGACTGTGAGATAGGTTCCGGATGTTGCCTTTATCCGAATTGTTCTATTATGGCCCGTATAGTTATCGGTTCCGGGGTTATCATTCAACCCGGTTCAGTTATCGGCGGTGACGGTTTTGGTTATGCACAGGTTTCAGGAAAGCATATGAAGATTCCTCAAATCGGTACTGTCAAAATCGGTGACCATGTAGAAATCGGATCAAACACCACAATTGACAGAGCTGCGCTTGATGTTACAAAAATCGGTTCAGGAACTAAGATAGATAACCTCGTCCAGATTGCTCATAACGTTGTAACTGGCGATGATTGTTTAATTATTTCTCAGTCCGGTATAGCTGGAAGCACAAAGCTCGGTAATAATGTCATTTTGGCTGCTCAGGCCGGATTGGTAGATAATATTAAAATTGGAGACGGGGCAATTATTGGCGCTCAATCCGGAGTTTCCAATGATGTGCCGGCTGGTTTTGTTGGAGCTGGTTCTCCTCTTCTTGAAAAAGGTAGATATTTGAGAAGTTCAATCTCAATTAAAAAGCTTCCGGATATGGGGCGAAAGCTTTCAGCTCTGGAAAAGCGTATTGTAGCTCTCGAGGCTGAGCTGGCAAAAGGAAAATAAAATGAGTAAAAAAGAAATAGATTATCTCGACATACAGAAAATTATGTCGATGCTTCCTCACCGTTATCCTTTTCTTTTAGTCGATAGAGTAGAAGAATTGGTGCCTGGTGAGCATATTAAAGCTTTTAAAAATATCACCATGAATGAGCCTTTTTTTCAGGGACATTTTCCGGGTCTACCTGTTATGCCCGGAGTTTTGATCATTGAAGCTCTTGCTCAGGCTGGCGGGATGATAGTTCTCAGTATTGACGGCATAGACGTTGATGATAAAGTCTTTCTGTTCACCGGAATTGATAAGGTTAAATTTCGTAGACCTGTTGTTCCGGGCGATAAGTTGGAGCTTAATGTTACCAAAATTCGCAGTAAGATGAGTATCTGGAAAATGAAGTGTGTTGCTACTGTTGATGGCGAAATTGCTGCTCAAGGCGAAGTTTCCGCTGCCATTGTAGACAGGGAGTCTTTATAGTGTCGACTGGCATTCATCCTACCGCAATCGTTGATCCAGGCGCTGTTATCGGAACCAACGTTACCATTGGCCCATTTTGTGTGGTTGAGGGTAATACTGTTATCGGTGACAATTGCTATTTGGATTCTTACGTTCAAATTAAGTCTTTCACCCGTATGGGGAAAGGCAATTCTATTCATTCAAATGCTGTTCTCGGAGATGCTCCTCAGTACCTTGGTTTTAAGGAAGAGGAGACAACTTTAGAGATTGGTGATGATAATATTTTTCGTGAGTTCGTCACTGTTAACCGTGGTACGGTTGAGGGAGGCGGAAGTACTCGTATAGGCAACAAGTGTATGCTCATGGCATACGTTCACGTTGCTCATGACTGTAAACTTGGAAATAATGTAATTATTGCTAATTCATCCAATTTAGCAGGCCATGTTGAAGTCGGAGACCATGTCACAATAAGTGGTATGTCCGGAGTTCATCAGTTTGTCAGAATTGGAGAATATGCTTTTCTCGGCGGTATGTCAGGATTTGCTAAGGATTTACCTCCTTATATGCTGGCGACAGGTATTCGCGGAGTTTTGCACGGTCCGAATTCGATTGGTCTTAGAAGACATGGATTTAATTCTAAAACCTGTATGGCAATTAAGAAAGCGTATAGAATTATTTTCCGTTCAGGACTTACCCGTGATGAATCTCTAGAAATGGCTGAAAAGGAAATGTCAGAAATTCCTGAGGTCATGAAGCTAATAACCTTTGTTAGAGATAGTGAACGTGGAGTTTGTCCTGCGGACCGCAGCCCTGAATAATTTATGAATAGTGCATCTGAAACAATTGGACTTATTGCCGGAGGGGGACAATTCCCCCTCTTGGTTGCTAAAGGAGCCGCAGCGCAGGGAAACCGTGTTGTGGCTGTATCTTTTAAAGGGCATTCGAACGATGAAGTTCATCGCATAGTTGATGTCTGGAAAGAACTTAAGTTAGGTCAATTCTCTAAATTGATAAATTTTTTCCTAGAAAACGGCGTGACAAAAGTAGTTATGGCCGGGACTATCAATAAACCTAAAGCTTTTGATATACGTCCAGATTTTAGAGCAGCTAAATTGCTTTTTAAGCTTGCGACAAAAGGTGATGATGTTCTGCTTAGAGCTATCACCGATGAGTTTGAATCCGAAGGTTTTCAAGTCGTCGGACCGCATGTTTATGCACCGCAACTTCTTACTCCGGCCGGATTGCTGACAAAGCGTAAGCCCTCAGATATGGAAAAAAAGGATTTAGCTGTCGGGTGGAAAATCGCACGGGAATTAGGACGGATGGATATTGGGCAGTGCGTCGTTGTTCGTGAAGGCGTAATTACTGCTGTTGAAGCTATTGAAGGGACTGATGCTGCTGTTAAGCGCGGTTGTTCACTTGGGGGAAAGGGCTGTTCTATTGTTAAAGTTTTTAAGCCTGGTCAGGAAGATCGTGTTGACATGCCTTCAATCGGTTTTAAAACCGTTCAAGGGATGAAAGAGCTTGGTGCTACCTGTTTAGGGGTTGAAGCCGGCAAAAGTCTCTTTTTTGATTTAGATAAATCAATAGAGTTTGCTGATAAAAATGGGATTTGCATTGTCGGATTAACTTCCGACTGGGTGGATAATTAGTATTGTTTTAATTTTTTTAAGAGTTACAAAATTTTAAGCTCTAGCAAAAAGGGAATGTCCTTTTTGCTAGAGCTTTTTTTGTTCTGCTTAAATCAGGTTCTTCCGCAGCAAGAGCCTGGAATACAACCTTTTGCTGAAGGACTTGAGCCACAGCATCCTTTACCGCCATGCGGTTTAGTAACGGGAGCTTCTTTTCCAGTCAGAGTTGAAGTTGAAGAAATCAGTTTTTCTCGAGTTGTTTTTCCGCAAGAAGGACATTCGCCTTCGTTCGCATCACTACTCGATATTTCTTCATAAATCTTTCCACATTCAAGGCATATGTATTCAAAAATAGGCATTTTATAGATTCCTAAGCAAAGATTTGATCAGGGAAGAAATGATGTGTTCCTTCGACGACTTCACAGCCTGCTTTTGCTTTAATTTTTGCGATTAAGATGTCTTTATGTGGACAGTAATTAGTGATGCACGGTGCAATGTGTACTATAGTAGGTACTTCATCCAAAGCAGTATTCCAAAGCTTCAGGTGAGCCATACGTGTGACAACTCCAACTCCGGGACAACCTCCGCAACCAATGATTGCAGTAAGTTCAGCGGATTCATCATAACGTTCAAATTCACCTTTGCGGCGATTGAAAGCGACCATGCAGCGAGAGCATCCGATACACATGGTATCCATTGCTGTTGTACAACCAATGATGACAATTTTCTCTTTTGACATGTTTTTCCCTTTAAAAGTTTTTTTCCATTTTTTCCCAAATTGATTTTATATTTTTCCCTAAACCATCCGGATCAAATTCTACTGCGGAAAGACCAGCTAATTGAGCTTTAGTGAAACCCATATCGTATGGTAATTCACCTACAATAAGGATTTCTTTTTCAAGGCAGAATCTTTTAATTTCGTTTTCCTGATCTTCATTAATTCCACATTTATTGATGATGGTCATTGAGGGTATTTTGAAGTGCTCTGTCAGCTTGTGGACTCTCTTAAGGTCATGCACTGCTGATATTGTGGGTTCGGCGACGAAGACAGCAAGATCAGCGTTTGTGAGCGATGCAATAACTGGGCAACCAACTCCGGGAGAGCCGTCGACCAATACTATCTCAGCTCCGTTTTCTTCACCGGCAGCAGTTGAGGCATTACGTACTGTTGTGACTAGTTTGCCGGAATTTTCTTCGCCTATTCCAAGAGCAGCATGAATCATGGTGCCGAAACGAGTATCAGATTTAAACCACTTACCACAATTGCGCGGGTGTTCCGTTACTGCTTCTGCAGGACAAACAAAAGCGCAGACGCCGCATCCTTCACATTTTTCAGGTATAATTGAAAAATTTTCTGAAATAGCTCCGAATTTGCAATGTTCAACGCAAAGCCCGCATTGAACACATAACTCGGGATCAATTGTTGGATGTACTCCGCTTATAAAATCATTAGTTTCAAGAATTGTAGGACTAAGTATTAAGTGAAGATCTGCTGCATCCACATCGCAATCTGCGAGAACTTTTTTTGGGCCGACTGAAGCTAGAGCCGCAACTACGCTGGTTTTACCTGTGCCGCCTTTGCCGCTTATTACAACTAATTGTTTCATTTATTTGGCCTCGCCTGTGAAAGTTTGGATAGATGACCAAATCTTAGCGAATTCATCTTTAAATCCAGGTATTGAATCATAAAGAAGTCCACCGCCTGAGTATATCGAGGCGGCTTCGCGGCTGTGGGGTAATGTACCCAGCAGAGGAATATTCTTTTCTGATAAGTAGTGTTCGACTCGATCATCGCCCATACCGGAACGGTTGATAATTACTCCGTACGGTTGTTTTAAAGTGTCCAGAAGCTGAACAGCCAGATCAAGATCATGAAGTCCGAAGGGGGTAGGCTCAGTTACGAGCGCAACAAAATCCGCTCCTCCAAGTGATTCTACTACGGGGCATGATGTGCCGGGAGGGCAGTCAAAAATGTTTATTTCGGCTTTAGGAGATATTTCTTTTACAGCCTTAATTAAAGGCGGAGACATTGCTTCACCAATTCGAAGCAATCCGCGTGTAAAATCAATATTTCCGGCTTTTCCGTGTGAGGTTGTTCCGATAAGTCTCTGTCCTTCGCCTATTGCGTCAGCGGGACAGGCAAGTTTACAGAGTCCGCACCCGTGGCATAATTCAGCAAAAACCATGACTGAATCTACCATCCATATCAGTGACTTAAAGTGGCAGAGTTGAATACACTTTCTGCACGATTCACCAAGACACTTATCTTCATCAATCTTAGGTACTGGAATAAATTCATCTTTTTCAGCACTTAATTCTGGATTCAGAAAGAAATGGGCATTAGGTTCTTCTACGTCACAATCTGTAAAGCTTACTTTTACTCCGAGTGAGTCAAGATAGGCTGCAAAGTTGACGGCAACTGTTGTTTTACCTGTGCCGCCTTTGCCGCTGGCAATAGCTATCCGCATATGTATATCCTGTTTACTGGTATAAAATTAAAGGCGCGATGGTTATCGCGCCTTATCCTAAAAGGTGAATTTACTTTTCGATCTCTGCCCTGAGTCTTTCATTTTCGGCTTCAAGGTCGGCAATGCGTTTTTCTAAATCATTGTCATTCTGCGGGACTGCATTTGAATAATTCTGGTTGATGGAACGACAAGATCCGTCTCTTAGTCCGCGTCCCATTCCACGCCCTTGGCCCATCCCCTGACCTTGGCCCATTCCGCGACCTTGACCTTGGCCTGCATTTGAATAATCCTGATTAATGGAGCGGCAAGATCCGTCTCTTAGCCCACGTCCCATTCCACGGCCTTGGCCCATTCCTTGACCTTGCCCCATTCCCTGACCTAAACCTTGGCCTCCGGATTGTCCCTGAGACGTTCCAGCTTTAGATGGACTTCCTTGTCCATTTGAGTTGGAGCCATTTTGATTTCTGTTTAATATGGGCATTGTTTTGCTCCTTTAATTTGGTTATTGATACCTTTGGTATAGCAACTGCTGTGCCTTTGATGAAAGAGGATAAAAAACAGTGAGTTGTCTAAGTATGCTGTAGTGTTTTAGAATATTAAAGACGCAATATTAGCCCGTTTTATGGAAGACATGAATCAAAAATAGTCCTGTATCTTGGAAGGTTATTATAATGAGAACTCAGCTTGATTGTTTACCTTGTTTTTTGAATATGGCTTTAACCGGAATTCGGAAAGCGTGTCCCGGGCAGGAAGATGTTCATGAAGCTGTTATACGTGAATGGGCGAAGGGGTTTGCCGAGGCTGACCTCAGTGAATCACCACCATCACTTGCCGGAAGACTTTTCCGGATGACTTCAAAACATATCGGTGATGTGGATATTTATAAAGTTCAGAAGGATGAAGCTAACAAGCGTGTAATGGAATTGCTTCCAAGTATAACTGAAACTGTATATGGAAGTGCTGATCCGCTGCTTGCTGCGATGGGAGTTTCAATTATCGGTAATTATATGGATTGCGCTCTGATGGAGCAGTTCGACTGGGAAGCTGAATTAGGGCACCTCGAGCAAGGGCTGGATCGTTCTTTGTTTGCATCTTTTGTAGAGAAGGTCAGAGTTGATAAATCGCTCTTAATTCTTGGGGATAATGCCGGTGAAATCGGACTGGATACTATTTTTACCGGATTATTACAGGCGGAAGGGGTCAAGGTAACCTATGCTGTCAGAGGCAAGAATATTCTTAATGATGCTACACTTGAAGATGCAAAGTTTGTAGGTATGACCGATGTATGCGAGGTTGTTACTTCCGGTGTGGATACTCCGGGAACTGTGCTCGAAAGATGCAGTCCTGAATTTAATGAAAGGTTAAAAAGATCTCCTGTTGTACTCAGTAAAGGGCAAGGTAATTTTGAATCTTTATGGGGAGTTATGCCTGATGTTTACTATGCTTTTAAAGTAAAATGTCCAGTTGTCGCCGGGATTACAGGTCATCCTATGAAAACATCATTGTTCTGTCGCGAAAGTTAACTTGCCGGATATAGTTTATAATAATGGAAGTTATTAGATCTTTTTATTGATATTTATGCTTATGAATTGTGGTAAGGTGTCCGGTATAGTTATTAATTCTGTTAAGTCTAAATAGAGTGTTGCTTGTGCTGCTTAGAGTGAAAAAAATATTTTGGATTCTTTTTTTATTATTCGATCTATGTCTGCTTGTCGCAGTCATGGGTGGAATTTATTATATTGAATCAGAGAGCCCTCGAAGCGAGCTTGAAGCTTATCTAGGTAAAGTATCAGGTCGGAATGTTGTTTTCGAGAAAAATTTAGATTTCGTGTTTTTCCCGTGGATTGGATTTCATACAGGATCCGTATCTGTTAGCGGGGTTCCGTCAGAAGATTCTCTTCCTCAGATTACTGTTAGTGATATAGATTTTAAAGTTCGCCTTTTACCGCTTATTCTTGGGCGAATCGAAATTGATACAATAATAGTCGATTCTCCCGTGGTCAGAGTTGATAGAGGAAAAGACGGTAAATTGAATTTACCATTTGAAAATTTAAGCTCTGATGATCAGCAAGGCGGAGGATTCGTTCTATGTAAATCTATATCCGTTCGCGGGGTAAGCGTAGAGAATGCTACCTGTGTTTATCGAGACGTTGCAACAGGGAATGAGCTTAATCTTTCCGGTGTAAATATCAGAACCGGGCCTCTCATAAAAGACAGTCCTATTGCTTTTGTTGTCAGTGCAAATGTTGATAGTGATTTATTTGGTATTGAGGCTGCTACCGGAGTTAAAGGGCTGCTTCATGTCTCATTTGCAGACAAGTCGGTAGCTCTTTCGGAAACATCTCTTTCGATACATGTAGAGAGTGACGAACTTTTGGGCTCTGATGGTACTATCGAAGGAATCGCTTCGCTTAATTTTGATTTAGTTCAAGGTAAAATTGATGTTCAGAACCTTGTTTTGCAAGGTATGGGTGTTCGTCTTACCGGTTCTGCAATATGTAGTAATATTTACGATTCTCCTGATTTTATAGGTGAGCTTAAATCTACCAAATTTGATCCTAAAGCTCTTTTCTCCAGATTCATTCCTAAAAAAATACCTCCTGAAATGGACAAGGTGCTTAATTCGGCATCATTTTCTGTTGCATTCCATTCTACTTTGAAAAAAACAGAACTTAAAAATTTAGTTTTAGCGATTGATGATACTGTTCTTCGTGGTGAATTTTCTTTGCGGGATTATGCAAACCCGTGGGCAGAGTTTGACGTTCGCGCGGATAGCATTGTTCTCGATGATTATACCAAACTTTTTGCGCTTAAGAAGTCTGTTCAGCCTGTTAATTTAAATTCCGGTACTGGTAAAAATAAGTTTAAAGATATGATCATTGCGGATCTTGTTCGGCGTATTCCCTGCAATGGAAAAGTCGAAATCGGTAAATTTGTTTATAACGGTTTGCGTATGGATAATTGCCGTTTGTCTGTTTCCCCCGGGCCCAAGGTTGCAAGCATCAGTGTTAAAGATGGTACTTATCTGGATGGAAAGTTTGCAATCAAAGCTGACCTGGCTTTTGATAAACAAAAAGAAAAAGATACGCTGTTTCTTTCAGGGGCGGGGTCAGTTTCGTCAGTGTCTTTGTCTCAGTTACCTATTAAAATTGACGGATTAAAACTTACTTCGGGGAAGGTTGATTTTACTCTTGGTTCTTTGAGTTCAAGTGGTAAAACTTTCGGTGAAATTGTTAAAAATCTTAAAGCAGATATTTGTGTGGATGGGAAAAGTGTTAAAGCTTCTCTTAATTCCAAGGATGTCCCTGCTCAGTTTAAACAGCTGCATGCTCAGACTATTCATATGGGAATTATCGCCGCCCCTCTTACTACCTCCGTAAGAAAAGGGTTGGTCGGGCGTAATTTGAAAGTTAAACTTTCGGGTGTACTATCAAATCCTTCGATTTCGGTAGGCGGAGACTTTTCAGGTAATGTTTTCGGATCGAGACATAGCAAGAACGACTTTCGGGTTGAGGGCAGTAAATTGGTCTTATCTTTAGACGGTAAATCATTACCGATTAAAAAGAAGATTACGCTTACTTGCAGCGGAGGCGCAGCTTTAAAAAATCAAAGCATCAAGTTTGATAGCTTTGTTATAAATAGCGGCAAAGTTAAAATTTCAGGAGATCTTAACGCGAAAAGATTAGGGTCAGAAACTGCCGCAGTGACGGGCCGTCTTCTACTTAAAGAAACGAGTTGTTCGGATATTTTTGCTATTTTGGGTGTAAATAAGCCTGCTACTAATGATCCTGAAGCTTTCCGTTCGGTTGCTTTTGATAGTTCTTATCAGGTTAATGGCGATAATCTTAAAATGCACATTAATCGCTGCACTCTTGATAATTCAAATGCAAAGGGAACACTGAATCTTACGAATTTTAAAAAGCCAGTTCTTAATTTTGTTTTGCAGGCTGATAAAGTCAATGTGGATAGATTCCTGCCTCCGGATGAGCCGGCTATCACAGAAAGACCGATTGGAGCGAGAAAGGCTGTAACCCCTAAAGTTGCGGAATGGAAATTCCCGCAAACTTTTCTGGACTCAATTAATGCAACAGGAAAAATTCAGTGTGACGCCTTCCGCATTTTTGATTTTGGTGGAAGCAGATTGAGTGCAGATGTCGATATGCGGCAATCAGTAATCAACATTAAAAATATCAAGGGTATTTTTCATCAAGGAAATATTGCTGGGAAGCTGTCTATAGGATTCAAAAACAGTACTGTTGCTCTAACCACTGATCTGGAGGCTAGAGGATTTCAAGCGGGTCTGTTTTTTGCTGATTATGTAGGCAGAGCCTATGTCAAGGGCACAGCTGACTCCTCAGTTAAGCTTAGTGGTAATTCCAGCGCGAATATAGATTTTATTGACACTTTGAGCGGCCGTTATGCTTTTAAGGTTGTCAACGGATCATACCTTTTTGCTGCTAAATTAAATAAAGAAGGTGAAGAAATAAAAATACCTCAGCCTACATCTTTTTCCGTTTTAAAAGGTGTAATTAAAGGAAAAGATGGTGTTTTTGTTGTTAAAGATTACTTGTTGAATACAAATTATATGCGTGCAACAGCTAAAGGGGGATTTAATATTCCCGCTGATTCTATTAACCTGCACGTTAATGCAGACATTATTGAATTGCCGAATTTATATCTGAAAATTGTAAATGCCTTTTTGGATGCTATTTCAGGGGTTGATGTTCATGTTTCCGGCAGACTGAGTGATCCTCAGATTAATGTTTTGGGACTTCAGCGCTGGAACGATGTTTTCAGTGATGTTTTAGGTTTGCCGGAACAGTCTTTTAGGTTTTTCAGAAACTTTTTATTCTGATATAGTCATTTAAGTTGTAGAAGATGCTGTTATTTATTTGGATTGTTTCGGGGTCCGATTTTTAAGGGGGTTCTTGATGACTGCAGGAAAAATTGGAGATAAAGTTTCAGATTTTTTTCTGAATGAAATTTGGAACTGGGATTCCCATAAAGCGGGATTTGTGCGTAGAATTTTTTATACATTTTCCCGCGTTCTTTATCTTGTTTTTTACGGATTTTGGAAAGATCAGTGTATGATCAGAGCCTCCGCTTTAACTTTTACCACTATGCTTTCAATTGTTCCCTTTATAGCTGTTGCTTTTTCCATTTTGAAAGGAATCGGTTTTCAGGATTCTTCATATATACACGAGATACTCCTTAAGGTTTCAGCCGGCAGGGAAGAAGTTGTGACTAAGATGCTTGAATATGTGGATAATACAAATGTAAAAACTTTAGGAGTCGTCGGTATTGCGGCTTTACTTTTTACTGTTTTGTCTACAGTTGGAACTATTGAAAAGGCTTTTAATGTGATCTGGAAAGTGAAGAAAGGCCGGACGTTCTGGCGGAAGTTTACAGATTTCTTTTCAGTAATATTTATCTGCCCGATAGCCGTCATTGCGGCAACAAGTGTCAGTGTTTCAATCAGTAAACAAGGAATGCTTTCATCTCTGGATAACATTTATGGTATTTCAGAAATTGAGGGTTTTTTTATTAAACTGGCTCCGTTAGTTTTAATCTGGGTGGCATTTACGTTTATTTATGCCTTTATGCCTAACACGCGGGTTCGTCTTTGCAGTGCGGCTGTAGGGGGAATTGTTGCCGGAACCGTTTGGCAAATGGCTCAGTGGGCTTATATTAATTGGCAGGTAGGCGTAAGCAAGTACAATGCAATTTACGGAAGTTTTGCACAATTCCCTCTCTTTTTGCTTTGGTTGTATCTGAGCTGGATTATAGTTCTGCTGGGTTCCGAAATAAGTTATGCTGTTCAAAATGTAATGCTTTACCGTCAGCAGCGTTTTATGCCGGATGCCAGTATGGAAGATTTGCAAAAAATATCTTTGCTGGCTTTGAGTCTAATGAGCGTCAGGTTTAATCGCGCGGAATCTGCTTATTATGTTGAGGATTTGGCAACGGAAATGGGTGTTCCCGTTAGCTTTTTAAGCTCTATGCTGGATAAATTCGTGGTAGGTGGTATCCTGGTCAAAGGAAGTGACGAGGATGCTGAAAAGGATATATATACGTTTGCTGTATCACCTGAAAAAATTTCATTATTGCGAATTATTTCAATTCTTACCGGGCATGGTGATGAGGTGACACAAAAAGTCAGCAGTTCGTGCATGGTCTATATTTCTAATATTGTCGATGATATGCGGCAGGCTCTTGTAGACAGCGGTAAAGATATTTCACTTGCTTTGTGTGCCGATCAAATGATTCAGAAGACTTCGTGCTCGGAAAAAGTTGATGAGTTGGTAGAGCTTTCTACAGAATAAAAACGGGAGCCTTATGAAGTTTTCCGGCATAAATCTTCTTGATGAATTGCAAAGGACCGAGCTCGCAGATCTTCGAGATGTGTTTAATTCTCGCCGTGTTAAGAAGGGCGCGATTATTTTTAGCCCCGATCAGGAAGAAAATCTGGTTTTTATTGTCGAAAAAGGGAGAGTGCGGATTTATCTTGGGTATGAGGATAAAGAGTTCACACTCGGTATTTTGGAACCGGGAGATCTTTATTCTACTCATGCCGGATGTTTTGTTCAGGCTCTCGAGGATAGTTCTCTTTTGACAACAGATGTTCAGTCTGTAAAACGGTGTATGGTCGAAATTCCTCTTTTCAATCGAACTATGGTTCGTGTGCTCGGTAAAATTCTGCAAAATTCATTTTCAGTAATCGGCGGTCTGGCCTTTAAAGATATTTATGCTCGCTTGGCAGCTTACCTTCTCAAAGAAGCCCAAGTTTCAGGAATTCCCGTTGATGGCGGTTTTGAGCTTGAGCTCGATTTGACTATTGAACAACTCTCCCAAATTCTTGGTGCAACTCGTCAGACCGTTTCTACTTTGATCAATAATATGGTTCGCGAAGGACTTGTTGTAAAACGCGCTCGCTCAAAATGGTTTGTTCCTGATTTGAAAGCGCTTGAAGATGTAGTTAACTCGTAAGGTTTTTTGTTAGAATCTTTCCTAATAATGTTTTTTGTCTATTTTTATATAAATTTTATACCTGTTTTGTCGGATATCCGACAAACAAATTGTTCTGAACTGTTTACATTGGAATCACGAATCTGAATGCAGGTTTTATTTTGAGACAAATATTTTGTCTTTATCCGTTTAAAACAGGGAGGATGAAAGTATGGCAAAGGAACCACGTCCGGTAGAAGAGCTTTCTTTATGGGATGATGCGCAGGCGATGATAACCAAGGCCAGAGCTGAGGGAATCGACACCGTTTACGAAAGGCTCCAGCATCAAACTCCTCATTGCAGAATTTGCGAACAAGGTCTCAGCTGTCGCAACTGTACCATGGGCCCTTGTAAAATCACAGCTAAAGCACCTCGCGGAGTCTGCGGCGCAGATGCAGATGTTGTTGTTGCCCGCAATTTCGGTCGTTTTGTGGCTGGTGGTTCAGCCGGTCATTCTGATCATGGTCGTGATTTGATTGAAGTCCTTGAAGCTATTGTAACTGGCGAAACTACTGATTATAAAATTACTGACGAACCTAAGCTTAGGCGGATTGCTGAAGAGGTCGGAGTCACAGTTGCTGAACGTGATGTTAAAGCTGTTGCAACCGATCTTTTAGAAGTCTTTTTCGGAGATTTCGGCAGTCGTAAAAAGCAGATTTCATTTCTTTCACGCGTTCCTCAAAAACGTAAAGACATTTGGAAAAAGCTTGGTATGACTCCTCGCGGTGTCGATCGCGAAATAGCAGAAATGATGCATCGCACGCATATGGGATGCGATAACGATGCTCCTAACACAATGATTCATGCGGCTCGAACTTCGCTTTCTGACGGTTGGGGCGGTTCTATGATCGGAACTGAGCTTTCAGATGTCATTTTCGGGACTCCGTCTCCTTCTATGTCTGAAGCTAATTTAGGCGTTATCAAAGAAGATAAAGTTAATATTCTCGTACACGGGCATAATCCCGTTGTTTCCGAAATGATTCTTGCCGCAGCGCGTGACCCTCAGATTATAGCCGAGGCAAAAGCTCTCGGAGCCACCGGAATTAACGTTGCCGGACTCTGCTGCACCGGTAATGAATTGCTGATGCGTCAGGGCATTCCTATGGCAGGAAATCATCTTATGACAGAACTGGCAATTATCACCGGAGCCGTTGAAGCTGTGGTTGTAGATTACCAGTGTATTATGCCTAGTCTTGTTCAGATATCCGGTTGTTATCACACCAGATTTATTGATACCGCGCAAAAAGCCCGTTTCACCGGAGCTATTCATTTTGATATTCATCCGAGCAACGCTCTTGAACAGGCTCGTGAAATCGTCCGTCTGGCAGTTAAAGCCTATTCCGAACGTGATGCGTCCCGTGTAGATATCCCATGTGAACCCGTAAAAATTATGACTGGTTTTTCAAACGAAGCTGTCATATCTGCGCTCGGCGGAACGCTTGATCCTCTGATTCAGGCGATTGTTGCCGGAGATGTACGTGGGGCAGTTGGTATCGTTGGGTGTAATAATCCAAAAATTAAACAGGATTCCATGAATGTCACCCTTGCCAAGGAGCTGATCAAGAAGGATATTCTTGTTTTGGTAACCGGATGCGTAACAACCGCAGCAGGCAAAGCCGGACTTCTTGTGCCGGAGGCTATAGAAATGGCCGGACCGGGTCTTAAAAAAGTTTGCGGAGCACTGGGTATCCCGCCTGTATTGCATTACGGTTCTTGCGTAGATAATGCGCGTATCCTGCAACTTTGTGCCGCACTGGCCAATGCTCTGAATGTTGATATCAGTGATCTTCCCGTCGGAGCATCTTCCCCTGAATGGTATTCTGAAAAAGCCGCTGCTATCGGCTTATATGCCGTTGCAAGTGGAATTTATACTCATCTTGGTCATCCTCCGAATATTCTCGGTTCTGAAACTGTCACGAACCTTGCCGTTTCAGGTCTTGAAGATCTTGTAGGTGCTTCTTTTGTTATCGAACCTGATCCCGTTAAGGCCGCTGAACTTTTTGATATACGTATCAAGGCTAAGCGTAAGGGACTCGGACTTAGCGAATAGGAATATCAGGAGCAGCTTATGAAACTGGCATTTGCAGGAAAAGGTGGAGTCGGAAAGACCTCTGTCACATCATGGATGGCGGATTGGCTGGCTAGGAACGGGCATAATGTCTGGATGATTGATGCGGATACAGCTCTTTCACTCGGACAGGCATCAGGGCTTGATCCTGAGTCATTGCCACTGCCTATAATCAGCAGAAAAGACCTTGTGCATGAACGTATCCATGAAGGTGGTTTTTTAAATCTCAACCCGGACGTTGGCGATTTGCCGGATGATTTGGCTGTTGATATTCCATTATCCTCAAAACCTTTGCCGGGGATAATTCCCGGACGCAAACGTCTTCTTGTCATGGGTGGACTCACGAATGCGGGAGGCGGGTGTGCATGTGATGCCAACGCGCTGTTAAAAGCTATTCTCGCGCATGTTGTTATGGATAGTGATGATTGCGTTCTGGTTGATCTTGAAGCCGGAGTGGAGCATTTGGGAAGAGGGACAGTTACCTATGTTGACGGTCTTGTCGTTGTAACTGAACCAAGTTTGCGGAGTTTTCAGACTGCATCCGACGTAGGGCGCATGGGGCTGGAGTTGGGACTTGATAATCAGGCTATGGTTATCAATCGCTATATGGGCGGCATTCCTCCCGATCTTCCGCATCTTCCAAAGTGGTATACGACGATTCCACCTCTGGCAGGACTTGTAGAGCGGCAAATGATGGATGGCAATGTTCTGAGCCTTCCTGAATCTGATGAGATTGATATTATTCTTGAACAGCTTGTCAAACAAATGGGGCTGTAAAAAATAAAATCAGTCAGTTAACTTAATGCGTTTAGCGACCTTCCGGAATGATGAGGTAACTTTGATTTTCGGGAGGTTGTTTTTTTATCGTTTAACGCTGTTCAGAACTTCTGAAAGCCCCACCTAAATAATAATAAATATTCTTGGTCGTTTCTAAAATTATATATGGAGCCGTGCGAAAGTTGGTCCACCATTTTTCGGAAATCGGTTCGTATGGCGTGGCAACTACAATAAATTCTTTGTCAGGAAGCGTATCACGAAAGATTTTACCGGCTCGTCCGGTATGAAGCGGTGATGTAACGAGAATGATCTTTTTTATGTCTGCGTCAGATTTTTTTTCATTGAACATTTTTTTCAGCTGTTCAGCTTCATCAATAGTGCTCATGCTATCTTCACCGAAATAATTAATACTACTTTCCGGTACACCTTTTTTAAGCAAAACTTCCCGATAAATTTCCCATTGAAATTTGCGGTTAATACCTAGGTCGCGAAGAGCTTTTACTTCTGTATATATGATAGGCTTACTGACTAATATTTGAGGAGCATAGCCCTCATTATAAAGCTCTGCCGCATAAATGGGGCGGAAATATTGACCGCCTAGTACGACGATTGCATCTGCTTTTTCCAGTTTATCCGTTTGTTGCAAAATAGCAGGAGCGTAAAAGAAAAGTATGGCAGCAGCCACAATTCCTAAAAAGGTGATCGCTCCTAAAAGCGCAAACAAATTTCGAATAAGCTTTAAAATAATAGCCCCTTATAAAAGCCTTTAAGTGATACTCGCTAAAGACCAAATCATTAAAAAGTTTTGGGATTCTTAAACCCTTTTCCCAAAAAGGTTTAAGCCGCCAGAGGCATTCTCTTTCCTTATACAACAGGCTCGTAAACAGCTTCGTATTTCTTGCGCAAATCTGCAAAAGTACCATTCTTGATAGCTTCGCGTGCTTGCTCGGTCAGATTCAAGAAGAATCTCAAATTGTGAATTGAGTTAAGCTGAGATGAAAGCAGCTCTTTAGCTGTGTAAATATGGCGCAGATATGCTTTGCTGAAATTTCTGCATGTGTAGCAATCGCAGTTGGGATCAAGAGGGGAATCATCTTCGCGATACTGAGCGCGTTTGATGTTAACTTTGCCTTGGCTGGTGTAAAGGGTTCCATTGCGTGCATTCCTTGTGGGCAGTACGCAATCGAACATATCTACGCCGTTGGCGATTCCTTCGAGAATATCAAGTGGAGTTCCGACCCCCATCAGATATCTTGGTTTGTCCTGTGGAAGTTTAGGTCCGATGTGCCTGAGGATGTCATACATATCAGGGATAGGTTCACCGACACTTAATCCGCCGATGGCATAGCCTTCGAATGGGATCTCAGTGAGTTGCTCGAGGCTTTTTTCGCGTAGATCTTTGTGGAACCCGCCCTGAATAATTCCGAACATTAACTGATCGCCGGAACCTACGGGATAAGCATCCCGGCATCTTTGTGCCCAGCGGGTAGTCATTTCAAGAGAACGCTCTGTGTATTCACGGTCATTTCCGTATCCGACGCATTCGTCAAGAACCATCATTATATCTGAACCGAGGTTTTTTTGAATGGAAATAACTTTTTCAGGTGAAAAGAAATGTTTAGAGCCGTCTAAGTAAGAACGGAATTCGACTCCCTGTTCGGTTATTTTGCGGATTGATTCAAGGCTGAAAACCTGAAAACCGCCGCTGTCTGTGAGAATAGGACGATCCCAGTTGGAAAATTTATGCAGACCGCCTCTACGGGCGATTAATTCATCTCCGGGTCTTAGATAGAGATGATATGTGTTGCCCAGAATAATTTGTGACCCGATTTCTTTTAGATCGCGCGGAGAAACAGCTTTAACAGTTCCTTGTGTACCGACAGGCATATAAACAGGTGTTTCAATGTCACCGTGGGCAGTGGTCAGGGTTCCGAGGCGTGCGTTTCCATCGGTTGCATGAATTTTAAAAGTGCCGGGTTTTGTTGTGTTTTCAGTCATTATTTTTTCTCAATTCCGTTTTTAGGACATATATCGTTTAGTGGACAAATATTGCATTTAGGGCTTCTGGCGGGGCATATGTCGCGTCCGAAGAGTACCAGTAAGTGGTTTGCAATTCCCCAGTTTTCTCTTTTAAACAGCGGCATCAGATCTCTTTCAATAATAATGGGATTGGTGCTTACTGTTAATCCCATTCTGAACGAAAGACGTTTTACATGAGTATCGACGGCAACGCCTTCGTGTACATCCATTGCATTGGAAAGCACTATGTTGGCTGTTTTGCGTGCGACTCCGGGTAGTCGTGTCATTTCCTGCATGCTGCGTGGCAACTCGCCGTCAAATTCATCCATTAAAAGGATAGCGGCGGCCTTGAGATTTTTGGCTTTATTTCTGAATAATCCCGTTGAGCGGATCACACTTTCAATATCTGTAACGTCCGCTTTGCAAAGCTCTGCAGGGCCGGGCCATTTTGCGAAAAGTGCGGGAGTTATTTTGTTGACCCTCACGTCAGTACATTGCGCAGCAAGAACGGTAGAAACCAAAAGTTCCCATCCGTTTTTCCAGTCAAGTTCAGGCGTTGGATCAGGGTATCGCTTCAGTAGACGAGAATATATTTCTTTTGCTCTTTTAGCGACTTCCTTTTCGGGCAAACTATTCTTTATAACCATATCAGGACGGGCTATCATTTCTTTTTATAACTTACAATCTTCATAGTCAGTATTTGAAAGTTATAACTGTTGCACGGTGTATCAAATCATGTATTGTTAAATCATAAATTATTCGGAGGAAAGATTATGAAATTATTAATCAGTTTACTAGTGGCAGGAACTCTCCTGTTGTCCGGGGCGTTTGTGACTTCAGCACAGTCTGAAGATTGTTCAGGGCTGATTGTTGCAAAGTGTGCGTCATGTCACAGCCTCAAAAGAGTATGCCGTGCTCTGGGTAAAAAAGATCTTGCTCAGTGGCAGAAGACCAACGAAAGAATGGTCAAAAAGGGCATGACAGTAACTGACGCGGAGCTTGCAGATATTAACAAATATCTATCTGGAGCAACGTCTGATGATGCTATTTGTAAGTAGGTAAATTCGTGAAAAATGATCTGCACATAACGCTGGTATATATTACTGTAGGAGACGTGGAAGAAGCTCGTGAAATTGGCAGCGAGCTTCTTATGCGTCATCTTGCCGCGTGTGTTAATATTTTTGATAAAATGGAATCAATGTATTGGTGGGAAGGGCGGCTGGAAAGTTCATCTGAGGCTGTACTGCTGGCGAAAACGATTCCATCTCTTGTGGAAAAATTAACTGAAACAGTCAAAAATCTGCACAGTTATGATTGTCCCTGCATTGTTGCTGTTGAATCAAAAGAAGGTAACTCCGAGTTCTTTGAGTGGATAAATAGTCATACCTCATGACCACTTTATTGACTTTATCGGGTGTGAAAGCATAATGTCCGGTTTTGCAGAATGCTTGAAAATAGTGATCTGATTCTTTTTATGTTTTTCACCTGATGCTTTTGGAACAGCCTGTTTGATTTGTAAAGCGGGCTGTAAAAAATATAGAACTCGATACGACTTTATAGTTTACCTTTTTTTTAACAGTTTAAGGAGCGTTATTAATGCAGATTTTAGTTTCCGGTTCAATTGCTTATGACAGAATTATGAGTTTTCCAGGTAGTTTTTCTGACCATATTATTCCTGAAAAAATCCACATGTTGAATATAAGTTTGCTTGTAGACGGACTTGATGAAAAGTTCGGTGGAACCGCTGGGAATATAGCATACGCACTGTCTTTGTTCAGTGAAAAGCCTGTTATTCTTGGAACTGTAGGTAAAGATTTTGACGTTTATGAGCAGTGGCTTACCAAACATGGTGTTGCACTTGACGGCGTAAAGCGTATTGACTCAGATTTTACCGCAGGTGCTTATATTACTACCGATAAGTCTAATAACCAGATCACATGGTTTAACCTCGGGGCCATGAAATATTCTTGCGATTACGATTTTTCAGCAGTTGATACTGAAAACACTCTCGCAATTGTTTCGCCGGGTAACCTTGATGATATGCAGAATTTCCCTGAAACATATAGACAGAAGGGCATTTCTTTTATTTTTGATCCGGGCCAAAATATCCCTGCATTCAGCGGTGAGCAGCTTCTCGGCATGATCAAAGGTTGTAAAATTCTCGTAGCTAATGACTACGAGCTTGAAATGATCATGAAATCTACCGAAAAAACCAGAGCCGAGTTAATGGAACTTTGTGAGTCCATCATCGTTACTCTCGGTGAAAAGGGATGTCTTGTTGTTGAAAAAGACGGCGAAACAGCTGTGCCTGCTGCCAAGGCAAGCGTAGTTGAAGATCCTACCGGAGCAGGAGATGCTTTCAGAGCAGGCCTGATCAAAGGGTTGTCTCTTGGAAAAACTCTGGTTGAATCTGCTCATATCGGCGCTGTCAGTGCTGTCTATTGCGTTGAAAAGCTTGGAACTCAGGAACATTCTTATACTGAGGATGAATTCTGGGCTCGTTACAAATCCAGTTTCGGAGAAATTTAGCGCGAACGGATAACTTTTTTGCAGGTAATCTGTCGGCAGGTAACTTTCTTCGCCTGGCTTACTTAATTTAAATTAAGTGGGAGGATAGTGAAGTGGTTGAATTAACTGCCGGTATGATTGAAAAATATCTGAAAGAGGCTTTCGGTACCGAAACGTCCCTTGTTGATTATGGTGACATAGGCTCACTTGATAAACAGGGTATGAAAAAATTCGGCTACGGGAAGCCTCTTCTTGTTCGTTTCAAAGTGAAAGGTAAAATTCAAGAAACCGTAATTTCCGTTATGAAGGGCGATAATTACGGGCACCAGTTTTACTGGGATCGCGCTGCTGTTTTAATGTTTCAATATGAAACGTCAGGAAAGCTTAAGCGGCATGTAAAACCTATGGGGCTGGGTTATGTTGATAAATCCGGTAAAATGATTCCTCTACAGGAGCCGGAAGAGTTTTTTATTTTAAATAAAAAGCTTGAAGGGTATGATTATTTTCAGGATCTTGACCGTATTCGCAAGGGCGGATTTTTAGATGCGGATAATGATCGTGCAGGTGAATTGGCAGATTGGCTGGCAGATATTCATTCTTTAAAAAAAGATGATTCACATCTTTATACGCGAAGAGTCAGAGATCTTATCGGAAGCAGTGAGTGTATTATGGGACTTGTGGATGAGGCGTACAGTCATCCATGTGAATATTTCTCGCGGGATAGATTTATAAACCTTGAAAAGCGGCTTATAGACTGGAGATGGAAGCTTTCGCATTATACACACAGGCTTTGTGCTGTTCATGGGGATTTTCATCCTTGGAATGTGCTTGTCGGTGGCCCAGACGGGTTCAGCGTTTTGGATAGAAGTCGCGGAGAATGGGGAGAGGCCGCCGGAGATCTTTGCTGCATGGCGTCAAATTATATTCTTTTTGGTTTGTACGAAGGTAATTTATTCTCTGAAAAGTTCAGAAAGATGTATATGACCTATTTTGAGCGATATCTTGAGAGAACCGGAGATATGGAAATTTTGGAAGTTATAGCTCCGTTTTTCGTTTTCAGGGGGCTGGTGATAGCTTCTCCGGTGTGGTATCCAGATCACCCTGAAACGGTAAGATCTTCGCTTTTAAGATTTATCGAGAATGTGCTTGAGGAGGAGGTTTTTGATTATGCCGGATTCGAAAGGTATATGCGTTAATAAAAATTGGGCGGTTTGGTTTACAGGTCTTCCCGGCTGCGGAAAAAGTACCATTGCTGACGGTGTATTAAATAAAATGCGAGAAGAAGGCTTTAATCCTGTCCTTTTGAGATTGGACGAAAGGCGTAAGCTGTATATTCCTAATCCCGAGTATACACATGATGAGCGGAGAAGAGTGTACAGTCTTTTTGTGCAGGACGCGATTTCCATTATGCAGTCCGGGCGATGCGTTATTATGGACGGTACAGGGAATGAGCTTTGCTTTCGTAAAGAAGCCCGTGATCAAATAGAATTTTTTGCCGAGGTCCATCTGAAATGTCCGGTTAATATTGCCATGAAGCGTGAAGCCGGAAGACAGCAGGGGCTGGTTATGGCCGGACTCTATGAAAAAGCTTTGGAACGGCAGAAAACCGGAAAAGTTTTTAAGGAACTCGGGGAGGTTATCGGTATTGACGTGAAGTTTGAAACAGATCTTGATGCGGAATGTACAATCGAGACAGAAGATAAAAACCCGGAGCAGGTTCTTCAGAATGTTATTTCCTGTTTGCAAAAATGGCGAAACCTGAACGGGGTATGCTGATTTTTTTTTCAAAATATTATATAGCTATTGAAATTGTAATAAAATATTATCTACAGGTGATCATGTGAAGAAAATTTCATTTATTTTAATTTCGGCCTTATTGTTGATGTCCGTTGCCGCTTTTGCTTTTGCCTCTGATGAAACAGAGGCTGTCCGCGACAGAATCAAGGATGTTCTTTTTGAATATAAAGACGCATATAATCTCAGAGATTTTGATGCTGTTAAAGCTCTTTATACCAGTGATGCATTAATTATGTCATTTCCGTGTAACTCTAAAGAAGAGTTGTTTTTTGATAAGTTCAGTGAAGATCTTCCCCGTTGCTCTTCATATTGGGTTAATCAGGCATTTAAGCTTAGATTGTTTAAGATTACATCGTTTGAATTGTCCGGTAAAAAATGTACAGCCAGAGTTCTTTGGGATTATCGCGACAACAGTGAACGCGGTAAATTTACCCCGACTTTTGAATTTGTACTCGATGGCAATCAGTGGAAAATAGCTAAAGAGGTTTACGGACGCAATCCTTCCTGATTTTTTTTAGAAATTTTTGTATTTCAGCCGGGATTGTCTTTATGACTTTCCCGGCTTTATCTGTTTGTAAAGATTATCTTTTTTAGGAAATTTTATTTTTTATATTCGGCCTGATTCTGGTGGTTGAGTTATCTTATTGTTTTTTTTAGGTTTTTATCGGGTTTACCCTCACCTTCATATAGAGTATGTCCGGCTCATGAAGTTTAATGTACTAACATACGGCTGTCAGATGAACGTCCACGATTCCGATTGGCTTATCCGCGCGATGGAAAGTCGAGGCTGGAAAGCAGTGGAAGAATCAGAAGCAAATATATTTATTTTGAACACGTGTTCTGTAAGGGATAAACCTGAACAGAAAGTATACAATGTTCTTAGGCGGCTCGGGTATTTATGTACATCTCCGGGTGATTTTGTCGCTGTCGGTGGATGTGTTGCTCAGCAGATTGGGGAAGGCTTTCTCGAAAGGTTTCCTTATGTGAGGCTGGTTTTCGGAAGTGACGGTATTGTCCAAGCTCCTCAATATTTGGAGGAATTGGCGGTTGATCACGAAAAGAGACTGGTTTTAAACGATTTTCTAGCGCAATACCCCGAACGTGAAGGCGGGCTTGCAAATCCTAATGAAGAACTTTTGCCTCCCGGAATTGGAACAATTCCCGGACAGGCATTTGTAAACATTATGCAGGGCTGCGATAATTTTTGTGCCTATTGCATTGTTCCTTACACTCGCGGTCGTCAGAAATCGCGTTTGTCTTCGGCAATAATTGATGAATGTCGCGCGCTTGTTAAGTCCGGAGTTCGTGAAATTACCTTGCTGGGGCAAAATGTAAACAGCTTTGGAATGGATAAAAACGGCAGCGACTTAAGCTTTGCGCAGCTGTTATACAAGATTGCTGAAATTGAAGGTTTGGAACGGGTCAGATTTACTACATCTCATCCTAAGGACATCGCCCCCGAAGTCATTAAGGCTTTCGGAGAGTTGCCTAACCTTTGTCCTCACTTACATCTGCCTGTACAGTCCGGTTCAGATAACATATTAAAGAAGATGGGCCGTAAATATGATCGCGCCCGCTATTTGGGCATTGTTGAAGGGCTGAAAGAAGTGTGTCCTGAGATTGCTTTAACAACTGATATCATTGTCGGTTTTCCCGGTGAAACGGATGAAGATTTCGAGCAGACAATGGATATTATGGAACGTGTCAGATTTGAAAGCAGTTTTTCCTTCAAGTATTCTGACCGTCCGGGCGTAGCAGCTTTAAAGATGATGCCTAAAGTTCCTGAGGATGTTGCTCAAAAAAGACTTACTCGCTTGCAGGAAAGGCAAAAGCATATTACTAGAGAATGTCTAGAAGAGTTGGACGGCAATGATATGATCGTTCTGCTGGAAAGAAACAGCAAGTGGCAGGAAGACGGCGGAGTGGCGTGGCGGGGCAAAGATCCCGGCGGACGAGTCGTTAATATCTTTATTGAAGGGATTGAAGGGCATCTTCCGCTTGGCGGTAAGTTGGTTAAAGCCAAGATTATAGAAGCTAAGAATCACTCTCTTGTTGGTGTTAAAGTGGGGGATTTATGGTAGAAATGAAGGTTTACGGATTGGCGGTTGATAATGACTCCGACGCTCCGGTACTCGTTCTTAAAAATGAAGAACAGGAAATCGTTCTACCTATCTGGATAGGCGCAATTGAAGCTATGGCTATTTCACTTGTGCTTGATGAAGTGGCTTTCCCTAGGCCTATGACACATGATTTGCTTCTGGATGCAATCCATGCCCTTGGCGGAAAAGTTGTCTCTGTTGATATCGTTGATATTGAAAAGGGAACTTTTTACGCTGAAATCATTATTGACAGTAACGGTGAGGTCAAAGCAATTGATTCCCGCCCATCTGATGCAATAGCTCTTGCAGTAAGAGCCGGATGCCCTGTGCGGGTGTCCCAGAAAGTGGTTGATATTGCCGGAACAAAAGAGACTGAATCGAAACTTGTTAAAGACACTGGTCATAGTGATGAATTTGAAGAGCTTTCGCCTGACGACTTCAAGTATAAAATGTAGATATTTTTTAATATAAATATAGAGAAAATTAAATGATAGATTTTCATACACATACAGTATTCAGTGACGGTGAATTGATTCCCGCGGAGCTGGCTCGCAGGGCTAGAATTGCGGGGTATCGTGCGCTTGCTATGACCGATCATGCCGATTCCAGTAATATTGAGATCATTCTTGAAAATATTCACCGTTTCGCCAAGAAGCACGGTCACTTTTTTGATATAGATGTTTTCAGCGGCGTGGAGCTTACTCACGTTCCTCCCGGATTGATTGGTGAAATGGTTGATCAGGCGAGAGATCTGGGCGCGCAGCTAGTTGTTGTTCACGGTGAAACAATAGTTGAACCTGTTGCAGAAGGAACGAATCTTTCAGCGATTGAAGCGAAGGTTGATATTCTTGCTCATCCGGGTCTGATTACTGAAGTAGAAGTTAAACTTGCAGCAGAATACGGTGTCCATCTCGAAATCACTACCCGTAAAGGACACAGTCTAACTAATGGTCATGTTGCAGCGTTAGCACGCAAGTTCGGTGCAAAGCTTGTAATTAACAATGACGCACACGCGCCGGGCGATTTAGTCAGCCGTGAACTGCGTCGTAAGATTGCACTTGGTGCAGGTATGACTCCGCAGGAATATGAACAATCTGAAGAAAATTCCCGCCAGCTTGTACAGCAGATGATGAAGCGCGGTAGCTAAAGTAAATTATTACAGCAGGGAACATGTCGTCTGAGCAGATTAAATTAGACCGGACTGCATTGGAAAATGCTATCAAGTTGATTGCGAATGCGCGATGCGCTGTGGCAATGACAGGTGCGGGATTCTCTGTAGCAAGCGGTATTCCTGATTTTCGTAGTCCCGGCGGTATCTGGTCCAAGCATGATCCTGAAAAAGTAGCATCAATCAGAGCCTTGAAGTCTGACCCTGTAACGGTTTGGAAATTCCTTTTGGAACTTGTTCGCATGACTCAGAAATGCGAACCTAATCCAGCACATTTTGCCTTATCTGAGCTTGAAACCTCGGGGAATATTAAAGGCGTTATTACACAAAATATCGATGGTCTGCATCAGCGGGCAGGTTCTGTTAATGTCATAGAATTTCACGGCAATTGCAGTCATTTTTTCTGTTCAGAGTGTTTCGCAGTTTATGAGGCGAAAGACGTCTTTAAATTTGATGCTAAAAAACTTCCGATCAAATGCGCGGAATGTTCAGGGATTGTTCGTCCAGATCTTGTTTTTTACGGTGAACAGATTCCGCCGCAGGCATATCAAGACGCTTTTGATTTAGCTGATCAGGCTGATCTTGTACTTGTTGCCGGAACCTCCGGTGAAGTTGTTCCAGCAAGCTTAATTCCGCCTCGAATTAAGAGTAACGGTGGAAAGATAATAGAAATTAATAAGGTTCCATCCGCTTATCACGCGATGAGTGATGTTTTTATTAAAGGTGCTGTTGAAGATGTTTTGCCTGTAATAGTGCAGAATATAATTAAATAAAGCTGTTTTTTCTTTTAATGCGGCCTCTTAAATTTCGATGGTAACGCTAAAAAAAGGTTTGGTGCTGTATGGATTTTTTACCTCAGGGCGGAATTTTCGCCATGCTCGGGTCCGCTTCAATCGTGGTAAAAGTGGTACTTTGTCTCCTTGCAGGCATGTCTCTCTGGAGCTGGACAATTATTTTTTGGAAACTTATTTCTCTTGGCAAAGCAAGGTCTCTTGTTCTTAAAGGAAATCAAATTATGGAAGATGCAGATTCGTTGTCTTCCGGTTTGACGGCAATTAATAAAACAAAATCATCTCCGTTGAACCGTATCGGTGCCGCAGCGGTTAAAGAGTACCGTATTCTTGAAAAATCCGCAGTCAGTCCGAGTCATAAACGTAGGTTGATTAAAGATACTTTGCGCAGAATTTTGAGGCAGAGAGTCAGTTCAGAAATGAAAAGATTGTCAACCTCTCTTTCCTTTCTCGCTACTTGCGCAAACGGCGCCCCGTTTATCGGTCTTTTCGGCACTGTCTGGGGAATTATGAATTCCTTTCATGCCATCGGAACAGCAAAGTCCGCAGCTCTTTCAGCGGTTGCTCCCGGTATTTCTGAAGCTCTGGTTGCTACAGCAATTGGTCTTGTTGTCGCGATACCGGCAACAATATCTTATAACTTTTTCCTTGGAGTTCTCGGCGGAATTGAGACTGAAATGGTCAATTTTGCAGGAGTTTTCCTTAATAGAGTCGAAAGAGAAGTTTCATGGGTTGAGCCTGCATCCAAACATGGTGGCGATAGCGAAGATGATTCTTCCGCAGAGGTGTAGATAATGGGAATGTACACTAACAACCGGGGAATGCTGGCTGAAATAAACGTTACTCCCTTTGTTGATGTTATGCTGGTGCTCCTGATCATTTTTATGGTTACAGCCCCGTTAATGACTCAGGGCGTTGAAGTTGATTTACCGCAAACCCGCACAGTCCGTTCCCTTCCGCAGGATAATGAGCACCTTGTTTTATCGATAAATGATAAAGGTGAGATATTCCTTGATGAATATAAAGTAGATTTTAATGAATTGCAGGGGCATCTTGAAAAACTGGTGAAGAAGCAGAATAAAATGCTTTTTCTAAGGGCTGATAAAAGTGTTCCTTACGGTGAAGTTGTCCGCGTTATGGGCGAGATTAAAGCTGCGGGTATAGACAGAATGGGAGTTGTGGCTGAACCGGCAGAACAGAAGCGTAAAAAATAAAAAGGGTAATGACGGTTTGTTGTATACATTTAAGATGATCGGGAACTCTTTTGCAGGGCGTATTTATTGATGAGAATTATCGGTCTCTTAATCTCATTACTGCTACACGCGGGTATAATAATTCTGGCTATGACATGGTCGGTTTCTTCGCCTGTGAAAATTTCTCTTGATATGCCTGTTTATCAGGTTGACCTTGTTTCTCTTGCTCCAGCTCCTCAGGCTCCTAAAGTTGCAACTGCTCCGGTCAGTAAACCTTCTGCACATCTTTCAAAGCCTGACGCGATTCCTCTTCCTGAAGATGCTGCTCTTAAAAAGATACCCAAGGCTCCGGCAAATCCAGTAAAAGCTCCTGAATCAAAACCGATTCCGAAACCGATAGCCAAACCTGTACCTAAGCCGGAACCTAAAGTTGAAAAAATTTCTCCAAAGAAAATAAAAACGACCAATCCTCCTAAAAAGAAAGTTGCGAAACCTGAAGTTAAAAAGCAGGAGAAGAAGGTTGCTCCGGTTAAGAAGACTCCGAAAAAGAAAGAGGTTCCTAAAAAGCCGGTCAAGCCAAAAATGACGGCTGAAGAAGCTTTGGCTGCGGACCTTGCTTCAATTGGGCAGTTGGTGGAAAAGAAAGAAAAGGCGAAGCAGCGGGCTGTTGCTAAGGATTTAGCTTCTCTTACAGGCACAGCTCAATCAACGGCTGTGCAGGCTTCTGCTGGCGGGACAGCCGGGGCGTCCGGTCTTGTTCAGGTTTACGGAGCCATTGTAATGCAGGAAGTTAAAAAGCATTGGCGATATCCGGTTTTCGGACAGAAAGATAATTTATCTGCGCGCGTACAAGTTTCATTAAAAGCTTCAGGCGAAATCACTGATATTAAACTTCTTGATTCTTCGGGAAATGTAGATTTTGATGATTCAGTTTTGACTGCTTTGAGAGACACCGAGGTTCTACCTGAACCACCGGGAAGTTCAATTCGAACTATCATTGTTAACTTTAACCTGCATGACCTTGATCAGTAGGTTCGGTTTTATATTATGAGCAAAAGAAATTATTCTTATTTGCAGACTGGTGTCGTTGTTTTTGTCGCGGCATTAATGCTTTTCGTTTTTTCTGCGGTTAATGCCAAAGCCGTAGATACCCTTTCTGTGGATATCTACGGGCCGGGACAACGTAAAATTAATATTATTCTGCTGCCTCCGCAAACTTTGCCGGAAGGCAAGTATAGTGGAGCAAAAGGCAATAATTTGCCTTTACCGGCTGAAGCTGGAACCTTTGAGGGAGATATTCAGAAGAATCTGTCATATCTCCCTTTTTTAAATTTTGTACCGCTTTCCAGTATTTTGGGAGGTAATCCTGCTCACGGAGTAACTCCCGGAGACGTTGATCTAAAACCTCTTCGTCTTTCAAAGGTGGATCTTGTTTTGACAACAGGATGGGAAATTCAGCCTAATGATGAAAAAGTCCTTAAAATTAGAGTTATCGGAACGTATAATGGGCGTACAATTTTAGGGAAGCAGTATTCAAGAGTGACTGAAGAGATGCTTCCGCTGATTGCGGATAAGTTCAGTTCTTATTTGATGAAAATACTGACCGGACGTGATGGCTTTTTTGATTCGAAGATAGCTTTTGTGAGGAAGACTGGAAAAAATAAAGAAATTTTTACGGTAAGTCCGCAAGGTAGAAATCTTCGCCAGCTCAGTTCCTTGGGAGGTGTAAACCTTAGTCCCAACTGGGCGCCGGACGGCAAGAAACTTGTATTCACAAGGCTTGGTTCAAGGCAGCACTTACTTTGTATATGGGATAAGAGTACTGGAAAGATTGATCAAAAAGCTTTTCCCGGAAATACAGTTATCGGGCCGGCTTTTTTGCCTGATGGAAATTTGGCGGTAACTCTGACCATGAACGGGGATTCGGATATTTTTCTGGTCAACGGCAATTATAAGCCTCAAAAAGCTTTAGCAAAAAGCTGGGCGATTGAAGTTTCTCCCGATTTTGACCGAACTGGAAGTAAGATGGTTTTTACTTCGGGAAGATTCGGTAATCCGCATATTTTCATTTTGGATATGGCGACAGGGCAGGTTGACCGCGTAACGCGTAAAGGAAAGTACAACACTAATCCGACAATCAGTCCTGATGGACGGTTTGTAGCTTTTTCGCGTCAGACTCCTTTGGGACACAGGATTTTTGTTCATGATATGAATTCCGGGCAGGAGAGACAGTTAACATTCGGGCCCGGTAATGATGAAGATCCTGCATTTGGTCCTGATGGATATTTCTTAGCTTTTTCATCAAGCAGGAGTGGAGATTATAAAATCTATTTGACCACCCGTCATGGTGATTCTGCTATGGAGGTTCCGACTGGAGTCGGCATTGCTACTGCTCCTGCATGGGGTAAGGCTGATAAATCATAGTTTTGTTATAGATTTTAACACTTCTGTTTCCGTGATGACTTGATTTTTTTACAAAACACTTTAGTGTCTAAATATTGGAAGTTAAAATAAGAGTGCGTTTTCCACTTTGCGTGGGCAATCTCCTGTCCTTTAAAGTTCCTTATCAGGAGGGCAAATGAAAGCTAGAGCTATAATTTTGTGTATGGCGTTCATGTTGATCGTCAGTTTGGGTGCCGGGTGTTCTAAGAAGCGTGTTGAGTCTTCAACTGCATCTCCTGCTGTTGAGGAAAGAATGAATGACCAGCAGGAAAACGAAAGACTCAGACAGGAAGAGGCGGCTAGGCAGGAAAGAGAAAAAGAACTTCAGGAGCAGGCTCTTGAAGATGAGCGTCAGGCTGCTGAAGTTAAAAAAGAATTTGAAGTCGCGGTTGTTGAGTTGGGAAATATAGTTCATTTTGATTTTGATTCTTTTGAAATCAAACAAGAATATCGTCCTTTACTACAGTCTAAGGCTGAATTGCTAAAGAAATTTTCCAATGTAACAATTGTTATTGAAGGGTTCTGCGATGAACGCGGAACGGCAGAATACAATCTTGCATTGGGTGAGCGTCGTGCGCGCGCTGCTTATGAATTTTTGATTTTGCTTGGAGTAGCTCCCGAAAGACTTAGCATTGTAAGTTTCGGAGAAGAAAATCCCATTGATCCTGCTCATAATGAGACAGCTTGGGAAATGAACCGCAGGGCTCAATTCAGATTGGCTTACTAGAATTTAAAATTATAAGTTTCAAGAATTTGATAATTAAATACCCCCGCTTTCGAAAGAAAGCGGGGGTTAATTTTTTGAGTATGAGTTTTGAATTTAGATCATTCTGAAAAGCCAGAGAGCTATAGCTGCGTAGACACCTGCAAACAGGTCATCAATCATTACGCCCCAGCCGGATTTTAACCATTTTTCAGATTGCTTAATGGGCCATGGTTTGAGGATGTCGAAAAATCTGAAAAAAATAAATCCTGCGATAATCTGCGATCCCGTCATTAGTCCGAAGGGCAGATATGTTACCCACTGTCCAAGAACCTCATCAATTACAACGCATCCTGGATCTTTCTTGCCCAGCTGAATTTCTGCTTCAGAGCTGGCTATTGCCCCAAATACGAAAAGTAAAATCAAGATGAAGATTTTGATTGAAATGGGAAATGGATAAAAACAGAACGGCGCCGCAATCGCCGCCGCAGCAGATCCCCACGTTCCGGGAGCTTTTGGCAGGTAGCCTACAGGACCGAGGGTGGCAGCATTGACGAGTATTTTACTATACATTTTTTTCATAAAAGGAAGTATCAACCTAAAATTGCTAAAAGTCCAGAATGGCAAAAGCCTGAACAGCAGACACTGTTCAGGCTCATACTAACTATTTTGAAATGTAGTTAAGCTGGATGGACGTTATTCGGCTTAACTGTGTACCCAATGCATTTTGCCATATGTTCAAGTAGCCTTACTTCATTCGTTGCTTTTAGAATATCAAGTAATGTTCCGGCTCCAAGTTTGGCGTTCTGATCAAAAGGATTAATTTCTCTCAGGAGCGTTGAATATGGTTTGCCAATCTTTTGAGCAACTTCCTTAGCAGGACTGTTACCTTCAAGTACTACGTCTTGTGTCATCTTGGTGATAGATTCAGTCATTGTAACTCTCCTTCATTAAATGCAAATCCAAAAGCTATAAAATCATAAGCCGTTAGATTTATTAATATCAGAAGGAGAGGGTCTGTAAACGTTTGAAAATGTGTATTTTAAATGTATCAGGTAGTATTTAATGGTAGGGTTTTTAAAATAGGTAGGGGGCGTGGTGGGGTTTATGCCGGGGTAACCAAAATGGATTACGCGTGTCCTTCCAAAAACTTTATAAAATCTACCTTCGGTAATGGTTTTGAGTAGTAGAACCCTTGTATCAGGTTACATCCTTCATTTCTAAGTAGTTCTATTTGTTCAGCATGTTCTACCCCTTCTGCAATAACATCAAGTCCCATTTTTCCGGCCATGCTGATTATCGCTGAAACAATAGCCATATCATTTAGATCTGTTAAAATGTCTTTTATAAATGATATGTCGATTTTAAGTGTGTTGATGGGGAGCTTTTTAAGGTAGCTGAGTGAGGAATATCCTGTTCCGAAATCGTCAATAGAAATTCTAATTCCGGTTGCACTCAAGGTTTTTAAAAGGTTAATTTTCTCTTCAACATTTTTCATGATCAGAGATTCAGTAATTTCAATCTCCAACTGTTCATTATCTAATTCATATTTATCTAAGATGCAGATAACATTTTTTGAAAAAGATGGATCTTCAAGTTCCTTTGATGAGACATTTACGGAAACTACTAGGTTTTTATGGCCTGCCTTTTCCCAGTCAGCCATGTCTCTGACAGAAATTTCCATAATCTGACTGTCTATGTTTCCGATCAGATTAAGTGCTTCTGCAATTTCAATAAATTGTCCGGGAGGTATAATTGTGCCGTCATCTTTTACCCAGCGGGCAAGAGCTTCCATTCCAACTACTTTTCCTGTTTTGGAATTGATTTTGGCTTGATAGAAAGGAACAAATTCATTGGATGACAATCCCTTTCGAATAGCAGATTCCATATCAATTTTATTTTGCGCGCGTATCAGCATTTGAGATGTATAAAATCTTACTTCGCTTCCAGTTCCATTACCGCTTTTTATCTGATGCATTGCTGTAGCGGCATGTTGCAGAAGCTTTTCTGCTGTTTCAGAATCATCCGGGTAGGTAGAAATTCCGATGCTTACTGTTATGAAAATTTCATATCCTTCAATTTCAAATGGATCTCGAAGCAAGCTTCTGATTTTTCTAGAAAAAACCATGAGTGAATTGATATTTTTAAAGTCTACTAAAGCAATGGCGAACTCATCACTTCCAATTCTAGCGAAAAGGTCAGAACCTTTTATGAGTTCTTTAACTTTTTCAGCGAAAGCTTTCAGAAGTTTATCTCCAACACGATACCCTAGAGAATCATTAACTTTTTTAAAATCGTCAAAGTCTATATAAAGTAAGGCAATTTGACATTTTTTTATTGAGCATTTTTTTATTTCTGTTCGTAACCGATCAGAGAACAGTCTGAAATTCGGGAGATTGGTCAGTACATCGTGATAGGCGTAAAAGTTAATTTTTTCTTCTTTACGCTTAAGTTCGCTCATATCATTGTTAACGCCTAAATAGTGAGTTACGTTATGATTGGAGTCATAAATAGCGCTGATACTGAGTCGTTGAGGGTATATTTCACCGTTTTTACGACGATTCCACAATTCTCCATCCCATTTTCCGATGGTTTTTAAAGAAGCCCACATCTCTTTGTAGAATTCTGCGTTATGGTTGTCCGATTTTAATATCCGTGGATTTTTACCTTTAATATCATCAAGGGTGTAGCCCGTAATTTCAGTGAAAGCCGGGTTGATCTGCAAAGCGTGACCGGCGACATCTGTGATTATAATTCCGTCCAGCGTATTTTTAAAAACGTTATTCATAAACTGAAGATTTTCATTGGCCTCATGCAGTGTTTGTTCTTGGGTTTTAATGTGGTTATTGAGTTTTTGACGGATTGTCAGAAGTTCTTTTTCTGTGGTCTTTATTTCAGTTATGTCGGCAGTAAGCGTTCCTACTCCCATCAAATCATTGTTGTGGTCCCATATGGGGAATTTTTTAGCGCGAAAAGTGGATTCAATACCATTTTGATCGTAGAAGGATACTTCTAACGTGACATGTTCGCCTTTGGGGAGATTAAGCGCAATCCGGTCATATTTTTCGATCTGTGCAATCTGATCTTTTGTGGTCAGGTGTTTAAGTATCTCTTGATCTATCTTACCAATGATATCTTTACTGCTTTTGTGGCTGATTTGATTCATAAAGGCGTTGTTTACAGCCAGATATTTGAGTGAAGAGTCTTTGATAATTGCAGCATGTCCAGCACAATCCAAAAAAGATTCAAGAATTTCAGAACTTTTAGAAATATTATCAGCGAGTTTTATAGCTTCGTTTTGTTCGCTGGGTAAATTTGTAACGTTATTATTTTGCGACATGATTTCTTTAGATAAAGTGTTAGCTCTGGTTAATAAAATCTATTATGAGACGGCAATTGCAATATAATTTGAAAAAAGTTTAGTCTGCTATTAATTTTTTAGCCGACTATAAATACTATTCGCTTATAACAGGGGATACAGCACCAATTGAAATTAACGATTCCATTATACGTGCCAGAGGTAATCCTACAACGTTTGTGTATGAACCGCATATTCCTTTGACTAAAAAGGCCCCCTGTCCCTGAATCGCATAAGATCCAGCTTTATCATCCGGTTCTCCGGTTGCAACGTAGGCTTTTATTGCAGCTTCGTCACAATTGATAAATTCAACTTCGGTTGTAACGGCATAACTTGTTTCTTCGCCGTTCTCAGAAATTATAGCGCAACCTGTAATTACTTTATGAGATCGTCCACATAGGCTTTTCAGTGTTTCAATGGCGTTTGTTTTGTCGGACGGTTTGCCGAGGATATTCATATCGCATGCAACAATAGTATCCGCCCCTATAACTATAGTTTGCGGGTTTGAAGCTGCCACGTTTCTTGCTTTCATCAAAGCCATTTCAATAGCATAATCTTCCGGCAGTTGTCCTGCACGGGCAGGCGGTTCATCACAAGTTGCAGGATCAATTTTAAATTTGAGTCCAATAGATGATAGCAGTTCCTCTCTCCGAGGTGACCCGGAACCGAGTACTAATGATTTTAATGTATTATATATCTTCATGTAAGTGAAATCTTGTTTGTGTTAAGTAAGAAACTATATTGAACCAAAAAATAAATTTGTTCTTTAATAAACCCCGTCTGTCAAGGGGCAGCTTTAATAATCATAAAAATAATATGAAAAATATTGATTTAATAGAATACTAATTTTTGAGTTGTGCCTGTTGCTCTTTCTTTAGTCTAAAGGTAATGGGTTGAAGAATATTAGATTAGGAGTTGTTGAATGAAAGTTTGCATCTGGGGAGCAAGAGGTTCTCTACCTGCTACATATAATGCCGATAGGGCCAGAGCAAAGGTAAAAGCTGCTTTGGAAATTGCGGTTGCGCGTGGAATTGATTCCACGACTGATTTAGATTCATTTATTGATAATGAACTTCCTTTTCCTGTTCGCGGGTCTTACGGAACCAATACTCCGTGTATCCAGATCGGAACAACGGGTGATGACTATTTGATCTGCGATTGCGGCACAGGTCTTCGTGATTTAGGAAATGTAATCATGGCGGAGCGACTTGGCAAACCCGGGGCGCATTTTCATATTCTCATTTCTCATCTTCACTGGGATCATTTGCAAGGTTTTCCTTTTTTTATTCCAGCATATGTGAAGGGTAATAAAATTTCTTTCTATGGCGGGCATCCAGGTATTGAGAATGTCTTCCGTACCCAGCAAAGTGAGCCGTTTTTCCCTGTAAAATTTGATAACCTTGCAGCTGAATTTGAATTTATGCGTCTTTCTACCGGACAGGAATTAGAAATTGCCGGTATTAATGTTAAGGTCAAAGCTCAATATCATCCGGGCGGATCTTTCGGTTATCGTTTCGAAAAAAATGGGAAAGTGGTTGTATATTCTACTGATTGTGAACATAAAAGCGCGACAGCTTTGTCTGATATAGAATTTGTAGAATTTTTTAAAGACGCTGATCTTTTGATTATGGATGCTCAGTATTCTTTTGCCGAGGCCAATTCCATTAAAGAGGATTGGGGCCATTCAAACAACATTATAGCTGTTGAACTCTCAGGTTATGCCGGAGTTAAGACTTTATGCCTGTTCCATCAGGAACCTGTTCTTGATGATTTTGAATTGGAAAAATTTCTCGAAGATACAAGATCTTACGCCGAGCTTGCTGAGCGTAAACCTGATAAAATAATTATGGCTCAGGATGGTCTTTGTATTGATCTTTAGGTCTTTTTTGTAATTTAACAGTTGTTCTTTTTTTGACACTTCTTGTTTCTCTCTTCTTTAATTCCTTTTTTATGATTCATAACATGCTAAAACTATTGCATTAATTTGTTTGGCATTACCCTTGCTGTAGAGATGGTGAAACGTTCGGGCGTGGCCCGTATTTTTGATCATGGAGCAATGGTATGAAAAACGATGAATTCAAATGTGATTTAGATCTGATGGAATTCGGTTCTTCGGATTCTGATACATCCGGTATGGGCGGGTGGTCGGTTCCGTGGGCTGACCTTATGATGGTAATGTTTGTCCTTTTCGTCGTGCTGTTTATTTACAGTCAGTCCAAAGAAAATATTAAAGTTATTTTCAGCGGCAATGCTCAGTCACAAGTATCCCCCAATCCTGTCGACGATCTGATTGATATGCTTTCAGTTCATCGCGAAGCAATGAGCGGAAGCACTAAAGTTGTTTTGACTCCTCAAGATGTCCTTTATCGCAGCAATGACGGTGCAATAAGTATGGCAAGCGAGGATGACGGGCAGCTTAAAATTATTATGCGCGGCGATGCTTTTTTTGCTCCGGGTAGAAGTAGTTTTGAGCCGAAAACTTTGCAATATCTTGCTGAGGTCGCTGAAATTTTGCGAACCAGCAATCATGCCATACATATCGTAGGACATACCGATCATAGTGATGTCGCTAAATCCGGAAAGATTTCCGCCTTTGAACTATCTGCCCGCCGTGCTGCGCAGGTTGCACAATATTTTATCAGTGAAAAGTCTATCGATCCCGCTCGTATTCTTGTAAGCGGACGCGGTGGAACGGTTCCTGAACTTCCTGATTCCATGGAAAAGGTTTCGGGGAACAATCGCCGTGTTGAGATCGTTGTCATCAACACTGACTTCAATGCCGAGTAAGGAGGTAATGTCATGAACAGAAAGAACCTTGTAGGTGTTTCATTTGCCGCATTAATTTTTATAGCAAGTTTCTGGCTCAGCGGTGGGTTAGGGCTTTATTGGAATGCTGCTGCATTTGCTATTGTCATGTCCGGTTTAGCTGTTGCTGTCATGCTCAGTTATCCTGTTGAACAACTGGTTGAAGCTTTCCGAGTCGTTCGCAATACTTACTCCAGCAGGCTCACCACACATGAAGAAATAGTGGATACCTTGCTTGATCTAAGTGTCCGTTCACGCATGGACGGAATGCTTTCTCTTGAAAAAGCGGGCGAGCAGACAACCATGTCTTTTTTGAAAAACGGATTGATGCTTCTTGTTGATAATTTTAATGAAGAAGAGATTAAAGATTGTCTCAAGACTGAAATGTCTTTCTTTAATATGCGTAGAAATGAATCTGAGCGCGTTTTTCAGTCAATGGCACGTTTTGCACCGGCATTCGGTGTTGCAGGGTCTGTCATCGGTTTGATTGGTCTTCTCATGGGTATTGATAACCCGGCTATGATTCTGAAACATATTCCGGTAGCATTTATTTCAACTCTTTACGGGGTAGTTCTCAGTAACATGATATTTGCTCCTATGGCCGAAACTGTGCGTTGCAGAACTAGAAATGAATTGATTAATCAGAAAATGATTATGGACGGTATTATTGCCATTAAGAATGAGCAAAATCCGTATAAACTTGAAAGAAAGCTGGTTGCTTTTCTCTGCCCCAACAACAGAGAAGGTAAGACCGAAGCTCTTAGAAATATTACCAGAAAGTATATCAAGATGCGCAAAGAAGAGAAGGACGGCAAGACCAAAATTTTGCACGAAATTCCCTTAGTGAAAGCTTCCTGATTATTTCAAACGGCATTGAATATTAAAAGCCCGGAATCTAGCTCGCATTGAGTTTCTGTTCCGGGCTTTTTTACGTCCGAATTTTGACATATTTAGGTTGAATTTTAAAAAAGCTATTATCTTGATTTACTTTTTTTAACTGACTGTATTAGAGTCAGGCATCGTGTTTACAGATAATAAGGAATTCACAGGATAAAAATAAGAAGAAGGTGTATCAGAATGGGGTTGATTCTTGCCATTGATATAGGTGGAACAAATAGTAGATTTGCTGCGTTTCAGGTTCGTTCGGAAAGCAGTCTTGTCATGAAAGAGAAAGTCTGGATTCCTAGCACGGACGCGGAAAGTTTCGAGCATCTTCTTGAGTTGGTGCAGGAAAGTGACTTTCCATATTTACCGCAGGATTTTGATATGGCAGTGATTGCTTTAGCGGGGCCTGTTGTCGGAGGGAATTATTGCCATCCCACCAATTTGAAATGGGCGGTAGATATTTCGAAAGGTCCTTCCGTTTACGGTTTTAAAAAAGCATCCTTAATAAATGACTTTGTAGCTCAGGCTTACGCTTGTAGAACTCCGGCGGTTGCAGAGTGCAAAGTTTTGCAACAGGGAACTTTTTCTCCGCAGGGTACTGTTGGAGTATTAGGTGCAGGAACGGGTTTTGGTCATTGCGCTTTAGTTCCGGTTCCATCTGTAGGATTTGTTCCTGTTCCGTCTGAAGCCGGTCATATTACTTTTCCGTTTGAAACGTCTGAAGAACTTGATTTTTGTGCTTTCGTGAAGGACAGAGTCGGAATTTCATATTGTTACGGTGATGAAGTTCTTACTGGTAAGGGGCTTAACCATTTGCATTTATATCTGACGGGTGAAGATTTAAAACCTTATGAAGTGGCTAAGAAAATGGCTGACGGCGGGCTTACTCTTGACTGGTACAGAAAGTTTACAGCCAGATGCTGTCGTAATTATGCTTTAAGTGTTCTGGCTACGGGTGGCTTATATATTTCTGGGGGAATTCTGGCGAAAAATCCTTTTGTTGTTGAGCATCCTGATTTTATGGAAGAATTTAGGAGATCAAGCTCAATGGTTGAAGTGCTTAGCCGTATTCCCGTTTTTCTGAACGACAATCAAAATAGTGGTCTTTACGGTTCTGCCTTGTTCGGTGCGCTTGCCATGTAACTGTAAAAGTTGACAGGAAGGTTTATATGCCGATTTGTGATTACGATTTAGGAATAATCGGCGGCGGCGCTGCCGGGCTTACTGTGGCTGCGGGAGCTGCGCAGCTTGGAGTTAAGGTTTTACTGATTGAAAAAGAAAACCGTTTAGGCGGTGATTGTCTTCATTATGGCTGTGTTCCAAGTAAAACGTTAATTCGAACAGCCAGAGTGCGTCACTTGATGGGGAAAGCGCAGGACTTCGGCCTGCCCTCTGTCGACCTTCCTCCTGTTGATTATTCCAAAGTTGCTGATCGTATTTCATCGGTTGTATCTGAGATTCAAAAACATGATTCTGTAGAACGTTTTAATTCGCTGGGGGCCGAGGTAAAGTTCGGCTCTCCTTCGTTTGTTGAAAAACATTCCGTATTGCTGGAAGGTAAAAGCGTTTCTGCCCGTTCATGGGTAATAGCTACAGGATCGTCTCCTGCCGTACCGCCTATTCCCGGCCTGAAAGATGTGCCTTATCTTACTAATATGGATCTCTTTTCGTTGCAGGAACTTCCTGCATCACTTTTGGTACTTGGGGGTGGTCCCATTGCAATTGAGATGGCTCAGGCCTTCCAGAGGTTGGGATGCGCGGTGACGGTTATTCAGCGCAGTAATCATATTTTGAGCAAAGAAGATGCAGATATGGCTCAGTATGTAATGGATGGCATGATACAGGACGGCGTAAAATTTATTTTAGGTGCGAAGGTTGAACAGGTCAGAAAAGGTTCAGGCGGAGTCGAAGTTATTCTGGAAGATTCCTTTGAAGGGACCGTTCCGCGGAAGGTTATAAGCGGGCAGAAGCTTCTTGTTGCATTAGGCCGCAAAGCCAATATTTCCGGTTTGGAACTTGATGAGATCGGTATAAACCATAATTCGAATGGTATAGATGTTGATTTCAGAATGCGTACTTCGGTTAAAAATATTTATGCGGCAGGGGATGTTACAGGCAACCATCGTTTTACTCATGCCGCAGGATACGAAGGCGGGATAATAGTTGCCAATGCCGTTATGCATCTGCCGCGCAAAGCAAATTACAAATGGCTGCCGTGGTGTACATATTCCGATCCAGAACTTGCCAGCGTGGGACTTAATGAAGCGAGGGCTAAAGCTCTGGGTATTAAGTACAGCACTGTTGTTGAGGAATTTTCAGGAAATGACCGTGCTTTGGCGGAAGGTGAAGGGCGCGGACGTATCAAATTGTTGCTTGATACTAAAGGCAAGCCCCTAGGCGTTCAGATTGCGGCAGTACATGCCGGAGAATTGCTCGGAGAGTGGGTGGCGACAGTCAACGGTAGTGTAGGACTGGCAACCCTTGCTGGAGCAATTCATCCATATCCGACACTTATGGAAATTAACAAGCGGGTAGCAGGTAAGCTTCTCGGTGAAAAAATATTTTCCGATAAAGTCAGGAAGATTCTGCGGATGTTTTTTTCATATCGAGGGTGATTGTTATTGCAACAAATGTTTATTCAAAAACGTTTCCATTGCTTCATAGAATTCAAATTTGTTTTCCTGATTCATAAAACCATGCCCTTCGTTATCTTTCACCATGTATTCTACGGCAACACCGCGCTTTTGAAGGGCTTCAACAATCTGGTCTGATTCAGCTTTTTTTACGCGTGGATCATTCGCTCCTTGGGCTACAAAAAGGGGGGCGGTTATTTGGTCCACATGGAAAGCAGGTGATACTTCTTCAAGCAGTTTTTTATCTCGAACAGGATCGCCGACCATAGTATAAAAACGGTCTTTTTCTGATTCCCAGTAAGGGGGGAAGGAATTCATTAAAGTAAAAAGATTTGACGGCCCTACATAATCAATACCACAAGCATACAGGTCGGGTGTATAAGTCAAACCTGCAAGTGTTGCGTACCCACCATATGATGCGCCGTATATAGCCACTTTTTCAGGGTCAGCAATGCCCTGATCTACAGCCCATTTTACTGCATCTGTCAGATCATTCTGCATTGTGCGGCCCCATTGTTTGAACCCTTTTTCCCAGAATTCTCTGCCGTATCCTGTAGAACCTCGAAAATTAACTTGCAGAACAGCGATTCCTCTATTGTTCAGGAATTGTGTTTCAGGATTAAATCCCCAATGATCTCTGGCCCACGGACCGCCATGCGGGTTAAGTACCATCGGTAGATTCGTGGCAGGGATTCCGACGGGAAGGCTCAGGTAGCCGTTAATAGTAAGTCCGTCACGCGACGTGAAGGTGATAGGCTTAGTTTCCGCCATGCGGGATTCATCAAACCAGGGGCTGACATCTGCAATTTTCTCAAGTTTTTTATTTGGAATGTCGTAAATGTATCCTGCTCCGAGGCTTCGGTCGGAATAAGTCCTGACTACCATCTTGGTTTCATCTTTATTGAGACCGGTAACGACGACTTCATAGCCGGGCAGCAGGGCTTCAAGCTCGTTCTGAACTTCTTCTCTATCGTCATCAAAGAACACATAGTGATGTTTATCAGAGTAGTACCCTGCACCTGTTATGACTTTGCGTTTCTTGGATCTTATAAGATTTTCGGCATCAACATCGGGATGTTCGAAGATCATTTGTTCAAGTTTTGTGCTTTCGGGGTTGAATAGATAGATTGCGGATTTGTCGCGATCAATATTTGTGGCGACATAAATATTGTTGTCATCAAAACTGAAAAACAGCGGTGAAAATGAGGTGCGGAAATTTAGCGTTTTGATGGGGGTAAATTCATCTTGAATGTTGTTACGGTAGAGAATTATATCATTACCGCCTTGAGTTGCAATGGCGACTCTCAGATTTCCGGCATTGTCAGTCAGCCAGCCTGTAATATTTCCGGGATTTTGCGCAACAAGGGTCAGTTCTCCCGTAATGACGTTTAGTTTAAAGACGTCAAAAAAACGGGCGTCTCGCTTATTCATCGTGATTAAAATATTGTCATCGTCGTTTTCAAGATCGTCAACGAGGCCGGTTCTGGTGTTTTCAAAAGGAGTCAAATCTACAGCGCCGCTTCCGTCTACAGGGGCTGAGTAGGCGTGAAAATTTTCATCTCCGCCGAGATCCTGACCATAAATGATGCGTTCATTTCCAACCCAGTAATAACCGGAAATATCGCGGTTTATACTTGCTGTTATGCGGGTCACTTCTCCGGAGGACAGGTCTTTTACAAAAATATTCATGCGGTTTTGCCAAGGAGCCTTCCACGCAACTTTATTTCCGTCCGGAGAGATGCTGAACTCGCTCGCAATAGGATTTTTAAAGAAATCCCGCAGCGGAATCAGCTCGGTTTTGTCGACCCTTCCGCCACTGCCTTCAATTTTCGACTTAACTTCAATCGTAGTTTTTGCACACGCAGTAAAATTTAAGAGCAGGGCGGTTATTGCGAGAATGGTGAATAATGATTTGTATTTGATCATGATGGAATATTTCTTCGGTTAGTCGGCTGGTTTTTCATAAACAGCAACTTTACCGGCTCCTCGTATTTTAGATGATTTTAATGCGGAGGAAACTTCTTTCATTAGTGTTTCGGATGAACAGCCTTTGACGCATGATGCAATGCCAGTATTTATTTTAAGTGAAATGGAACTTGTTGTCTTATCTTTTTTAACCAGTTGGTTGATTTTGTCAGCAAGCTTTTCAGCGTTTTCACTTGAGGTGTGTGGTGCAAGTATTACAAATTTATCGCCGCCTACGCGGAAAAAACTGTCAGGTCGTCTTAAATTTTTGCGAACCATTCTAGCAAATCTGGCTAAGATTTTATCACCGGCTTTCTGTCCGTATTTTTGATTTATTCCTTTAAAGTCATGAATATCCATTTTGATGAGTACCAGATCTGAGCTGTATCTGGTAGCGGTTGCAATTTCTCTGTCAGCTTCCTCATAGAATTTTTTCCTGCCGGGAAGATTAGTAAGAGTGTCTCTTTCGGACAGCTTTTTGATAATGCTTTCAGATTCTTGATGTTCCAATTCCTGCTGAATTAATCTTCGTTTCATGTAGGCGTCAGCTATAAAATATTGAAGAACGATAAAGATACATATCAAAATAATAATGCTGTATTCCATTTTGATTGTATCACGAAGTGAAGCTTTGTATTCTTTATCGATATTTACCAGAGTGTTGATTATTACTTCGTCCAAGGAATTTGTTAGGTATAAAATTGATTGCTCAGGTTGGATATCCTGTGGATTTATAGAAGCTTTCAAAAAATTTTCAGCCAAGTTTATCAGGTTTTGGTTGTTGGCATTTATGACAGTGTAAAAAGAATTGTCTTTTTTAATATCTTTAAGCTTTTTGATAAGATTTGATAATCGTTCAGCCTCATAGGATGTGCGTGTTGTAATATTTTTCCCTGCTATTCTGTACGCATCGGAGCGGATGTCTTCGAGGCATTGCTTCACATTGTTCAGTCGTTGCTGCTCAACTATAATAGTATGAAAAAGGAATATTGCTGAAACAGTCAATATGAAAATAATGGGTAAAATCACGAGACGAGGGAAACCTATGGATGAATTATTTTTCATTTGTTAACAGTACCTTGGTGTGACTTTTAAGGATGATATATTTGATTCTCAGCAATTCTATTAACCTTGCAGACGCTTTATGTAAAATTAAAATATTGCTATTTATAGCATGTTAACGTTGTTCAGGGTGAGGCGTATTGGTTGAAGGATTGAGATAATAAAGTAAGTCGGTAATTTTTTTATGTTGCCCTGAACCCTTCCATGGGCTAGGGAAAACCGCGTGGCTGATGGAAAAATCTATTGGGCCGATTGGCGGATATTAATTTCAGTATGTTTATATCGAAAATTTAAGGGTGAACTGCCGTGGCAGATAATTATAGAAAAACTTTTCTGATTTCATGGGATAAGTTGCATAGAGATTCCAGAGAATTGTCGAGACGGCTTCTGGAACTTGGTCCTTTTAAAGGCATTTTAGCTATTACCCGTGGCGGGCTTGTTCCTGCTGCAATTTTAGCCCGCGAAATGGACATAAGACTTATCGACACGGTTTGCATTTCAACTTATGACTGGAAAGTGCAGGAAAAGAAATCTACTGTACTCAAAGGTTTTGAAGGGGACGGCGAAGGCTGGCTTCTGGTTGATGATCTTGTTGATACCGGCAAGACTGCCAAACTGGTCAGAGAAATGGTGCCTAAAGCTCATTTCGCCACCGTTTATGCCAAGCCTGAAGGTAGAGCTCTGGTTGATACTTTTATAACTGAGGTCAGTCAGGATACATGGATTTTATTTCCATGGGACAGCGAAACTCAGTTTGTACAGCCTATTGTAAAGAGTTCGCAGGGTGAATAAAATCTATTAAGATTTATTTTTAATAAATCTTAATTATATTTAAAGGTTGTAACAAGCCGATTAAATAATACTGGTCAACTGCCGGGTATGTAATGCCGGGGAGTTGCTTTAGTATTTTCTTTTTTGGTTGTTTTTTTGTTGTTGAAGGGAAGGAGCCGTTAAACACGGGCTTTCAGGATCAAAAATCGTTTTGTATTTTTAAGGAGTGGATAATGCGTAAGTTAATGATCATGGTCATCGTTGCGGCAATGTCTGTAATGATGGCAACTGTTGCTTTTGCCGATGCCAAGAAAAAAGTCAAAGTTGGCTTTGTCTACATTTCTCCTGTTGCTGATGCCGGCTATTCATATGCTCAGGATCAGGGCCGTCTTGCTATTGATAAACTTCCTTATGTTGAATCTTCTTTTGTTGAGTCCGTTGCTGAAGGAACAGACTCCGAGCGCGTAGTTCTTAACTTCGCACGCAAAGGATACGACGTCATTTTCGGAACAAGCTTCGGTTACATGGACCCTATGGTCAAAGTTTCCAAGAAGTTCCCTAACGTTGCATTCATGCATTGCTCAGGATTCAAGACTACTCCTAATATGACCAACTATTTCGGCCGTATGTATCAGGCTCGTTACCTCACAGGTATGGTTGCCGGTATGATGAGCAAAAGCAACATCATCGGTTATGTTGCTGCTTTCCCGATTCCCGAAGTAATCCGCGGAATCAACGCATTCACCCTTGGTGCTCGCGCTGTGAATCCTAAAGCGACTGTTCGTGTTGTATGGACAAAGACTTGGTATGATCCTGCTCTTGAAAAAGACGCAGCTATCAGCCTTCTCGATATGGGTGCTGATGTTATTACTCAGCATCAGGATTCCCCCGGTCCTCAGGAAGCTGCACAGGAACGCGGAAAATACTCCATCGGTTACAACTCCGATATGGCTAGACTTGCTCCTAAATCTCACCTTACTGCCGCAGTCTGGAACTGGGCACCTCTCTTCACAAATGTTGTTGAGCAGGTTCGTGACGGTGTTTGGCAGGGTAATGAGTCTCTGTGGTGGGGCATGGATCAGGGCGTAGTTGATATCGCTCCTTTCGGTTCCATGGTTCCGCAGAATGTTCAGGACAAAGTTAATGCTGCCAAAGCTGAAATTGTTGCAGGCAACAATGCAATCTTTGTCGGTCCTCTTAAAAATCAGGCTGGCAAAGTAATTATTCCTGCCGGTCAGACTCTTGACGATCCTAAACTTCTCGGCATGTCTTGGTTTGTCGAAGGTGTCGTCGGAAACACAGAGTAATATAATTTATGTTGGGTTATCGGTTACAAAAGCGCGATGAACCCTGGAACTGGGGCGCCCCGTTTATTGTCGTGGGCGCTCTGGTTCTTTCTTTAGGAGCGAGTGCGCTTCTACTTGAATTGCAGGGAAAATCAGCTGTGGAAGGACTTTTTGTGCTTTGGCAAGGGTCTTTTGGTGCGTCTTGGGCTTTGGAAGATGCCCTTTTAAAATCTATCCCTATTTTTCTTTGCGCACTTGGTGTTGCAACTGCATTCAGAATGCAGGTCTGGAATATCGGAGCAGAAGGACAGTTTGCCTTGGGAGCCATCGGTGCGACTTGGGCGGCCTTGAATTTTCCTGATCTTCCGGGTTACCTGCTCATGCCTTTAATGTTTATCATGGCTGCAATTTTTGGTGGATTCTGGGCTTATATCCCTGCCATTTTGCGTCTTAAGTTAAAGGTTAATGAAATCATTTCAACCTTGATGCTCAATTATATCGCCATACTCCTTCTGGAATATCTGGTTTTCGGAGTCTGGAAAGATCCTAAAAGTTTCGGTTTTCCGATTACGCCCGAGTTTACCTCGAATGCGATTATCGGTCAGATTGGAACCAGTCGACTGCATTGGGGGTTCGCTGTCTGTGTGGCGGCCGGGATTGGTATGTGGGCCTTTATGCGGTATACCCGTTTAGGCTTTGAGATAAAGGTTGCGGGGGAAGGTGAACGCGTTTCTATGTATTCACGCCTTCCTTACGGGATGCTCACTATTCTTGTTATGGCTGTTTCCGGCGGACTTGCCGGATGGGCCGGGTGTATTGAAACTTCCGCTGTCGTCAACAGGCTTCAGCCGAGTATCATGGTCGGGTACGGTTATACCGCAATTGTTGTGGCGTGGCTTGCCAGACTGCATCCTCTTTATATTGCTATTTCTGCTTATTTGCTTGCGGCTCTCAGGGTTGGAGTGGAAAATTTGCAGCTTGAACTTCAAGTGCCTGCCGCCTTCGGGTCGATCATGGAAGGACTTATTCTTATGTCGGTGCTTGCTGGACAAATGCTGGTTACATACAAGATAACACGGAAGAAATAGACGGCTGTGCATCAGCTCAGTTTGAAATCTAATCGGGTGATATAAATGCTGGAAAGTTTTATTGTTCCTCTACTGGCTGCGACAGTTCAGTCCGGTACCCCTATTTTGTACGCAACTCTTGGTGAGATTCTCACTGAGAAGGGCGGCGTGCTTAATCTCGGAGTTGAGGGGATGATGAGTATGGCGGCTTTTGTTGCATTCTTTGTCAGCTATACAACCGGAAATCCATGGCTGGGATTTGTGTGCGGAGGTCTTGCCGGATCTATGATGGCAATGCTGCATGGTTTCGTTTGTATTACCTGTCTTGGTAATCAGGTTGTTTCAGGCCTTGCCTTAACTATACTCGGCGTAGGTCTTTGTCATTTTCTCGGGACTCCTTATATAGGGATGTCAGCAGCCGGATTCCATAAATTTTCTATCCCGTTTATTTCCTCTATTCCTTACATAGGAAAAATCTTTTTTAGACAGGATACTCTTGTCTATGTGTCCTACTTTATTCCACTTCTTTTAATGCTGTTTATTAACAGAACAAGTATGGGGTTAGCCATAACAGCTGTCGGAGAAAAGCCTGCTGCTGCCGCCGCTGCCGGACTTAAAGCCGTAAGACTGCGCTGGATGGCACTGCTTGGTGGTGGTTTTCTGATTGGTCTTGGCGGAGCATATCTTTCACTTGCATATACTCATCTATGGGCGAATGGCCTTGCAGGCGGTAGAGGATGGATTGCGGTTGCTCTGGTTATTTTTGCATTCTGGCGTCCGGGAAGAGCTGTTTTCGGAGCGTATCTTTTCGGCGGCGTAATGGCTTTTCAGCTTAGACTTCAAGCTATAGGTACACATATTCCTTCTTCACTTCTGTTGATGCTGCCGTATGCTCTTACTATTCTGGTGTTGGTTTTTTCCGCTATCAGAGGGCGCGGAGGAAATTCTCCTGCACATCTCGGAATTAACATTGAACCGGAAGGGTAGGTAGGATCGACATGAATGGACAACAGGATTTAACCCGTCCGGACTCTCAAAAAGCAACAGGATTTGCTGACGCTTCTCCGTTGATATCCTTAAAAGGTCTCACCAAGCGGTTCGGTAAAGTCGTTGCGAATGATAATATTTCACTTGATCTGTATCCCGGTCGTATCAAGGCATTACTTGGTGAAAACGGAGCAGGTAAAAGTACTTTGATGAGTATGCTCGCCGGACGCTTTAAGCCTGACGAAGGTTATATTGAAGTCGATGGTGTGCGCGCAGATTTTACATCTTCAAAGGATGCTATTAAAGCCGGAATAGGTATGGTTTATCAGCATTTTATGCTGGTCGATACCATGACGGTTGCTGAGAATGTACTTCTCGGTCAGGAAGGATCTTTTTTTGTTAATCCTCGTGAAATGAATGATAGAGTCCGTAAACTCGCAGAAGATTACGAGCTTGAAATTGATCCTACTGCCAGAATTTCTGATCTCTCCATGGGAGAGAAACAGCGCGTTGAAATTTTAAAGTTACTCTATAGAGAAAGTCGGGTTCTTATTTTTGATGAACCTACGGCTGTGCTCACTCCTCGCGAAGCATTCCGTCTTTTCGAGGCTCTCTGGGCTATGACTAGACTCGGCAAATCAGTTGTTTTCATCAGTCATAAGCTTGAAGAGGTTATGGCAATCGCTGATGACGTAGCTATTTTGCGCCGCGGAAAAATTGATGCGGAAGTGCCAAGAGATAAAATTACATCAAAAGCGGATCTCGCTTGCCGGATGGTCGGTAAAGAGATTTTGCTTGAAGTAAATAAAGAAGAAGTTGAGATAGGTGATAAGGTTCTTGAAGTAAAGAACATGACCGGAATAGGGCTTCGCGACATCAGTCTTGATGTACATAAGGGCGAAATTGTCGCCATAGTCGGTGTTGCTGGAAATGGTCAGCAAGAGCTCGTAGAGGGCGTAAGCGGACTTCGTAAGCCTCCCAAAGATACAATTTTTATAATGAACAAGCCTTGGCGTAAGTTTTTTGCGGAAATGACGTGGAATAATTCTATGTCATATATCCCCGAGGACCGGCTTGATCTTGCTACTGCCCGAAATTTGGATCTGGTAGATAATTTGCTCTTAACAACCCGTCAGGGTTTCTCTGCCGGGCCCATACTCCAACGCGATAAAGCAGCAAAAGTCGCAGAAGCACTTGTCAAAGAATATGACGTTCGTCCCGGCAGAATTCAGGCTCTGGCCTGGCAGCTTTCAGGAGGAAACTTGCAAAAGATGGTATTGGCTCGCGAGCTTTATCGTCAGCCTCATCTTATAGTAGCTGAACAGCCTACTCAGGGACTTGATATTTCTGCCACTGAGGAAGTTTGGAATAAGCTTCTGGAAGCCCGTAAGATGGCCGGAATACTGCTTATAACCGGAGATTTGGGTGAAGCTATTCAGTTGGCCGATCGTATAGCTGTGATGTATTGTGGGCAAATTATGGATGAATTCCATGTGTCTGATACTGCTAAGCTTGATAAAATTGGGTTGTTGATGGCAGGTGTCAGGGAATAACTCCGTATAATAATTTCATAAAAGCCTCTTTTTACATTGTAAGGAGAGGCTTTTTGTTTTTTATAAGTAATTGAGTTTTTCTTGAGTCTTTTTAGAAAATTTTATGTAAATAAAAAGCATTAAATAGAAATTAATTAAATGTTGTTTGTGTATATTTATTCTTAAATTCTATGATGAAATTTCAAATTTTACTATGCCTTCATATAACTTTGCAGTGTTGAGTATCAAATAATTATCGATATTTTTTTTATTGCATTAATATTACATATTAACTTTGTGGCGTTTTACCCCGTTAAGGTGTGTGAATTTTTTCTCAATGTCTTTGTGTAGTCTGCTTTGATGTCATCTGAGCATGTTGCATGGTTTATACATCCCCTCATTTTTATTGAAATAATCGTTGATTTTAAGTAGGAAGTTACGACTTTCTTGAGGAGGAATAGAATGAAGAGTAATTTTTTGTATGTAGGAGTGGCAGTTGTATTTGCCGTTCTAGTTATTATTTATGCGACCACCACTAGTCATTTAAGTGAAGAGATCGCCAGTATCTCTTCCGATAAAGCCGATATCACCAACCCTGTGTTGACTGTCAGCTTCCCTGTAACATTTGAGTTTAAACGCCCTGCTGAGTTGAACAAAACACGTTTTTCTCAGGTTAAATTCTCTCACTTTAATCATCAGGATGTTTCCTGTGTGAAATGTCATCACACTTGGGATGGCAAAGCTCCTGTTAAGAGTTGTGCCACTGATGGTTGTCATAATGAGTTAAAAGCTAAGGGTGAAACTGAGTCCTACTTCAAGGCGTTCCATACTCTGCATAGCGACCGCAGTTGCCGCGGATGTCATGCTGAGATGAACAAAGCCGGTAAGACAGAGTTGAAGCTTGCTCCTTGTGCCAACAATGCTTGCCATGTAATCGTGCCAAGAGTTGCTGCTACGAATTAGGAGATCTTCGATTCACTAATCGAAATTGATTTACAATAAGAAAACGCCTGTCGGATAATCCGGCAGGCGTTTTCTTATTTGTCGCAGTATTTATTTCTTATGCTTGACTCAGTTCTTTATATTTTCTAAACATACCATACCGTATGGTATTAAAAGTGAGGTGCAGGTCATTGACTCGATTAAAAGTTGAAGAAAATAAAAAGGTTCGCCGCAGCGCAGTTGATTTGCTTGATGCGGGGCTGCATTTGTTAGCTGAGCATAGTATTCAGCAGTTAACTATTGATGCTTTATGTAAGCAACTGGATGTAACTAAGGGCTCCTTTTATCACCACTTTAAAGGGCGAGATGATTATCTTGAGCGGATGCTTGAACATTGGGTGGAGGAATGGACAATCGGAAGTATGCAACATGTTTCCGCAACTTCTGTCAGTGCCGCAGAGCGTTTTGATGCAATTGTAGATAAATCCAATGATCTGCCGCACGGGCCTGAAACAAGTATTCGGGCTTGGGCTCAAATTGATCCATTAGCGCGGAGTTATCTCGAAAAGGTTGATTCAACTCGTATGAATTATTTGTATGAAATGTTTAATGAAGTCTCAGGAGATCATGATCGCGCGTTGCTTTTGTCACGGATCAGTTATTCCCTTTTTGTGGGGACAAGAATGGTTGCACCCGCAATTTTGGGTGAAGAGCGTGATGCTATAATAAAATTGATGAAAAATGAATTGTACGGCATGTAGGAAGCTAAAAAAGATTAAGGGAGAAAATTATGCAGTCTGAAGTTTCATGGGATGAAGTGACCGCTCTTTTTGGTAAAGTTCAGCATGTTTCAATTGCAACCGTTGACGCGGACGGAACTCCAAGGGTTTCTCCGATCGGGTCTGTTCTTTTCAGCGAAGAAGGGTGCGGATATTATTTCGAGAAATTTCCTAAAAGTATGAGGTCTAATCTTGATCGTGATCCAAGGATGAGCATTATGGCTGTGCATCCGGGAATTGGATTTTGGGTAGGCGCATTGTGGCGGGGGCGGTTTAAAGCTCAGTCTGCAATTCGTCTGGTTTGTGAGGCTGGCGAGCGCCGCAAGGCTACGCAGGAAGAGCGCAACGCTTGGCTTACTAAAGTACGTCCTTTCCGGTTCTTTAAAGGGCATGATATGCTTTGGAAGGATATGAGCGATTTGCGCGAATTCAAAGTAATTCGTGTTGAGCCTGTTGAATTGGGGACGATGAACCCATGAAAGATGAAATGAAAATCGTTCGCTCTATCCCTGTTTTAAGAGAGTTGGTGGACGGTGCTGATTATGTGGATTCAAAAGCATTCATGGGCGCATGTTCAATGAATGACTTTCTGGTGCGTATGATTACGTATCAGCCAGCATGGTTACGCATGCTTTATAGAGTAAGGGGAGTTGTTGCTAAATTAATGGGGCTTAAGCATGACGTGGTTGCTTATGATAATAAAAAAGAAAAATTAGATTTTGCTGCCGGAGGCAAAGTGGATTTCTTTACCTCGGTAGATTTTAAACCTGATCAATACTGGGTCGGTGAAGCAAGCGACAAGCACTTAAACGGTTATATAGGAGTTGTCGCAGAACCTCTTGAATCCGGAGAAGTTCGGTTCCATTCTTTTACTGTGGTCAATTTTCGCCATTGGACGGGGCCGATATATTTTAACTTAATTCGCCCTTTTCATCATATTGTGGTGCATTGCATGGGGAAATATGCAGCAAAAGGTTAAGCTGATAATTTATGTAGTTAACCGTTTAACAGATTGTCGGCAGCGCTTAGGTGAATTTCAAGTTCGCTGTCTTTCAATTTAAGTTTATATTGCAATTCTTTCATCGATTCACCTGGATCGTAAAGAGGATAGTCACTGCCGAAAAGGATTTTTTCGCGCGGGTGTTTTCTCATTATTTCTTGAAGCAGGCTCTTATCCATAAAGGGCAGTGCGCTTGAAGTGTCCATATAAACATCGCTTCCGGCTAAATAATCCACCACCCATTTCCAGTGATATAATCCCCCCATGTGGGCCGCAATGGCTGTCAATTTCGGGAAGTTTTGCAGAATCTTTTTGAGCTTAACGGGGCATGAAGGATTCTGTTCAGGAGGAAGTTTATCTCCGATATGAAACATGGCAATAAATCTGCCTTCAATCATTTCAAGCAATCGATAAAATTTAGGGTCATCCATGAAAAAGGACTGAAAGTCGGGGTGAAACTTAAGTCCCTTGATTCCATTCCTTTCAAGGCGTGCAAATTCCTTTTCAGGATCATCATAATCAGGGTGCATAGTTCCGAAAGATATTATGCGCGGGTCGCTCTTTTGCAGTTCTAAAGACCAGTTGTTGGCGGGAACAACCTGTGCCGGTTCAGTTGCAGCTGTATGGATTATTACTTTATCCAGTCCAGCCCTATCGGCCCGCATGAGCAGGTCTTCAACTAAACCTGTGCCGACGGCATTTATACCGTAATGGCTGTTCAGTTGTGATAGAACTTTTTGAGATATTTTGGGATGAAAAGCGTGAGTGTGAACGTCGTAGTACATTTGATGTTGTCTTTTGTATTTTAAGTATAATAAGGTTGTTTATCTGTTTTTGAAAAGAAGTACCTGCATAAATGGGAGTTCCATTCATACTGAGTAGGCCTCTCTTCTCAGAGGGCGTATTCTCTTTTTGCTGAGATCAGGCAGAATTAACTATTATTTAGAATATTTCTCTAAGCCATTCAGGGATTCTGACTGGACGACCTTCCGGATTTACGCAGGCATGTTCTGTAAAACCGTTGGCGACATGTATGGTTCGGTCGTTTTTGTATATGTCGTAGACAAAAATAACAGAGGCTCTTTTCCATTCACCTATACCGACATGTATATTCAACATGTCATCGTAATGGGCCGGCGTGCGATATCTGCAAGAGGCTTCCCTGACAGGTAAAAAGATGCCTTTTTCTTCAACTAAGGAATAGCTCATTCCTCTTTCACGAATAATGTGACTGCGTGACCTTTCGAAAAAGTGAAGGTACTCAGCGTAGTAAACGACTCCCATTGCGTCTGTTTCACCATAAGAAACACTGTGGTTGAACCATGCGTCAGGAGTTGGAAAATCTTTATTAATAGTCATATAATTTAATTGGTAAGGTTAAGCACCCATTGCATAAGTTCATGTCCTTTTTCCAGAATCAGGCCTGTGGATTTTGCATTCTTTTCAGAAAAAGATTTTAAACCGGACCCGTCGCATTTATCACTTACTAAAATAAAGGGAACGGGTGCCGCATCATGAGTTTTGGTTTCAATGGGTGTAAAGTGATCACATGTGACCAGATAAGATGCTGTGCCCAAAGGATATTTTTCCATTAAAGGTCCGATGATCTGAGCATCAAATCTCTCGATGGAAGCGATTTTATCTTTAATGCTGCCCATGTGGCCTGACTCATCCGGTCCTTCGAGGTGAACGAATGCGAAGTCACCATGTTCCAGAAATTTAAGTGTCGCGTCAACCTTACCGGCATAGTTGGTATCAACAAGTCCGGTAGCTCCCTCAATATCAATTACTTCCAGTCCAGAAGCTCTGCCGAGCCCTTTAATCAGGTCAACAGCCGAAATGACTGCACCTTTCATTGAATATTTTTCACGAAAATCCGGTAGAATAAGCGGATTACCCTGTCCCCACGGCCAGATGCTGACAACTTTGGTTCCGTTGTCTTTAAGCACTTTAGCTGCGTCGCGTAAAAGCTTATCCATTAAAGGGCTTTTGGCGAATTCTTCGATATCATCAGCAATGGACTTATCTGTAAGATCATGAGGAGGTCTGATCGCAAGTTTGCTCTCAAGCTTTTTTGCTCCGCCTTTATGAACCAGCAGATGTCTGTATTGAATGCCGGGGTAGAAGGTGAACTCATCATTTCCAAGTTCTTTTTGAAGCAATTCAATCAACGGTACAGATTTATCGGTGGAAATATGCCCTGACGAATAGTCGTGCATAATTCCGTCACTGGATAATTCTGAAAGGTTAACCAGATTCATACGCCAAACCAGATCATCCGGGTCTAGTTTCAGCCCTTGCGCAGCCGCTTCAATGGGGCCTCGGCCAGTGTGGTACTTAGTCGGATCGAACCCGAGCAGAGACATATTTGCAATGTCTGATCCCGGAGGCATATTGGACGGAACAGTTCTGCAACGGCCAACAATTCCTTTGTTTGCCAGCATATCCATATTCGGAGTAAATGCGGCTTCCATGGTTGTTTTATTACCAAGTTCCTTAATGGGCCATCCGCCCATGCCATCAGCAATCAGAAAAAGCAGTTTCATCCTGTTCTCCATCAACCTTAAAGAATTCTCATGCTTACGGTTGGTCTTGTAATGAAAGACATACGGTCTATTTCACGCAGCGCTGCATTAACGTTTTTAGTGCTGGCTTTGTGGGTCGTAAAAACAATGGGAACATTCGTTTCAGAAGCTGCGCCTTTCTGGACAGCCTGAGCGATTGATATATTGTGTTCCGCAAGAATTTTTGAAAGCGAAGCCATTACCCCTGCTTTGTCTGCAACAGTGAATCTGAAATAGTATTCAGATGTTGCCAACTCGGGAGCAAGTATTTCTGCTTTTGTAATGGGGCTGTTGTTAAATCCGGTATTGTCAGGAGTTTTAGATCCTGAAAGAGCCATAATGTCGGCCATTACGGCGCTGCCGGTTGGAAGGGAGCCTGCGCCCTGTCCGTGAAAAAATGATGGTCCTACTGCATTTCCTTCAACTCTGACGGCATTGTAGTTTCCGCCGACCCTTGCCAGCAGCAGAGTGTATTTAACCAGTGCCGGAAATACTCCCGCTTCCAGTTTACCGCCTACATCACGAACCTGTCCGATCAGTTTGATTCGATAGCCTAAATCTCTGGCGAAAAGAATATCCTGCCCTTCGATGCGGGTGATACCTTCTACCGGAAGCTTTGCAAGGGGATAGTCTTTCCCATATGCGAGGCGGATAAGCACGACAAGTTTGTGAGCAGTATCAATGCCTTCAATATCAAAAGTGGGATCGGCTTCGGCGTATCCAAGGTCTTTTGCCTGCGAAAGGGCAGTGTCGAATTCCAGCCCGTTAGTGCTCATCTCTGAGAGGATGTAGTTGGCTGTTCCGTTCATGATTCCGACTATGGACTTAATGCGGTTGGCGGCAAGGCTTTCTTTTATCGCTTGGATAATAGGAATTCCTCCGGCCACGCTTGCTTCATAATATAAGCCCACACCGTTTTCGCGCGCTATTTCAAATAATTCAATTCCGTGTTCAGCTAAGAGGTGCTTGTTGGCAGTAACTACATGCTTGCCGGATTTAAGAGATTTTTTGACAATGTCGAAGGCCGCAGTAATCCCGCCCATAAGTTCTACGACGATGTCAACATCAGGACATGAAGTGAATTCTTCGATGTTGTCCGTGAGTTGTGCTCCGGGGCCGAGAAGGAAATCTCTTTGTTTTTTGAGATCTCGAACGAGAACTGACGCTATTTTGAATTTTTTCCCGCAACGGGCGAGAATGACATCTTCGTTCTCTTCGATAATCCGGGCAAGCCCGGTTCCGACTGTACCGAATCCTGCAATGGCTAGCTTGACTGTCTGCATTAATACCTCTTCATGAAGTTCTCTGGAATTATAAACAATACTTCCGGCTATTGTTAAAATAACCGGAAATATTGTGATTTACTATTTAATTAGGAAGAACAGCCGAATAAATCTTTCATGCCACGAACTGCCTGATTAATTCTCTGTCTGTTTTCTACTAAAGCCATGCGCACATGGTCGTCTCCATAGCTGCCGAAACCAAGGCCCGGAGCTACAGCAACTTTACACTCACGCAGAAGCAGTTTTGAGAATTCAACTGAACCTAAGTGTTTAAACTGTTCAGGAATCTTGGCCCAAATGAACTGTGTAGCCTTCGGAGGAGTGACATCCCAACCGATGCGCTGCATCCCTTCGCAGAGTGCATCACGGCGATCTTGATAGATGTCCATCATTTCTCTGACACATTCCTGCGGTCCGCTTAAAGCGGCGCAAGCAGCAATCTGGATAGGCTGAAAAAGTCCGTAATCCAGATAACTTTTAATGCGGGTCAGGGCCTGTACCATTTCTCTGTTACCGCAGCAGAATCCAACGCGCCAGCCGGGCATTGAATAGCTTTTGGACAGGGAGAAGAATTCAACTCCAACATCTCTTGCGCCTCTGGCCTGAAGAAAACTCGGAGCTTCGTATCCGTCAAAAGTAAAGTCCGCATATGCAAAATCATGTATAACAAGCAGATCATTTTCTTTGGCAAAATCAACAATTTTTTCAAAGAACGGAATGTCTGCCGTGATACCTGTCGGGTTGTGCGGGAAATTGATTATTAAAACTTTCGGCTTAGGCCATGTCTGGCGCATTGCCATTTCAAGGTCTTCAAAGAAGTCCCTGTCGTGAGCCATTGGTATAGTTCTAACATCTGCGCCTGCTATAATACTGGCGTAAGGATGAATAGGATATGATGGATCCGGGGCGAATACAACATCACCAGGGGAAAGCATGACCAGTGCTAAATGCGCCAGCCCTTCTTTGGCGCCCATGGTAACGACGATTTCCTGATCGACATCCAGTTCAACGTCGAATCTTCTCTTGTACCATTTGCCCATTTCATTACGAAGACCTTTGATTCCCTTTGACGCACTATATCTATGGTTGACCGGCTTCTGCGCCGCCTCAACTAATTTATCGACAATGTGTTGGGGGGTAGGAAGGTCCGGGTTCCCCATACCCAGATCAATGATATCTTCGCCTTGGTGGCGTAGCTGCATCTTTAATTCGTTCACTTTGGCAAAGACATAAGGGGGCAGCCTGTGAACTCTTGGAAATTTATCCATGGTCATTACTCCTGAAAATAATATATAATACTCGAAAAGCATTTGTAACCGTGCCACTTACTACTGTCAAAGCTAATATGTGCACATAGTTATTGAGCTGATTATGTTGTGATTATTAATTTTTTCTAAATTTATGGAGGTATATTTTCGTTAAAAGCGATAATTTACGAAGATAAATTGGTAAAACTGTTATTTGGTTGAACTTTTGATTGTGGCACAAGGGGGTACCTAGGAGTAAAAAGTGATATTTAAATGTATTTTTTAGTGAGAGTGTTGACATAGAAAAAAAATCAGGATTAATTACATTATAAATAAATTTATTAAAAAAAATAATTTTATGGTATTATTATCTGGCATCAAAGTATGTCCAAGGAGGTCTCGGTGGCAATTTCAAAGAAGTTTTTGAAAAGTAAGCCTGTCTGCAAGGTTCGATTCGAAGTTCCTAAGACTCAGATTGAAAATGGTGAGACCATTTATCTGGTGGGCGATTTTAACGACTGGGATATAAGCTCAATGCCCATGAAGAGGCTTAAGAGCGGCAATTATGCTGTGACAGTTGATTTGGAAGTAGGACACGATTATAAATTCCGCTATTTGGCCGGCGAGAGTATTTGGTTTAATGATTCAGAAGCTGATGGATTTGAAGCTACTCCTTATGGAGATGGAGAAAATTCAATAGTCAGTCTTTAAACTTTTTTTTAGTTTTTCCGGAGGGGATTTGATTGATCCTTCTTGACCTTGGACCCTCTTTTTTTTAGCTTCACTCTTTCCGGCATTCCAAAAGTGATTATTATTGCTTCAGGGGATTTAAGTCTACTGCCGGGATCTATCGTGAAGTAAAAAAAGGGGGACACATGGTACAGAAAGCTGAGAAGATTTGGTTTGATGGCGAACTGGTCAACTGGGATGATGCTCAGGTCCATGTGCTGACTCATACTTTGCATTACGGTGCAGGCGTTTTTGAAGGCATTCGGTCCTATGTTTGCGTTGACGGAAAATCCGCTGTCTTCAGACTTAAAGCCCATGTGGTAAGACTTTTTGATTCCGCTAAAATTATCGGTATCAAGATTCCTTTTACTATTGAAGAAATTACTGATGCTATTATTGAGACTTTGAAAGTTAACGGTCTCAAGGAAGGATATATCCGCCCTCTGGTGTTTATCGGAGACGGAGTCATGGGAGTGCATCCCGGTTCAAATCCCATCAGAGTTGCCATTGCGACTTGGCCTTGGGGAGCTTATCTCGGTGATGACGCTCTTGAAAAGGGTATCAGGGTAAAAACTTCTTCGTTTAGCCGGCACCATGTTAATGTAATGATGACCAAGGCTAAAACCTGCGGTAATTACGTTAATTCTATTCTTGCTAAGGTCGAAGCTGTTACCGATGGGTATGATGAAGCTCTTATGCTTGATACTCAGGGCTATGTTTCTGAAGCTACCGGTGAAAATATTTTTATAGTTAAAGATAGTATCATTAAAACAACTCCCCTTACTTCTGTGCTTCCGGGTATAACCCGCGCAAGTCTGATGCAGGTCGCTCGCGATCTCGGCTATGAAGTCGTGGAACAGCTATTCACCCGCGATGAATTATATATTGCTGACGAGGCTTTCTTCTGCGGCACGGCTGCTGAAGTAACTCCTATCCGCGAAGTGGATAATAGAGTTATCGGCGAAGGCAAATGCGGTGAAGTGGCTAAGTTGCTTCAAAAAGAATATTTCAATGTCGTTAAAGGCGGAAACGAAAAGTACGCTGACTGGCTTAATTACTACGAAATTTAGTATATATTAGATGTCCGGGACTGTCGGTCCCGAGTCCCGGACATCTGATAATCTATAGGGACCACATACGGACTTGCCTGCATAATGAGTACATCTAATCTGACAGCAAAATATCGCCCTCAAACCTTTGCGGAGGTTGCGGGGCAGAACGCCGTCAAAACTATTCTTTCCCGTGCCGCGGCACAGGATAAAATTGCCCCTGCTTATCTTTTAAGTGGAACGCGCGGGGTCGGCAAGACTACTATTGCCCGAATTTTTGCAAAGGCGCTTAATTGCGTCAATGCACCAACAGCAGAGCCTTGCAACGTCTGTGAGAACTGCCGCCAGATTACAGCGGGCATCGGTGTTGATGTTATTGAGATAGATGCCGCTTCTCATGGTAAAGTTGATGATGCCCGCCGTCTTAAAGAAGATATCGGTTATGCTCCAATCGAGTTTCGTTATAAAGTTTTCATAATAGATGAAGCGCATATGCTTACTACTCAGGCATTCAATGCGTTGCTTAAAACTTTGGAAGAACCTCCGGGCCATGCGACCTTCATCATGGCGACAACGGAAACTCATAAGTTTCCTGCAACCATTATAAGCCGTTGTCAGCATTATGTTTTTAAAATGCTTACAAGCTCAGAACTTACTGCGCATCTTTCGAAAATTTTGCAGAAAGAAAACATCGAATTTGAAAGCGGTGCGGTTGATCTTATCGCTAAAAGAGGGGCAGGCAGTGTTCGTGACTCCATGTCTCTGCTCGGACAGGTTCTTGCTCTCGGCAGTGAGAAACTGCTTGAGTCTGATGTTCGATCAATACTCGGACTTGCTGGACGGGATGTCTTTTTCTCGCTGATGCAGGCTATCCATTCCCGTGATCTTGTTTCAGTCGGTGAAGTTGTTAAGCAGGTGCTTGACCGCGGGCTGGACTTAGGATTTTTTATTCGCGAACTGGGTTCTTGCTGGCGCAATATGTTTCTGCTCGGACAGTCCGGCGAAAGGGCTATTCCTCTTCTCGATCTTTCTTCTGAGGAAGCTAAAGAATTTATGCACTGGGCTACAACTTTTGACCGTTCTTTTGTTCATGCCTGCTGGCAGATGACTGTGGACGGTCAGCGTAAAGTTATGACCAGTCTTGAGCCTGCAATGGCGCTTGAACTTTTATTGCTTAACATGGCGAGCCTGTCTGATCTTATTTCGGTTGAAAGAGCGGGAGCTTTGGCTTCTGCCGGTTCCGCATCCAGTCAGATGACAGCTCCGGCCCCCAAAACAGTTCAGCCAGTAGGTGAAGTTCCTCCTTGGCAGAACGCACCGCAGCAACCTGTACAAGCTGCTCAGCCTAGACAGTCTCAGGGAACATTGCAGGGTGGTCCTCCACCTCATCAGCAAAATGGTACGCAGGGTAGAGGCGCGGTACAGGGTAATCCTGTTCCTGCGTCCAGCAGACCTATGGGGCGCAGTGAATCCGGCAGCCCTGCAGGGCATGGAGCTTCAAGTGAAATGGGATCAGAAGATTCCTCTCTTCCTGACGATGTTCATCAACCTGATGCTAATAATTTTCATGAACCGGAATTCGAAGTTAATTCAGACGTAGTATCTGATTCTCATATTGAGACAGAGTCTGAAAATCCGGCTCACGGTGAGATTGAAATTACTGCCTCTCCTGCTGTGAACGGGCCGCGTGACTTTGAAGGATTTCTAAAGTACGTGAGCGAAAGCGGTGCAAATGGTTCCGTTACAGGTCTTGCCAATTGTAAAGGTCTGATAAATGGCAATAAGCTCGTGCTTACCTGTGCGAATCCATTTCATCATAGTCAGGTCGGATCACGTGAGTGCAAGGTGGTCATTAACAGGCTGGCAGCGGAATATTTCGGTTCGGATATGGAAGTTGAAATTGTAGTAAACAGCAAGGGTGTGCGTAAAAGCAGACAACAACTTCGTGCTGAAGTTGAAGTTCATCCTGTTGTTGTACGTGTGGTAGATGCATTTGGCGCATCAATTATTTCTGTGGACCCTCGTAGAGATGTTTAGATTAAGGAGAATATAATGAAAGGTATGAATGATTTAGTACGTCAGGCTCAGGTTATGCAGCGCAAAATGACTCAGCTTCAGGAAGAACTTAAAGAAAGTGAAGTTGAAAGTTCTGCCGGTGGCGGAATGGTGACAGTTAAAGTCAACGGTTCTTCTGAAGTATTGTCCATTACTATTGATCCTACTGTTGTAGAATCCGGTGATGTTGAAATGATTCAGGATCTCGTTTTGTCTGCAGTAAATGATGCTAACAAAAAAGCAAAAGCAATGATGGATTCTGAAATGGCTAAGATTACCGGCGGAATGAATATCCCCGGCATGATGTAATCCAGCGCTTTTTTTAGTCGAGTATAAAACAACCGTGTCTTTCTTTTTTAGAAGGGCACGGTTTTAATCATAGAGGTTTATGTGGATAATTTGCCGGCCCCCTTGCGGGTTGTGGCTCAGGAGTTGGCTAAACTTCCGGGGCTTGGTCCTAAATCTGCTTTGCGAATTGCTTTGACTATGCTCAAAATGCCGCGGGAAAAAGTTGCAGGAATAGGGCAGAGCATAATTGATTTGCGCGAGAAACTCTGCGTTTGCGAGCATTGTGCAAGTATTACCGAGTCCAGTCCCTGTCGTATTTGTTCTGATCCAGGCAGAGAGAGCGATAAGCTTTGTCTTGTTTCCGAATGGGATTCTTTGCTGGTTATAGAAGAAATGGGGCTTTACAGAGGATATTATTTAGTTCTCGGCGGTCTTCTTTCGCCTCTTGATGGAATTACTCCGCAGAATCTCGAATTTAATAAGCTTGAAGCGCGTCTTGCAAAGGGTGAAGTTAAAGAGTTGATTCTCGCTCTGGGAGCCACTGTGGAAGCTGAAGGAACTGCGTCATATATAAAAAATATGGTTCAGAATCGTTTCCCTCATATAACACTGAGTCGCCTTGCTCAGGGTATTCCCATCGGGTCTGAAGTTAAACACACGGACAAAGAAACTCTTCGGCAGTCTCTTGAATACCGCCAGAAATTATAGCTTTTTATTTAAATATTTTTCTCCAAGCTACTAAACTAATAGTTTTGATACTATTCACCCTGATAATAATCCCGGTGATCAGCATAAATTAATATGAATAATCTTGATAAGAATAATCTTGATAAGGAAATCTGATGTCGGACATTTTGATTGGTGAAGTTCGAACAGTTGTCTATCATAATGAAGAGAACGGTTATATTGTTGCGCGCATTTCTTCAAAAGATGAGCCTTCACAGATTACTGTTGTCGGCTGTTTAGGACAACTTACTCCCGGTGAATCCGCAGAATTTCAGGGACGCTGGAAGCAGCATGCTAAATTTGGCCGCCAGTTTGAAGCTGATTTTCATGAACGCATTCGTCCGGCTACTGAAGCTGGAGTTATCAGGTTTCTCAAGTCTTCATCTATTAAAGGGATCGGGGAAGCCATTGCAACAGATATGGTTGCCAAGTTCGGTGTAGAAGTGCTGGATGTTTTAGACGAAGATCCTGATAAGCTTTTGAAGATTAAGGGTATATCCAAGAAGAAGCTGGAAGGTATTGTTGAATCGTGGCAGTCCCAGCGTGAAATTAAAAATCTGATTATTTTTCTGCATACTCATGAAGTTCCGCCTACCTATGCCACGCGTATATTTAATCTTTATGGCGCACAGTCTGTCAAAAGAATCAGTGATAATCCTTATGAGCTGGCTTACGACATTCGCGGCATCGGTTTTAAAACAGCAGATACCATGGCCCTTAAGCTGGGGTTTGCCCCGGATTCTCCTCAAAGAATAGAAGCCGCTATTGTTTATTCACTTTTTTCTGTGAGCGAGCGGGGCGGGCATATGTTCAGTCCTCGTGAGAAGCTGGTTGAAGATGTTTCCAAAATGCTCGGCGGGGTGGATCTTTCTTTGATTTCTGACGGAATCAGTGCGCTTGAAGAGAGAAAAAGAATCAGGGTGGAAAGCCTTCCTGAGCAGAATATCGATCAGGCAATTTTCTTGATGCACTTTTACAGATTTGAAAGTGAAATTTGTAAAAGGTTGCACGGACTGGTCAGTCATCCGTCCCCTGTAAGTAAAGAAAAGGTCGAAAAAACTCTGCCGGAAGTTGAAAAAGAACTTGGGTTCAACCTTTCAGACGAACAAAGACAGGCAGTCTTTGACGCGTGCGTAAATAAATTTTTCATTATCACAGGCGGACCGGGAACAGGTAAAACTACAATTACCCGCGCTGTTGTTCTGACTCTCAGTGAACTCGGACTTAAAGTTAAGCTTGCAGCTCCGACCGGAAGAGCCGCAAAAAGACTTTCTGAAGCGACAGGAAGATCCGCATCCACTATTCATAGAATGCTGCAATATACCCCGGATAATGGCGGTTTTTATTACAATGAAGATCAAAAGCTCAAGGCTGATGTTCTGGTTGTCGATGAAGCTTCAATGCTGGATTCGCAGTTATGTCTTTCCGTTTTGAGGGCCGTTCCGTTAACTTGCAGAGTAATTTTTGTTGGTGACGTGAATCAGCTTCCGTCAGTCGGTCCTGGTAATGTTCTTTCTGATTTGTTGCAAAGCGGAGAAGTGCCGAGCGCGGTTCTGAACCATATTTTCAGACAGGCACAAGAGAGTTACATCGTCGTAAATGCTCATAGAATTAATGATGGGTTGTTTCCTCTTGGACATCCGGCAGATGCTCCTGAGGCAGATTTTTTCTGGATTCCGCAGGACTCTCCACTCAAAGTGCAGGAAATGATAGCGCAAACTGTTTGTGAGAGAATCCCTGAAAGATACGATCTCGATCCGATGACTGACATTCAGGTGCTTACGCCTATGCACAAAGGTGATGTCGGGACTCAAAAACTTAATGCGCTGTTGCAGGAAAGACTCAATCCTTCAAAGGGTAAAGCTATCAAAAGAGGATTTGTAGAATACAGGGTTGGCGACAGAATTTTACAGTTACGCAATAATTATGAAAAAGAAGTCTTCAACGGTGATCTCGGGCGAGTCATGTATATTGATGCCGAGGCAAACGAACTTACAGCTGAATTTGACGGAAACATCGTTCATTATGAACTGTCAGAACTAGATGAATTGTCTCTGGCATACGCTGTGAGCGTGCATAAATCTCAGGGTAGTGAATATCCAGCTATTGTTATGCCGATAGTCTCGCAGCATTATCTTTTGCTACAGCGGAATTTACTCTATACCGCCTTAACCAGAGCTCGTACTCTGGCTGTTTTAGTAGGCAGTAAAAGAGCTTTCCACATCGGTCTAAACAACATCACAGCCGGCAAAAGGTTTACTAATCTGCGTTACCGGATCAAACAAATCTTTGACGAGAATTTATTATAGCTGGCGTCTTTCGCGCACCCAGCAGTTTCCTTCAATGGACTTAGCCCATTTCTTGAGAGATGCGGCTTGTTCACCTATTTCGAAAAGAGACTGTTCTGGGGTGCAATCAAGTATTGCTAGTGAAACTGAAACCAGAGGGAATCTTGAAACGGTTCCGTCTCGTCCTTTTCCTTCCATCCAGCCGTTTGTATTATCTTTTGCGTTGTAACTGGTTTTGACTAATCTTTTGAAGCATCGGGTTATCGCCAGACAGATTCTTTCCGCTTTATCCGGTGAGATAACCTGAACAAAGTCATCACCGCCGATATGGCCGATAAAATCAGTGTCAGATCCGTGCCGCGCTGTTGCCCATGTTATAATTCGACTGATGAGCAGTATTATTTTGTCACCGCTTTTAAAGCCGTATGTATCGTTGTAGACTTTGAAGTTGTCGAGGTCCGCATAAATAATGCTGTATTGTTGAGATGCTTTCATGCGGCGCTCGATCTCTTGTTCAATCCCCAGATTACCCGGTAAACCTGTCAGCGGGTTTGTCCCTTTCGCCATTTCAACCTGAGCATGTGCAAGAGTATCTAACAGCTTCCGGACAGATACAACGCCGAATAATTTACCGTTTTTTGTTATTATAATATCATCATAGGCTTTGTTTCTTTCTCTTGCCATGGCCTGCGTGGAAACGTTTTCCACGGTGGTTTCCAGATCTACTAAAAGCGGAGAATCATCCATAACTGAAGTGATCGGTTTGTTGGTGTAGAGTGCTACTCCGAATTTACCAGACAGATGTTTGTTTAGATTGTATTCCATAATCAGTCCGCATGGCGCTCCGTTTTTGACAACTGTAACGCTACTGAGTGATTGTTCTTGTTCAAAAAAATCTTGGATGACAGGAACAGGGGTATTTATTTCCACTGAATCAACTGGAGTTGCCAGATTTTTTACGGGTATTCCGCAGATATTATGATCATTTTTTAGATCAGGTGTTTTTTTAACATTAAGAGCTTCTAAACTTAACTTAGGTTTGATTTTGGCAGGTTTTGCGAAAAAGTAGCCCTGTCCGAGGTGAACACCCATGTCCATCATTGCTACAGCTTGAGATTGGGTTTCGATTCCTTCTACGATAAGTTTACCACCTATTTTTTCAGCGAAATCTGTGAAAGTTTCTACTATTGCCCGATTGACCCGGCTCGTTTCAATGTTGTCGACAAAGGATTTATCCAGTTTGATATAGTCCGGCTTAATTTCAGCAATTGACGAAAGACCGGAATAGCCCGTCCCCGCGTCATCAATCGCGACCATGTATCCTTGATTTCTGTAGTGATCCAGAGTCTTACGGAATGTTATGAAATCTTTTACGCTGTGGCGTTCTGTTATTTCAAAGACAATATTTTCCGGTCTAAGACCCCATCTATCAAGTAGAATTTTTGTTTCACCTGATGAAAAATTAGGATCAACAATTGTGCGGGGATGAATGTTGAGAAATAATTTTTGATGGGGATTAATTTCACCGAAGGAGCTGATTGCGGCCTCGCGGCAAATTCTTTCCAACTGGAAAAGTTTACCGAGCTTTTCGGCCATATCAAACAAGGTCAGAGGAGATCGGAAGGGTGAGTTTTGCGGTCCTCTTGCAAGAGCTTCCCAGCCGTGTATTTTTTTTTCAGCCAGATTTACGATTGGCTGGTAGTGGCTGTTTACTTTGCTTTGAGCAATGATATCACAAAATTCTTTACTCAGTTCCATGTTGGAAATGTCAGCATTGTTTTGCGCTTCAAGCCTTGCTTTACCAATTGCTGAGAGAAATCCTGACCATAATTTATTATTGGTCTGGGACGCATGAAAAGATGAATGGCCGCTGTTTATGGTAATTGTATTACCTGTCCGGCTGATCTGGTCGCTTTTTACTAAGTTTTCTATGTTGACCTTGAATTGATAGGCTAATTCTTCAAGAGATAAGCCCGCTTTACATTCCGTGGGATCAAGTAAGAAAAATTCTCCTCCATTGAATGAAAAAATGTGAAATTCATTATGTTGTAAATGTTCATACCCTTCACTTTCAATTCCTGTACGGATTTGAGCTTCAAGATTTTCGGACCATTCGTTGCCATACATTTCCGTTAAAGTTGGAAAGTCTTGAATTGCGAAATATAAAATATTAAGTCTGCCGACATTCTGAATCAAACTTCCAATCCCCGGCCCTTCAAAAAAATTATTATTTTGGTCGGATGGGAAGTTGAATGCGTTAGTTCTTTTTTTGATAAGTCGTAGCATGGCAACATAAGCTCCATTATATATTATTAATTTAATTCATCGCAGTGGATGAACGGACATTACATCTATAATGGATTAGGTTGTTACTGTTAGGTTACATTTTGTTTAAGAAATGTTTGAGCTATTTCTTAAAAGAAGTCGCTGGAGTGTTAACTCTGTTTAATGTAGGTGAATTTTAGGAACAGATTAGTATATGTGGTTGGTTTCCGACTGATATAAATTAAAGGGTCAAAGGTAGAATGCAACAACGTTCAGATATTGCATATTATATAGAAGTATTTCGGCGCAGAAAAAATCATTTTATTGCATCGGCTGCGATTGTGTTTTTGATGGCAGTTCTTTTAGCTGTTTTCTGTACTCCGGTGTATAAGTCCGCAGTTTATATTTTGGTGACTTTTGTTGTTGCGCTTGGAGTAGGGGGCGTAGTTGTAATTGTTCTTGAAGTTCTGGATCGTTCTATTCGACGTCCTGAACAGTTATCGAAAATTATTAAACTACCTATTCTTGCGAGTGTTCCATATTGGGAAACATCAGCCGAGGCAAAAGCAGTTGAGCACCGTAAGTTTTTATCATTACTTGTTATTCTTGCATTTGTTGTGCTTGGAATTGTGATGATTCATTTTTTGTATAAGCCACTGGATGTCATTGCAGTAGAATTTGTTCGTAAGATAGTCTCGAATTTTTAATTGAAATACGGAGTCACCATGAGCAAGTTGCTCAAGGCTGTTGAGAAAGCCAAGCGGAATAGAAGAATTGAAGAAGAGCAGAGTTGGATTGCAAAAGGTGATTCTCATATAGAACTTTTTGAACCGGTAATAGATTCGAATATCGCCGGGGCGGGGTGCGTTGCTGCCGGAGGCTCCGAAAAGGATGATTTACCTTGTTCAGTTCCTCCTCCTTCATTTTTTAAAGATGACCTAGTCCTTGATGATCTTAATCTTGCTAAAAATAGAGTTTTAACTAGAAACAGCAGTCCTTTGTTTACTGATGTTTATAACCTTCTACGAACTCAGATTTTACAAAGGACAAAGGAAAAAGGACATAACGTGCTGATGGTGACCAGCGCTATGCCCGGAGAAGGGAAAACGATTACTTCAATCAATTTAGCAATCAGTATAGCTCGTAAAATTGATCAGTTTGCACTTTTGGTAGATATAGATATGAGAAATCCTTCTATTCATAAATATTTAGGAATAGAAGTAGAGCGTGGTCTGACAGATTATCTTTTACATGATGTCCCAATTCCTGATCTTTTGATTAAGCCGGGGGTTAATAAATTGTCGTTTCTTCCAGCAGGTGAGCCTCTCAGCGATCCTGCTGAGGTTCTTGGTGCTTCCAGACTTCAGGAACTGATTGTTGAAATGAAAGAACGTTATCCTGACCGATATATTATTTTAGATTGTCCGGACTTACTGAATGCTCAGGATGCTCTTGTCTTATCGAGTTATGTTGACGGGATTATTTTTGTGGTCGAGGCGGGAAAAACCTCTCGTGAGCAGATTCAAAAGTCCATGACTCTTTTAGAAGGACGTAATGTTGTCGGGGTTGTTTTGAATAAAACAGGCAAAGAAAGCCTTGATGTTAACTAGGTGAAGAGTAGCCAGACTGTTTAATGAAATGTGAGATGTTTTTTTTGAGCCGGAAGATTTTAATCTTCCGGCTTTTTTATATTGAATCAGCTTGAATGCAATTGTTTATTTTTTGCAGGCGTACGAATTTCTTTTACTTCGACAAGCTTGCGAAGCAGATAGCCATATATTTAGAGGGTAATGTTAGGTCAAAAAGAAAAATGTTACTTTTGAAGTGCACAGATATAGTTGACGGGTAAGATTTAGGTATTTTCTTTAAAAAAAGAATAAAAAAAGCAGCAGAGATCTGCTGCATTAAAGTAAGCGAAGAATTCTTGCTTTTAATAAATGATTGTCTACTGAGTGATTCTATCGGCTTTCTTTAACACTCTATCAATTTTATTATTTAAGTCAGTAACCTTTACACGGTTATAGAATAAGTCTTCAGGCTGTGCTTTTTCAAATAGTTCTTTGAGAAGAACATTAAGAAACAAGCTTTTGTTGACATCAAGTCTTCCACATGCAGTTTAGATTTGTTCTATTATTTCCGGATGTAAGTAAACGTTTGAAAGTATTTTATGCATTTTTCTCCTAATAATTAGTTATTAGTTTTTTGTAATTGTCTTTATGATCTTGATTAACCGTTCAAACAAATTAATTTAATTTATAACTATTATATAATACATAAGTTGTAAAAAGTACAGGGAAGATCACGATTTTAACTCTTTTGTCACAAAAGTATTTTTTTGAGAGGATAAAAAACTGAACGGTTGTGCAGTCCATTTTGACGTCTTTTGCACATAAGTGCAAACTTTGTGTGCAAATCATGTGTGCACATAATTGAGCGTCTTTGTAACCTGCTTAATTAACGAGGTATATTGTTTGGCACGCTTGATGCTATATGCTTAGTAACCTGAGCGAGGCAGCCTGCATCCCCCAAGTTGTTTGCCTCAAGCTCGATAATATACAGTCTTCATTCCTTATCATCACTCCTTAAGCACGTAAGACCGGGATTCCTCCATCCCGGTCTTTCGTGCGTTTAGAGCTTTTTAACTTTAATAATTCAAATGAGCTTAAAATACGTGGGGTATAATTATTTTTGGTTCATCAGAAAGCGAGTTAATCATGTCCACGTGATTGATACAAAGTCATCTAGAAATCGGGTTGTTTTACTCAATGATATTTCGAAAGATGTGATTGAACAGAACATTATGCCAATTGTTAGACCATGCTGACGTGCGAATGACTATGCGCAGAAGTGACCTTGTTATTTTTAAGTATTCTTCTTAAAAATCCTTTTAAATCAAGTTAATGAGGTCGTTTTCACGTTAATTCACGTGAGATTGTTTTGACATTTCGTATGCGTGCAGTGATGCATATCCCTATATTCATTTAATATGGAACCGGATCGTGCAGCTTGGCTGGCTCGATTCTCATGATATAATATTTACAGGGCTTACTCATGCTTCATCACATTGCTGTCGTGTCTGTTGTGAAACAAAAATTTTTCGCATGTTCATGCTGCTATCGGATATGGGCGGCTGTTCTTCCGTTGCTTCTGTTTGTCGGTATTGTGCTTTGCCCCGCACCTGCCGAGGCTATGGATTATATGGTCACCAATCTCAATGATTCCGGTGCGGGGTCTCTCCGGCAGGCCATCAGTGATGCCAGCGACACGGACAGCATTGTTTTTGGCCCAGGAATGGTCGGTGTCATTTCATTGAAATCACCTTTGCCTGACCTTAAGTCCGTCACATTTGAGAAAGCTCGATACGTCACGCTTTCTTATGTCAGTACAGGGGTGGACAGCGGCGCGTTGAATGTTGCTTCTGGAAAAACAATCAGTGGCTTCCTGCCGAGATCGATACAAGCCAGCGGCGGGTCCTATCCAGCGGGCATCACGGCTTTGGGCTCTTTAACCCTCGATGAGGATCTGTCCGGCTCCATTGCTACCACCAATGACAAGTTCGCATTTGGTCTGTTTACATATGGGTTGACGCTCAACAAAGGCTTGTCTGGCTCAATCTCTGCCTTTTCGTCAGAAAGTGCTGCCGCAGGAATGTATTCGAGCAAGCATATTATTTTCAATGAAGACCTGTCCGGTTCGGTTTTAGCCGAGGGGGCAAATGCTATTGGCTTGCAAACAGATGGGTCTCTCATCCTCAACGGAGATCTGTCCGGCTCCGTTGTAGCCATTGCGAATTCAGGATTGGCTTATGGGTTGAAGAGTCTTGATAAAGGAATCGCCATTCAGGGGTTGACCGGTTCCGTTGCAGCCAGATCGGCTCAGGATTCCGCTTATGGTCTTTTTGCAAGAGAGTCTATATCTCTCGGCAGCGATTTGTCCGGTTCGGTTGAAGCCACCGCGGAGAGGGACATTGCTTTTGCCTTAAAATCAGAGGGTAATATGATCTTTGGCGGAGGCCTGTCCGGGGTGGTTAGTGCTTCGGCTGGTGGAGAAGATGCCATGGGATTGTTCGCGTGGGGGGATATGATCTTCAACGGTGATCTGTCTGGTTCGGTTGCAGCAACCGCGGGAGTGGCCAAAGCCAGAGGGCTGTTCGCACTGCAGGATTTGATCTTCAACGGAGACTTGACCGGCTCGGTCCGTGCTGTGTCCGGTGGGCATTCAGCTTTTGGGATAAGCTCGGATGATGTACTGAGGTTCAATGGGAAACTATCCGGTTCGGTTGCTGCCACGGCTGCTGGTGGGGATGCTTATGGAGTCTGGGGGCATAATAGTTTTATCATGACAGATGACTTGTCTGGTTCTGTTTCTGCCTTTTCTGGTGTGGGCGAGGCGTATGGGGTAAAGGTTACTTTTGGTGGAATATCTCTCCAGAACATGTCCGGAACCATTACTGCCACTGCGGATGAGAATATTGTGTATGGCATGTATTCTTACCAAAATGATATTTCCATTGCGGGAGATCTCTCGGGAACCGTCTTAGCTAATGCAGGCGGACACACCTCCATGGGGTTAAATTCCCATTTCGGAGCTATAAATAATGGAGTCGGAGGGGCTGCTAATATCTCCGGCTCTGTCTCGGCAAATGCAAATGGTTTGGCTGTGGCAGTGGGAGGAAATGGTGGACTCAACCTCAATGTGACAGGAACACTTCTGGCCTCCGATTCATCAGGGCTTGGTGAAGCCTACGCCGTAAGGGCAGGGTGTATTGACTGGAAGACCGGTGACTGGATTGATGGCGGAGCCAATGACTCCATAATGCTGGGAAATGGTGCCAATGTTCTAGGTCGAATAGAACTTGGAGGCGGGACCAATCTATTGACTCTGGACGGTGCAGGAACCTTGAATGGAGCGGTGAACAGTGTCACCACCATGACTAAGACCGGTTCCGGCACATGGGCGACCAGTGGCGGAATCCACACCAATGATCTGACAGTTCAGGCCGGTACTTTGAACGTCAACATCCTACAAAGAACCACGCCTACCATTGTAGTCGATAACAATTTTATCAACAATGGCGAAGTGTTATTCTCACTGGATGGACTTGTTGCAAGCGGTTCAACTTTTACGGCCCTGTCCAGCAAAAATCTTTCAGGGCTCGGATCGTATTCATCCGATTCCATATTTATGGCTGCCGATGTCGTCGGCAACAATGTGAACCTTACCAAGAAGAGTTATATGGATATGACGGATGGGAGCAACTCCAACAGTCAGGCCAGAGCGGCTTATCTTGACCCGCTTATAGCAACGGCGACTGGCGATCTTGCAGACATCCTTGTCAAGTTGGAAAGTTCGTCCTCGAAAAGTGAGTTTAACAACTCCCTGAATCAACTCGGAGGGCTGCCTACTTCCGGGATCATCTCCATGAGCATTGACACGGCTTATCTTGTTTCACTTGCCACTCAGACGCGCATGGCTGAATTGCGCAGTTATCAGATCATGATGGCCGAAAAAAATAATTATTTAGATCCAGATGAACCGGAATCTTGGCCCATGGTTGCTTCCGCTGGTGATCTGGCCGGTCTCATGAAGCGTGATGCCGAGGTGAAGCCCAACGGTGTCCATATGCGTGTTTTGGGGCGTACAGGCGGCATGGATACTCACGGAGGCTATGATGGATATGATTACGAGAGCATCATTTTCTCCGGCGGTTATGACAGGGTGATCATGGACGGTTTTCTGGCCGGTATCAGCGGCGGCTATGCTCAGACTGATGCAGATTATAAGGACACTGGCGGCAGTGATTCTCAACTCGGTAGCTACTCTCTGGGGCTGTATGGATCGTGGTTCAAGGACAATTGGTACGTGGATACGATCTTTGCCGGTGCATACAACGAATATGACATGAACAGGCCGATTCCCTTTGTGAACAGGACGGCTACAGCGGACTCAATAGGGTACACGATGTCTGCCAAAACTGCCGGTGGATACAGATTCGAGACTGGCGATTACGGACTGACACCGATGCTTTCCATGGAATACACTCGCTTTCATCAGGACGGGTACATCGAATCCGGTGCCGGTGCTGCCAATCTTTCGGTGGAAGACATCAACAGCAACTTTTTAGCGAGCGGTCTTGGGGTCAAGATTGATCGTTCATGGGAAACGGAATTCGGCCAGATTATTCCTGAAATCTCGGCCATGTGGATGCACGAGTGGCTGACACAGGACCGAAATCTTACTGTTTCCATGACCGGCATGCCGGGCACGGCCCTTTCACAGACCTCAGCAAAGACCGCAAAAGATTCCTGTCGCTTCGGCTTGGGCATCCGAGCTATCAATAACAAAGGCATGAGCTTCACCCTGCGCTATCAGGGCGATATCGAGAAACATGCCGCAAGCCAAAGCCTCATGTGCGAAGCCCAGATAGTGTTTTAATTATTTTTTCCCGGTTTGTTGAATAATATTTCCGCCAACTATAAAAAGAAGTCCCACCAGAGTGGAAGGCAAAATTTCTTCGCCCAAAATAAAATGAATAAGTACTAGAGAGAGAAAAGGGGAGAGGAATATCAAGTTGCTGATTTTGGCCGTTTTTTCAGTAAGCTTGAGAGCCTTGAGCCATAGCGCGAAAGTAATTCCCATTTCAAAGAGTCCAACATAGGCGGCAGAAAGTACGGCAGGCAGCTCAAAGGGCGGTGGTCCGGAAAATATCAGCATCGCAATTGTTACAAGTGGTAATCCGAGGCAAAAATTTAGGAAAAGCTCAATTAGAGGATCGGTTTTACTCTTAGTGTTGTAAATCCAATATAAAGCCCAGATGATGGTGCTGAAAAGAGCTAGAAATACACCGAATCCGTTACTGAACTGAATGTCCAGCAGGTTTCCGTGAGTAGATATGACGACAACACCCAGATAGCTTGTGAAGATGGCGATAAGTTCACGGGCATTAAGTTTTTGACCAAGTAAAGGGATAGAAAGCAGAGATAAGGTAATAGCCCAAGTGTAGTTGAGGGGCTGTGCCTCCTGAGCGGGAAGCAGATCGTAAGCTTTGAAGAGGACTATATAATAAAGGAACGGATTTAATATTCCGGGCAGAGCACATTTAAGTATGTTTGGCATACTCATCTGTGCGACCTGCCCGATTTTTCCTTGTACTATCAGCAGAATCAGCAAGGTCAATGTGGAAAATACAACTGCGTAAAAAAGCAGTTGCAACGGGTCCATGTATGAAAGAGCAATTTTAAAAGCGGATGCAACCGTAGACCAGATCAGTACTGCGGCAAGTCCGTAAATATATGCTTTTTTCTGATCTTTGCTTTCCAATGGACGCGCATTCCTTGCAGATTACTCAGCTAGATTATTACATGTTTTTTGATATAAGCAACAGCTTCTTCAGGTGAATCTGTTACGTGAAAAAGATCAAGATTTTCTTCGCTGCAGAAGCCGTCAGCTACTAATCTTGTTTTAAACCAGTCTATGAGTCCTCCCCAGAATTCAGTTCCTATAAGGATGATCGGGAAAGGTTTGATTCGTTTTGTCTGGATAAGGACCAGAGCTTCACTTAGTTCGTCAAGGGTTCCATAACCGCCGGGCATGGCGATGTAGGCCATTGCATATTTGATAAACATAACTTTACGGACGAAAAAGTAATTATAGTCGCTTTTTATAGATAGGTATGGGTTTGAATGCTGTTCAAAAGGCAGATGAATATGCAGGCCTACTGATTCTCCGCCGGATTCAAAGCAGCCCTTGTTTCCTGCTTCCATCAGTCCGGGTCCGCCGCCTGTGATAACTGAATATCCGGCTTCGCAGAGAAGTTTGGATAGTTGTTCAGTTTGTGCATATAAAGGGTGGTCGTTAGCCACGCGGGCTGAACCGAAGATTGAAACCGCAGGACCTATTTCGCTCATGGTTTCAAATCCATCAACCAGTTCAGCCATTATTTTAAAAAGTCTCCAAGATTCCTGCATGGAGAGATCGTCGATAACGTATTGTTTTGATTTGTGCATGGTGCCCTCGTAGCGATGTTATTAAATATAGGTAGAGAGTTGCTAACTATTGCCTGAAATCCAATATTGGTGCATGTAACAGTGCATCCGAATTACCAAAAAAAGAATGATAATGATAGTAAGAAAAGTTGAAACTTAACGGTTGGTTCATACTGGAGGATTGATGAAAATTACTTTTATGGGCGCAGCAAGAACAGTTACCGGTTCTTGTTATATTGTTGAGACTGAAAGTGTCAGATTTGCAGTTGATTGCGGGTTGCATCAGGGTAATGCTGAAATAGAAAAACGTAATCGCGCAATAAGTGACTATAGAGCTAAGGATCTAGATTTTATATTGATTACACATGCTCATATTGATCATACCGGACTATTGCCTGCGGCAGTCAGGGCAGGTTTTGACGGCCCGATTTATATGACTCAGCCCACCCGTGACCTTCTTGATATCATGCTGCTCGACAGTGCTCATATTCAGGAAATGGAAGCTGAATGGGAAAATAGAAAGAGACTTCGTAAGGGTATTGCTCCGATAAATCCTCTTTATGACCAAACTGATGCTGTGGCGACAACTCCACTAATGAGAACTATTCAATATGGTTCTTCTTTTGAACCAGCCTCTGGAATTACAGTTAACTTTAAAGACGCAGGGCATATTCTGGGCTCTGCCTTTATTGAGATTTGGATTAAAGAAGGTGATGATACTACAAAAGTTGTTTTCTCCGGAGATATTGGACATAAGGATCAGTTGATTGTTCGGAATCCATCTATTATTGAAAAAGCTGATTATCTTTTGATGGAATCCACTTATGGTGATCGTAATCACAAGGACTCCACGAACAGTTTAGATGAACTTGCTGAGGCAATTGCCTGGAGTTATTCCAACGGTGAAAAAGTGGTTATACCTTCTTTTGCCGTAGAGCGTTCACAGCAATTAATTTATTCACTTTTTCTACTATATAAAGCTGGCAAGCTTCCTGAAGATATGCCGGTTTACCTTGATAGTCCTCTTGCTATCCGGGCTACTGAAATTTTTAGAAATCATCCTGAGTATTTTGATCTTGATACAAAAGAACTTCTTCATAACGGGGATAATCCCCTCTCTTTGCCGAATTTAAAATTCACACTTGATACTGAAGCATCTCAAGCTATCAATAATACTTCCGGCCCTGCTGTTGTTATTTCTGCAAGTGGTATGGCAAATGCCGGGCGTATCAAGCATCACCTCAGACATAATATCTGGAAAAAGGGTGCCAGTATTGTTTTTGTCGGATATCAAGGCGTTGGAACTCCCGGCCGCAGGATTGTAAACGGCGCAGATGATATTACCATTTTTGGTGAAAAGCTTAAAGTTGAAGCTAAAATTTTCACTATCAATGGTTTTTCCGGGCATGCCGGTCAGGATGAAATGATTGATTGGCTTAAACATTTTGATAGTCCATCCATGAAAATAATTCTGACTCACGGTGAAATAAAAAGTCAGAAGGTTTTTTCGAGTAGAATTACTCAGGAATTGGGTTATGAAGTACATATTGCGGACTACCGTGAAGAATTGATGCTTACTCCCCGTGGTGAAATGCAGCCCATTCTTAAAGGTAAGGCTCTTCAGGAAATTGATTGGGAATTCCTTTTACAGGATTCTGAAAAGTTGGTTGGAGAATTCAGAACCAGACTGGACAAGGTTAGGTCTCAGCCTTTTATTGGACAGACTGAACTTAGAGATAAACTGCTTGAAATTAATCGTCAGGTCATTGAACTGATATCGGAATTATAGGGTAATGAGATTAACCAGTGGTAAATATGGCGGTAGAGTTATAAAAACTGCCAGCGGACCCGGCTATCGTCCGGCTACATCAAAAGTTCGGCAGGCTGTTTTTTCAATGCTGGAATCGCGAGGCATTGAATGGGACGGTTTGCGTGTTGCGGATATGTTTGCCGGAAGCGGAAGCTTGGCTATAGAAGCTCTCAGCCGGGGGGCGGAATTCTCTCTTTTTGTTGAGAAAAATGGACGCGCTGCGGCTCTTATTAAGACAAACTTAAAAGAACTAGGCGTGTCCGCATCAGAATATAAAGTTTTAGCGACCGATTTATTTAAAGTGCTTTTACGGCCGCCTGAAAAAACTTTTGATTTAATTTTTATCGATCCTCCTTATGGTTATGACCTCTTGCCTAAAGCTCTTGATTCTGCCTTGAAAAAAGGGTGGCTGGCTGACGGAGGATTTGTTCTTGCAGAGGTTGAGGCTCAAGCTGAGCCGCCGCATTCAGAATTAATTGATGAGCTTACTCTGCTTTCAGATAAGCTCTACGGTCAGACGAGGATATTGTTATGGCGGAAGTAAAACAACTTACTGCAGTTTTTCCCGGAACATTTGATCCGTTTACTCGCGGACATTTCAGTCTTGTGACTCGGGGACTTAAAACCTTTCATAAAGTTATTGTAGCTGTTGCAGGGAGTACCTCAAAAAATTGCCGCTTTTCATTGGATGAGCGGGTCGATATGGCAACCAGAATTTTTGGAGGAGAGCCACGGGTTCACGTAGAACCATTTGACGGTTTGCTTGTGCATTATGTGCAGAGAAGTCCGGCAAATGTTATTATGCGTGGACTGCGGGCGGTTTCTGATTTTGAGTACGAATTCCAGATGGCTCTGATGAATCGCCGTCTTGATAATGATATCCAGACTGTCTTTCTTATGACTGACTATAAGTGGATGTATCTCAGCTCTACTATTATAAAAGATGTAGCTGTAAATGGCGGAGATATTAAAGGATTGATTCCAAAACAGATTTATGAAGAAGTTTTGGAAAGGCTTGCTCCGGCCGGTAAATAAGTTATGGATAAGCGTAAACCGGTTGTTTGCATATTAGGCCCTACAGGCGCAGGAAAGACTGCAACTTCTTTGGGAATGGCGAAACGTTTTCCTGCCCGTATCCTTAACTTTGATTCTCGTCAGGTTTATAAAGATTTTCCAATTATTACCGCTCAGCCCAGTCCGGAAGAAAGGGCGGTTTGTCCACATGAACTTTATGGATTTATGCCGACTACCGGAATTATTACTGTCGCGGATTTTATCGAATTTGCTCATGAAAAAATAGAGCAGTCAGTTGATGAGCTGCCGATACTTGTGGGTGGTACAGGTCTTTATTTAAAAGCTCTCACTTCGGGGCTTGCTCCGATTCCGGATATTCCAGATGAAATTCGTGCCAGAGTTCGAAAAAGAGCTGAAGAAGAAGGTTCGGCCGCTCTATTTGAGGAACTTCAGAGGGTTGACCCTGAATATGCCAAATGTACGCATCCTAATAATAAACAGCGTAATTCCCGCGCCATAGAAGTCTATGAAGGAACCGGTAAAAATTTTACGTGGTGGCATAATAGAGAAGTTCCACCGTCACCTTACCGCTTTCTTAAGATTGGTATAAAGGTAAATCTTGATGATTTAACTCCTTTACTTAATCGCCGGATCGATCAGATGATTGCAGCCGGGGCAATTGATGAAGCTCGCCGGGCATGGGATATTTGTCCTGATGAGAGTGCTCCGGGGTGGACCGGAATAGGGTGCAGTGAGCTTCTGGCATTTATTAAGGGTGATATTGATATAGATGAAGCCAAGCTTCTTTGGGCAAAAAATACCAGAGCTTACGCAAAACGGCAGTTGACCTGGTTTAACCGGGAAAAAGATATCCATTGGTTTTCTCCTGATGAGCCAAGTCAAATCGTGGAGTTTGCCGCAGCGTGGCTTGCGAAAAGTGATGTGGAAGGATAAGTCCTTTTGATACAGATTAAACGGTGATCCTTAATATAAAAATTGGAAAAAATATGAGATTATATTCATTTTTAGCTTTTGTTTTTTTGCTTGCCGCTCCGTCAGCGATTTATGCCGGAGGATTCGGTAACGACCTTGGGTATGTTGTTGATACTCCAGATAGCAAGATCAATTGGGGCCGCGGGTTAATTTCTGCTTCTGCTGAAATTCTTCCAATGCAGGATACTATTGATCCCATGCGGACAAAAGCTCTTGCCGTTAGGCAAAGCGGGATTAAGGCCCGTAAAAATTTACTGGACTCAATTCTCGGGTTGTCTTTAAGCAGCCGAGAGACTGTAGAACAAGTATTTAGTGATGATATCAAAACCGCGACGATGCTTCGGGGGCTTGTTCAGAATTCGCTTTTACGCACTGAAGATACACTTGACGGAAAAGTTAAAGTTACGGCTTCTATGAATATTATGGGAGAACTTGCTTCGATTATTATCCCGCCAACATTACCATTTCTTTCAGGAATTGCGCCGATGCTGTCTGAGGGCAGGGGCGAGGCTGTTGTTCAGGCTCCATTATTTACAGATGAAAACGGTGTTGAAGCTTCATACAGTGGAGTTGTCATAGATGCCCGGGGACTTACTTTGACTCCAATATTGCTGCCGGTTATTTATGACGGCAAAGGCGTGGGAGTGTACGGACCTTTCATCGTGAGCAGAGAGTCTGTTATTAAAAACGGTTTGGTTTCTTATGTAGTGGGTTCTTCTATAGGAAATTTCAGAGAGCGGGTTGGTAATTCTCCTCTTGTTGTTAAACCTGTAAGTTCTCATGGAACCGTGCGTGGGAATCTGATTTTGACACTTGAAGAATCTGCTAAATTCAGGGCGGCACTCAAAAGAAAATCTGTTATTGATAATTGCGCAGTAGTTATAATGATGGATGTTCCGGCAGGCGAAGGATCTGTACAGATTTCGAATGATAACGGAACCGTTGGTATTGGTTTGGTTCCTGTGAAAAATGATTCTCCTGTAAAGGATTCCAGATTGCAGGAAGAAACAATAGTTGATGAAGGCGCATCCCCTGCCTTGCAGCAGTAATTTATAGATCGGAGTAATCACTTGATCTTTTCAGAATATATTAAAAAAAGTTTTTTTGTCTTTTGTGTGTTGATGATCGCAACAGCCGCGGCTGTGCCTGCTTTTGCTGTCAAAGTTCAGATTTTTAAGCCAACCGAAGAGAACGTTTCAAGTAAAGATTTACGAGGTGAAGCTGTTTCGCAGGCTTTCGCACAAGCTCTTTTTGCTGAATCCGTACGTATGATGCCTTCAACGTTGTCTGCTGAGCGCAGTAATGCTTTAAAAGATATGTTTGGTAATCATTATGAGGAATTTATAACTGGTTACCGCGATATGGATGTTAAATTTCAGGAGGATGGCGTTGCTGTCCGTATTGATGTTAATGTTAATCGAAGCGCATTACGTGCTGTTCTGAAGAAGATGGGGCTTTTTTCAAATGCAGAGATAAGCGTTAAAGCAGATATTTCAGTTTCAAGCGGTAAAACCAAACTGAATGAAACACAGCAGTTGGACCTTGATACGGAAGTGCAGAATCTGATGGTTCTTTATGGAGTGCAAAAAGCTGCTTCGACAGATTTATCTGCTCCTAAATTAAGTATTACTAAAATCGGAAAGAATAGGTGGGCGGGTGAACTCACTTCTGCCCACGGCAACTGGAAAGCCTCCGGCCGTACAGTCGAAAGAGTCTGGCAGAATTTGTGGGCTAAATTTTTTGATTCTGAAAATGTTGAAAGTATGATGAATCCGAAGGCCGTTCTAGTTGTGAATGGCTGGTTCAATCCTGATGGAGTCAGAGAGTTCGACAGGTTGTTGAAATCTTGGGATTCAGCTGTACAGGAAGTTCAACTGCTTGATGTAGAAATGAAACCGACTGCTGTTTCCGCAAGCTGGTCTCTAGAAGTCTCTGATCAGTGGGTTTTAAAAAGCTATCTTAATGATTATCTGCCTTCACGGGGGTTATCATTCAATATTGACGGGCTTAGCGGAGATAAATAAAATAGGATAAAGAGTGACGAGGCAAAAAAACTGGAATATTCCTAACCTGATAACCATTTTCAGGATTCTGTTAACTCTGGGATTTGTGTTCTTATACCTTGATCACAACTTCTTATGGGCATGGATTCTTTTTTTGGTGGCAGGATTTTCAGATGCTCTTGATGGCTTTCTAGCGCGAATTCTCAATCAGCGTACGTCGCTAGGGGCGATGCTCGACCCGCTTGCTGATAAATTCCTTATTATTACATCTTTCCTGTGTCTCGCAATTCAAGGGCTAATTCCAAGCTGGCTGGCGTTACTTGTGGTCTTAAGGGATACAATAATTGTCGGAGGCTTATTCTTTTTGAAATCCTACGGAGTAGATGTTCAGAAGAAAATTAATCCTCTGATAATCAGCAAGTTAACCACTGCTTTGCAATTACTACTTATATTCTCTGTTTTAAGCAGACTTTCTTTCGATCTTGATTTCTTTGAGATAGAGTACGTCCTTGAATGGGCAACTGCTTTGTTTACGTTTATTTCTGGAGTTGTATATATAAAACAGGGATTCGCTATGTTTTTTGCTAAAAAGCAAGAATGTAAAAACCCCGGCTCACATTAAGTAAACCGGGGTTTTTACAGGCAAATCAAAGAAAACTGTTAAGCTTCCTTATCCTTGTCTTTGTCTTTTGAGGGAGTTACGTCAATTTCATCAGACTCACTACTGGCCCTTTTGAAATTTTGAATTGCACGGCCTAGCCCACTTCCCACTTCAGGAAGTTTTTTGGCACCGAATATCAGGATAATAATACCCAAAATCAAAAGAATTTCTGTTATTCCTAATCCAAACATTTTTTCCTCCAATGCTAGACGGTAGGGAACTTTTACACGGGCCGGGCATTAAGGTCAAGAATGACTTTTCCTCTTAAAAACGCTTGTAAAAACTATCTTTTTGGTCTTTACAAAGTTTAAATGCGTAAATAGGTCTTCAGTGAAGTCTGTTTGTTGTTTTAAACTGTAAATCTAATCACTGTTCAGGAGATTTTTTTTGGCAACTATTTCCAAAATGCCGGGACATATGTGTCGTTTTTATAAAAAAGGCAAATGTCTTTACGATGAATTATTAAATCCCGGGTACAATGCGGAATTGCGGTGTAAAATTTTAGTTGGCCTTGAGGATGAGTATGATAAACTACTCAGGCAGGCTGAAGCTTTCAAGCTTAGCGCAGAGGTTGTTTCCGAGTTATGGGATCTCCGGATTGCAGAGCATCGGGCTTCTACGGGCGGATGCCATAAAAATACCATGCAGGGAGAGGACACATATCCTTTGTGTTCCGATGGTTACGAAGATATATGTTTATTGGAGTTTCCTCGCTGTGAAGGTATTTGCGATAAATTTATGCCTACTGAGGATTAGATTTTATTCGCAGAATGATTTTAAATTATGTACGGTTGTTCTAAATTTTAAAGCGACATCTTTAACCGATGGAGAATTGCCATGTTGATATACTTCCCGCAGTTGCACGAAGAGTTGATAGCTGAAAAGGTTGAAGGTGCATTGCTTTTTGATCCCGGAGTTGACAGGGCACAGACAGAAGATGTTCTTGTTTTTAGGCCTGAAAACTTGCCTGTGGAGCCTGAGATGTGTCGCCGGATGATAGCAGACTTTATTAGTTATGGTGAAAGTCTTGGCAAAATGCTTAAAATGTTGTCCATGCCTACTTCAAACCAGAAAGATCAATTCGGTGAAAGAACTTCTGCAATTGAAAATGAGCTGAATGCGCTTATTCGTGACACTCCTGCTGAGAAAAAATCTGATACTGATCGCGTTCAGAATCAGGTTGTATTGGCTTTGGTATACGCTTACGAAGAGAAGCATCTTGAGCTTGCAGAAATTGAGCATAAATTGAATGATAAGTGGTCCGGTTTCGGTACAAGTCTCGGGCTTGATGATGAAGATATAGCAGATCAGCAGGCTAGAGCGCTTGGGGGATTGTTTTCCAATGCTCCGGTTCAGACTGGTTCAAGAGTTGTTCTGCCATGGCAGAAAGTTCTTGAGGGTTTTGCTGCTCTTTTGCCTGAAAACTCTGCACTTGTCACAAGTGATGTTGACGCAGTTTCATTCTGGCGTGATCTGGAACTGGATTTTTATGAAAAAGAAGGCGTTTTGCCTGAGAAGGCAACTGTAGTAAGAGATAAGGCATGGAAGCTTTTAGGGCTTTCAAGTGCACCTGAAGAAAAGCCGTGGTTGGACCGGGAGTTTCTTGTCGCTCTGGCCGTCCCCGAAACAGAATAAATGAGGTTTCATTAATGGAAGGAATACATTTAAGCGATATAACTCCGCCTGAAGCTCTTAAAGAAATTAAGGGAATTATTTTTGATTGTGACGGGGTTTTGATCAGTTCATTTGACGCAAACAGGTGGTATTACAACTGGTTCAAAAATAAATTTAATCTTCCGCCTATGGATAAGGAAGAAGAAAAGTTTGCTCATGCGCATACTGTTTTTGAGTCCTTGGCGCATGTTCTTCCTGAAAAAAACTACGAAGAAGCTCTTGAACTCAGAAAGTTGCCTGAGCTTAGTGAAGCGTTGTCCTATATTCAAATAGAAGAGGGACTCCGCGAAGTCCTAGTGTGGCTTAGAGATAATAATATCCGTATGGCCATTAATACGAATAGAACTGATTCACTGCCTACTGTTTTGGAAAATCTTGATATAGAAGGTTTCTTTTCTCCAACCGTTACGTCCACGCTTTTACCTAATTCAAAGCCCCATCCTGAAGGTGTTCATTATATTCTGGATAAGTGGTCTATGAAGCCGGAAGACGTCGTCTATATTGGAGATACTTGGATAGATGAATCATGCGCTTCCCGCGCAGGTGTTGAGTTCTGGGCTTATTGCAGTCCGCTGCTTAGTGCTTCGCTGTATATTTCAGATTATTGGGTTCTTCGTAGTTTGTTTGAAAAAGCCAAAAATAATGTTTGGCGCAAGTCGGAATAAGTCATGGTTTTAGTCTTTGATTTTTAATAATAAGTTCATTTTGTTAATATGCCCTAAAAAGTGTTGATTCTTAGGGCTTGCTGTGACAATTTGTAAACAAGAATGGAAGCGTATACTGCTTTTTCAATTCTATGCCTGTCAGGAGTATATTAAATGGATTATGTGATTCTTGCCGTAGCTAAAGTTCTTCAGATTGTCCTCAATCTTTATATGTGGGTGGTTATTATTTCCGCTCTTATTACCTGGGTAAACCCTGATCCTTACAATCCCGTTGTTCGCTTTCTGCGTAAAGCAACCGAGCCTGTTTTTGCAAAGGTCAGGCAGTATATTCCATTCGTTAATATCGGTGGTTTCGACCTGTCTCCGATAGTTGTTATTTTGATTATTCAGATGCTTGATATTGCCTTGGTGGGCAATCTTACAAGACTTGCATATGGAATGTAGCCTCTGGAGGTAGTGGATGACCCTTTCGAAGATTGATTTACTTAATAAAAAGTTTTCAAAATCTCTTTTCGGGTATTCTAAAAGTGAAGTGGATCAGCTTATGATTGAGCTTGCTGAAGTTCTCGGTGCAACCGCCGATGACAAGAAGCAGCTTATGAAGAAGATTGAACGCCGCGATTCCTCTATTCGAGAGTTTCGTCAGCGCGAAGAAACACTTCGTGACACTTTGATGACAACTCAAAGAATGATCGATGACCTCAAAGCAACTGCCAGAAAGGAAGCTGAGCTCATAATTAATGAGGCCCATTCAAGGGCTGAAGTTATTTTGCAGCAGGCACACAACCGTTTGGCTCAAATTCATGAAGACATTAACGAACTCAAACGCCAAAGAACAAGGTTTGAAGTTGAGCTTAAAGCTGTTCTTGAGTCTCATTTAAAGACACTTGAGATCAGTAATCCTGAACTTGAAAAAGTTGAAGCCATTGAAGCCAAACTTAAATTTTTCAAAAAAGCCAAATAAATTCCGAGAGAAGATTTAAAAGTTGTACCGCGTTAGGATGGAATATTTTCCACTGACGCTTGAATATGCAAACCTCTGCAAAGGAGTTTCAAATGGAAGCTAAAGACGTCGATTTGATTAGAACCCTAGTTGGTCAGGATGCGGAAATTAAAGGGCTATGGGATCAGCACTTAGATCTAAAAAAGATTATTGATAGATTTGAAAAGAAAGGTCTCCTAAACGAGACAGAAGTTCTTGAATTGAAAGAACTGAAAAAAAAGAAGTTGTCCGGAAAAACGAAATTGCATTTGTTGATTGAAAAATACAAATAATAGGGAGAGAGCCATGGAGCTCACCGGAGCTCAGATATTTCTTGAATGTCTGAAAAAAGAGGGAGTTGAAGTTGTTTTCGGCTATCCCGGCGGCGCGATAATCGATATATATGATCAACTCCCGAATTATCCTTTTAAGCATATACTGGTCAGACACGAGCAGGGTGCGGTCCATGCGGCTGATGGTTATGCCCGGGCAACAGGTGAAGCAGGCGTATGCCTGGTTACATCCGGTCCCGGAGCAACAAATGCTGTTACCGGTATTGCAACTGCATACATGGATTCAATTCCGGTAGTAATTTTTACAGGACAGGTTCCGACTCCTTTAATCGGGAATGATGCCTTTCAAGAGGTTGATATTGTCGGAATTACCCGTCCTTGTACAAAACATAACTACTTGGTCAAAGATATTAACGATTTAGCCTTCACTGTAAGGCAGGCGTTTTATCTCGCACGCTCAGGAAGACCCGGTCCTGTATTGGTCGATCTTCCTAAAGATATTATGCAGGCTAAGGCTGAATTTGTCTGGCCTGAAGATGTGTCGCTACGAAGCTATAATCCGAATCTTGCCCCTCATATCGGGCAGATTAAAAAAGTTGCCAAGCTTATTGAAAAGGCCGAAAGGCCGGTTATTTACGCTGGCGGCGGGGTTATAAGTTCCGGAGCTGAGGATGAATTGACATGGCTTGCCAAGAGTCTGAATATTCCAGTGACAGCCACTCTCATGGGGCTTGGCGCCTTTCCCGGAAATGATCCCTTATGGCTCGGGATGCTGGGAATGCATGGCACCTATGCCGCAAACATGGCAATCAATAATTCGGACCTCGTTCTGGCAATCGGAGCGAGGTTCGATGACCGTGTGACTGGAAAGGTTGATACTTTTGCCCCTAAAGCCACACTCGTTCATATAGATATTGATCCTACTTCAATTCAAAAAAATGTTGCTGTTCATGTGCCTCTTGTTGCTGACTGCAAAAGTGCATTGTCTTCACTTAAATCAGTAATTGAGCCTACTCTCGACCAGACTTATTCCGAAGATTCTCATGCTGTATGGGTTCGTCAGGTTCAGCAATGGTCTGAAACTCATCCTTTGCGGTATAATAAAGGTGGGTCGTTCATTAAGCCTCAGTATGTTGTTGAAAAGGTTTACGAAATCAGCAACGGTGACGCTATTGTCGCTACTGAGGTCGGTCAGAATCAGATGTGGGCCGCACAATTTTATAAGTTTAAAAAGTCAAAATCTTTTCTGTCTTCGGGCGGTTTAGGAACGATGGGGTATGGACTTCCTGCTGCCATCGGCGCGCAAATGGCGTTTCCTGACCGGCTTGTCGTGGATATTGCCGGAGACGGTTCTATTCAGATGAATATTCAGGAATTGATGACTGCTGTCTGCAATGATCTTCCGGTCAAGATTGTTATTTTAAATAATGGTTATCTTGGTATGGTTCGTCAGTGGCAGGAACTTTTTTACAATCGTAATTACTGTGAAACCTGTATGGATGCTCAGCCGGATTTTGTAAAACTAGCTGAAGCCTACGGAGCTGTCGGGTTCAGAGTAACCGAAGAGAAAGATGTCGTGCCTGTGCTTACGGAGGCGTTTGCTCTCCCTAAGGTTTGTATTATCGATGTCCGGGTTGATCCAGAGGAGAATGTTTATCCTATGGTTCCTGCCGGAGCATCACTAGCCGACATGTTGCTCGTTTAGGAGGATAGAATAATGAGACATACTCTGTCCGTCATGGTTGAAAATGAACCCGGAGTTCTTTCCAGAGTTGTAGGATTGTTCAGCGGACGCGGATTCAATATTGAATCCCTTAACGTTGCGCCTACTCTGGAAGAAGGCGTTTCGCTGATGACCATAACCACTGTAGGTGATGAGCAGATCATTGAACAAATCGTTAAACAGCTGAGAAAGCTCGTTACGGTTATTAAAGTTGTCGATCTCACAGAGCTTAAATCTGTTGAGAGAGAAATGGTTCTGCTTAAGGTTAATGCTGAAGATGCTAAACGGGCTGAAATTCTTCGAATAGTAGATATATTCAGATGTAAAGTTGTTGATGTCAGCGTGGACGAGCTGACGCTTGAGGTTACCGGAGATCACGGTAAAATCGATGCATTGATTAATCTGCTATCCAGATTTGGTATTAAGGAAGTTGCCCGTACCGGTACGGTCGCAATGAAGCGTGCTTTGCAAGTATAATTAAATTTCAATCAATATTTCGGCATAGAAAAGATCTCTGACAGATTCTAATCGTGTGATTAAATCTGCCGGGAAACTGTTATGGTTTCGTGTCCGATTGAAAGTGAAAATCAGGAGAATTCAATGAAAGTTTATTACGAAAATGATGCAGATTTAGGACTTTTGAAAGACAAAACTGTAGCCATCATCGGTTATGGTAGCCAGGGCCATGCTCACGCTCAGAATCTACGTGATTCAGGTGTTAAGGTTGTTGTCGGTCAGCGTCCCGGAGGACGTAACTATGACCTCGCTAAAGAACACGGTTTTGAGCCTGTAAGCGCAGCAGAAGCCACAGCCGCAGCCGACTTAATTATGATTCTTCTACCTGATCAGGTTCAGGCAGCAGTTTATACAAATGATATTCTTCCGAACCTCAAGTCCGGTGATATTCTTGCTTTCGGTCATGGTTTCAATATTCACTTTGACCAGATTGTTCCTAATGCAGATAATGATGTAATCATGATCGCTCCAAAGGGACCAGGTCACCTCGTTCGTCGTACTTTCACTGAAGGTGGAGCTGTTCCTTCTTTGGTTGCAGTTCATCAGAATGTTTCTGGCAAAGCTCTTGATATCGCTCTTGCTTATGCAAAAGGTATCGGTGCAACTCGCTCAGGTGTTATTGAAACAAACTTCCGTGAAGAAACTGAAACTGACCTTTTCGGTGAGCAGGCTGTTCTTTGCGGTGGTGTAAGTGAGCTTATCAAGGCTGGTTTTGAAACTTTGGTTGAAGCTGGTTATCAGCCTGAAATGGCATACTTCGAATGTTTGCATGAACTGAAATTGACCGTTGACCTTATTTATGAAGGAGGTCTTTCTAACATGCGCTATTCAATCAGTGATACCGCTGAATACGGTGATTTAACTCGCGGACCTAGAGTTATTAACGCTGAAAGCCGTAAAGAAATGAAGAAAATTCTCACAGAAATTCAGCAGGGTGAATTTGCTAAAGAGTTTATTGTTGAAAATATGTCTGGAAAAGCTCATTTCAATGCAATGCGTCGCATTAACGCAGAGCATCAGGTTGAAACAGTAGGTACTGATCTTCGTAAGATGATGAGCTGGCTCAAAAAAATAGCTTAGTTATTTAAGTCTATCTATATATAGCCTGCATGGAAAGGATGACGTGTTCATCTTTTTTGTGCGGGCTATTGCTTTTTTTTGTAGAAGATTATAAGGGGCTAATTAGGACGCCAGATATCAGCGTAATATCATAGATCGTTTTTATAGGTATTTAGTTGAATTGATTTCATGGCTTGGTAGGTTCCAAAGCCAAAATCTAAGGGTCGGATCGAGCAAATTTAATCGGGAACGGCTGTCTGGTCTAGTGTTAAAAGATGCAACGTTTTATGGAGTTTTGAGAAATGTCTAAAAACATTTACGTGGGTAATCTTCCTTGGAGTGCTTCCGAAGAAGCCGTTAAATCAGCTTTTGAAGAGTTTGGTGAAGTTATTTCTGTCAACTTGATAACAGATCGCGAAACAGGACGCCCGCGTGGGTTCGGTTTTGTTGAAATGGATGATCAGGGTGCTTTGCAGGCAATAGAATCACTTGATGGAAACGATTTTGGTGGACGTAATCTTAAAGTAAATGAGGCCCGCCCACGGGAGGAGCGTCCAAAACGCTGGTAATTCGTTCCGTTTTGGTATAAAGCCCCTTTGGGCTGGTGAGATTTTTTAGTTTCATCAATTCAAAATTATACCTGAAGACAGTCTTGTTACAAAATTTCCGATCATCGGGAATATCAAAAATAAAGCCTGCTGTCGCTTAAGCGTTAGTAGGCTTTTCTAATTTAAATTTAAAAAATCGAGAAATTATTTTGGCAAAAGAAGAAGGAATTGCAGTTAATGGAACCGTTGAGGAAGCTCTCCCTAATGCTATGTTCAGAGTTGAGCTTGAAAACGGCCACGTAGTCTTGGCTCATATTTCTGGAAAAATGCGCAAATTCCGTATTAGAGTAATGCCCGGCGATAAAGTTACAGTTGAACTTTCTCCATACGATTTGACTCGCGGTAGAATTACTTATCGTCCCCGCTAAATTATAGTAGGTTGGTTTTAGCGGTTATTTTATCGCTGAAATATTCCCCACGCGGGGTCAGTCTTTATTGACGACCCCGTGGGAAGAGTAGTGAAAATTTCTCTTCCTTTTTTTTGCGTGCTTTTTTCGACAGCTTCTTATGCGTTCTTGATATCCAGAAGAGGCGTTCCGTCTATGGCTTCAAGCGGATAAACTCTGATTTCAAGTCCATTTACGCTTTTTATGGTGACAGGATGCAGTCCTATCGGATTTGGACGGTCAGGGGAGCGAGTAGAGAAAACTCCCCGCATAGGGGTTGCTTTGTTTCCTCGCGGATGTACTCTCAAATAGCTTCGATCGCCTTCATGCAGCCATGAAAGCAATAAAATTTCCATGCCCGGTTTCAGTCCGTCCATAGCTTCGGAAAATTCTTCTTTGATGTGAAGGACAGCTTCAACGCCACCTTCATCGCCTTGTTTAGGTGTATCTTCTCTTTTGGTGAATTCTGACTTTATATAGCCTATTATTTTTAGATCAGTATCCATTTTCTCTCCTTAAGAGTTTCCGGTGGCTTAAATCCCTTTTTGAAAAAAGTTGTTTAAGAATCCCCAATTTCAAATCTTGCAACTAACCTGAAAAATGATCAAATCCTTTTTCTGAATACTTTTTGCCGTTGAGTAAAATTTCAGGTCTATCAGTAAGCACTCCGATTGGGACAATTCCTTTTACTGTATTCATCAGCTCATCAAATCCATCAGCGGAAGCGGCTCCGAAAAGAGCGTAATCTTCACCGCCTTGAAAAGCGTGCTCTTCGGGTAAAATTCCGTTTGTTTCGGCAAATCGTATAACTTCGCTGTGAAGAAGAGCTTCGGATAAAGATATTTCAGCTCCGAATGCTGTTTCGCAGCAATTAATAAAACGTGGCAGATCCCGTGCCAGACCGTCAGATAAATCCATCAGTCCTGTTACGGAGGGGAATGTCGAAAGAGCGTTACCTGTTTCTATTCGTATTTGAGGCCGTAAATGAGCCTGTACGCTCGCTGGGTAAGTCTTGCACTCAGACGGTTCATCTTTTTCCAGCATAAGCATACCGGTGCGCGCAAGCCCTAATGAGCCGTGTATGAAAAGTATGTCGCCCGGTTTGGCATTGCCACGGGTTAAAAATTTACCTTTAGAGCCTGAATTTTGTTTCGGGTTCTGAAATGGTTCACCCCAGACCGTTACGGATATGCCAAGCGAGGCACCTTTGCACAAGTCCCCTCCGGCAAGGATAAGTCCGTGTCGGTTTGCAAGTTCAGCCATTTCTTTCAGGAGTGAATCCCAGTAACTTTCATCCAGTTCCGGCGGAACGATAAGGCCAAGGGCAAAACCTTTTGGAACCCCGCCCATTGCTGCAATGTCACTGATGTTTACGGCAAGCGATTTGTATCCGATATCTGCGGGTGAAAAGTATGAGCGTCGGAAATGTACATCTTCAAGAAAAAGATCCTTACTTATACAGAGTTCTTCGTTTGTCCGTAAAATGGAGCAGTCGTCGCCTCTGCCTAAAGTTACGTGCCCGTTTATGGACGGAAAGTAGGTGTCTATGAGTGCTAGAAAGTCTTGTTCGGAGTTTAAATTTTTCATTTTTTTACCTACAATAGCTCAACGAAGTCTTCTACGATTACTTTAACCCCGAATCCCGGGAAATTAATTTTAAGTTTATTGGGATCAACTTTATCGATTATTTTACCGCGTCCGAAAATCTTATGTGTGCAATGTCCTAATTTCTGTGCGGAACTGTTTTTTTTGTTTGGAGTAGAATCCGCATTACGGGGAGTTGTGTCAAAAGATGGCACAGCCGCAATCTGCTGTTTATTCATTCCGCCGGAATAAGATTCATGCAATTCGTCAAATAAGTAATTATCCAGTTCCCGTATAAAAGGACTCGGGACCGCTGGTTCGTTGAAATCAGAGTTTTTACGGTAAAGTGATGCCGGAGCCGAAAGAATAAGTTCTTCTTTCGCGCGGGTGCAGGCAACGTACAGCAGTCTGCGTTCCTCTTCATATTCAAGAGGTTTGTGCATTGATTTGCGGGAAGGAAATCTGTCTTCCACCAGATCGATAATGATTACAGCGTTCCATTCAAGCCCTTTTGCCGAGTGAATGGTTGAAAGCGTAAGAACATTTTCCTGTGCAGCCTCTTCACGGTGCTGATCAGGATCGAGGCACATGTCAGCAAGAAAACTATCGAGATCGGTGTAGTTGTTTGCAATTTGTAAAAGCTGATCAAGTCCCGCTTCACGTCTGGGGTAGTCGTCAGGATAAGTTGCAACAAGTATCGGTGTATAAAGAGGAATAACAACTTCAAGGGAAGTTGCTGGGGATGATCTTTTTTCTCGCAATCCGTCGATATCAGCAAGAATATCTTTAAGCAGGGAATATTTTTGAGTGTATTTGTTGATAGCGTTTATATCACCGGAAATGACGGTGTTCGCAATTTTTTGAGCTGTTTTAGGACCGACCCCTTTGATGTGTCCCAGGCAGCGTTGCCAAGCAATAATATCAGCAGGATTAGAAACAAGACGCAAAAAGGATAGAACATCTTTAATATGTGCGGCTTCATTAAATTTAAGACCGCCATATTTTTTATAACCTACGCCTAATCTTTTGAGGGCAACTTCCAGCCCGTAACTCTGATATCCCGCTCTGAAAAGAACAGCGACCTCTTCGGGACCGTGTCTTTTCTGTAATTCGATAATACGGTCCAGAATTCTTGTAGACTGGCTGAAGTCACTTAGCGGAATCATCAACTGTGGCTTTTTGCCCCATGTTTTTTCAGTGAATAGCTTCTTATCAAATTTATTTGCAGCACCGTCCAGAATTGCATTGGTAATATCGAGTATCGGTTGCGTTGAACGGTAATTTTGTTCAAGGCGAACTATTTTTACGTCATTAAAAATTTCAGGAAATTTCAGGATGTTGGTGACATCAGCGCCTCTGAAAGAATAGATAGACTGCGCATCATCGCCGACAGCCATTATATTACCGTTTTTACCGGCCAGATGTTGTACAATACGAGCCTGCACAAGGTTGGTGTCCTGATATTCGTCCACCATGATATATTGGAAGCGGCTGCGTAATGAATTTCTGAGGAATTCATCTTTTGAAAGCAGTTCTTCAAGATAAAAAAGGAGATCGTCATAATCCATCAAGCCGTGCTGTTTTTTATAGATGGCATAGCCGTCTGAAATCTGTTCCATCTCCTGTCCGTAGCAAGCGAGGTGAAATGCTTCAGAATTGAGCAGGAAATCTATGGAGACTTCTTTGTTTCTGGATTTGGTCACCATATCCAGCAGAGTGGCTTTTTTAGGATAAGAACGATCTTTCTGGCCGAATCCGAAATTGCTTTTAACTTCCCGTATGACATCTTCGCAGTCGCCACGGTCCATGAGTGTAAAGCCGTTTGGAAAGCCTATCTCCGCACTGTTCTGTCGCAGAATAGAAAAAGCAAATGAGTGAAAAGTTCCGCCATTGGTTCCATGCAGAGGTCTACCCAGAATTTGTTCCGTTCTGGTCAGCATTTCCTGTGCTGCTTTGCGGGTGAAGGTCATCAGCAGGATTGATTCAGGAGGGATGCCTTGTTCGACAAGCCATGCAAGTCTGTAGACAATCGTTCTGGTCTTTCCGCTGCCTGCTCCGGCGATAACAAGTACCGGGCCTTGAGGGTTTGTGGCGGCTTCATATTGCGCTGGATTCAGTTCTTTTTTGAAATCGATCATTTTTTTGTCTCCGACGGGCATGAGGCTTTGCCCCCTGCACCCTCACCAAAGGGGATAATCCCCTTTGGAAACCCTATTAGGGGGAAGGGGGTATTAAAGAAAAGTGGCAAGATATATTGTACTGGTTAGGCTAATTTTTCAGAGGGGAAATATTGAACCAGTTTAGGATCATCTTACCTGTGTCGCGCATTAGGTCGGCTTGTTCTCCGTCTGAGCTGTAAAAAAAAGCATCCTCGCGGGTGTGAGTACCGGTTCTTCCGAAGAATCCGAAAATGTCTTTACGGTCGAATTTAGCTTTAAGGTCAAATCCGGGCTTTGCTGTGCAAATTAAATCCGGTGGATTGCCGATTGCTGTTTCGCCGTAAAGTTCAGCGGTTGTTTGAACTGATTCCATAACCTGCTGACCGTTAAACTTCAATTCCATAAGATCAAAAGCGATAGTTTCAGTTATGGATTGAATCTCGTCTTTGCTCACTTGCCCTCTGTCGAATCTCTCAGCTGTATGGATATAAATTCTGCCGGGATCAAGTGCAAAAGCTTTACTCTCATCACTGATGGCGGTTGAATCCCATTGGTCAGACGGAATGTGCTTAAGGCTTAGAAGTCCCTTTTGAATGAGGAACGCATTGAGGTCAACCTCGGTTTCAAGAGATGTGAATCCGTGGTCGGCAAAAGAGATGAGCTTTTTATCGCCGGGAAGAGCATCAAACTTATCAAGAACCCGTCCGATTGCTGCGTCCCATTTAATCATGAAATTCATACAAACATTGTGCAAAGGGTGATTAGTGTCTTCAAACGCAGGGTAGAGGAAATGAAAGAGTCTGTCCGTTTCTGTAAAGACTATTACAAACAGATCCCACGCAAGGTCATTCCAGAGCATTTCGAATGCGTTAAGTCGGCATTCGAGTGTTTTGCTCACTTGATCTATCAGATACTGCGGGTCCATTAAACCCTTGCTTGTGTCTGCCTCTAAGATAAATCCTGACTTTTTAAGCGGTGCTAATAGAAACGGCGGGTAAACAGCTTTTTCAAGTGAATCCGCTACAAAACCGGAAATGAGCATTCCTCTTAACGGGCGCGCAGGGTAGGTGTTTGGAAGGTTAATCACTTTGCTGACTAGCCCTTTTTCTCCTATGCGGTCGAAAAGAGTAGATCCATAAACGTTGTCGAAATTGTTTATGGATAGCGTGTAAGAACTTCTATCTAATTTCGTAAAGCCGTAAACTCCATGTGTTTCAGGCCCGGCTGCTGTGAAAAAAGAAGTCCAGTTTACAGGAGATAGTTCCGGTGTTTCAGCAGTCAGTGGTTTGTTTTTACCCGCAATTCTATTAAGATTAGGTAATCTTGCGGCCATTTTAACAGCAAGAGACGCAGGAAGTCCGTCAAGTCCGAGAACTACGAACCTTTTGCGTTTTGTCGATGTCAGAATCATTTAAATTACCTGAAAAAACTAGCGGACAGTGATTTCATATTTTTTCATAAAATCAACAGGGTTGTATGAAAGTTTAGCTTTTCGCAGACCCGGTTCGCCAAGATCCTGTTCACGGTTTACAAATTTTTTATTACTTGCAGAGTTTTCAAGGAACATCTGGTTGATCGCCTGATATACACCTTTAAAATAGGTGTTTCCTTTTTCAAAATGAATTACAATTGTATCTTTACCCAGTGGTTCAGCTATTGTGTAGGCTATTATGCGCCCGTCAATGCGCAGAGTTCCGCCTGTGAGATGTGTAATGGTGTCCATCTCTTTAAGTACTTTTGAAATGGCTTCATTTTCCGCAACAAGTGCTGCTGAATTATTGTTTTCTTCTTGCCAGCGGTACCAGTCAAATTGCATTTCAAGCACTTCTTCTACGCAGTCAGGGGTAATTTCTCTATATTCGAAGTCATATTTTTTGATAAATTGATGAAACAGGTTCTTTTTTTTGTGAAATTTTTTGCCACGAAGTTCTATTAATTCTTCGACTGAATAAACATAGTCGAAGTGATCACGATTCTCTTCCAGTATAAGTTTGTCTCCGAAGATGTCTTGCAGTTGTAAAGCTAGTTTTTCAGGGATGCGGGTAAATCTGGTTCCGGGTGTGTTCATCATCTCACACTTTTCCCAATTGATACTTTCCCAATCGCCGATAGGAGCCCAATGTATAAGGTCCGGCTTGGTCTGTCTTACCCACACAAGGTTGTCTGAGCAGTTAAGCTCAAGGCCGTAGTAATCTGTCCATCCCCAAATATTTGCGAAAGTATAATCTGATGTGAGCTGACCGCATGTCTTTAAAACTTTATCAAATTTATCTTGGCAACAGAGAGTTATCGGGCTGAATTGTTTATTCATGATTATTCCTTTTCTTATTACTAGTCATACTGAATTTCTGCCAGTTAAGGCATGAGAAAGCATAAAACATTATTG